>JBMZTS010000053.1:0-9188 GCA_049623905.1 Flavobacteriaceae bacterium
CTTGAATTACAACTTTTGGATCATCCTTCTAGCCATAGGAACTGTTGCCATTTTTACTTTTTTATTAAGTGAAATGGGTACTTTGGTTCAAATCGCCACTATTTTATCATTTGTAACTGCTCCATTCTATGCCTATTTAAATTTAAGGCTGGTAAGCAGTGATCAAATGCCAGTAGAACACCGTCCCTCCAAGGGCTTGAAAATCTTAAGCCTGTGTGGACTGATCTTCCTACTACTTTTTGCAGTTGGGTTTGTTTTTCTAGCAATTTAAGTTTGTATCTTTGTTGTGAAAGATTGTATCTATGTCGACTCAAATTAAAGAACAAACTACGGTAAAGAAGCCAAAATGGATAAGAGTAAAGCTCCCAACAGGTAAAAAATATACCGAATTGCGGGGACTTGTCGAAAAATACGACCTTCATACCATCTGTACCTCAGGAAGCTGTCCCAATATGGGGGAATGCTGGGGTGAAGGCACTGCAACTTTTATGATTTTGGGGAATATTTGTACACGTTCTTGTGGATTTTGTGGCGTAAAAACCGGGAGACCCGAAACGGTTGATTGGGAAGAACCTGAAAAAGTCGCTCGTTCCATCAAAATCATGAAAATCAAGCATGCTGTGATAACCTCTGTTGACCGAGATGATTTAAAAGACGGAGGGTCGATCATTTGGGGAGAAACAGTCAATGCCATCAGAAGAATGAACCCTCATACCACCTTAGAAACGTTAATTCCCGACTTTCAAGGCAATCAGCGGAATTTAGATCGGATCATTGCCGTTCATCCCGAGGTAGTCTCACACAATATTGAAACGGTAAGAAGACTCACACGTGAGGTTCGCATACAAGCCAAATATGATCAAAGTATGGCCGTACTGAAATACTTAAAATCTAATGGGATAAACAGGACTAAATCTGGAATTATGCTCGGTTTAGGAGAAAAAGAAGATGAGGTCATTGAAACCCTTCACGATTTGAGAGCTGCAGAGGTGGATGTTGTGACCATTGGACAATATCTTCAGCCCTCGAAAAAACACTTGGGCGTTAAAGATTTTATCACCCCCGAGCAATTTGCCAAATATGAAGCCATTGGAAAAGATTTAGGCTTTAGACATGTGGAGAGTGGCGCACTGGTGCGATCTTCGTATAAAGCCCATAAACACATCCACTAAGAAAGTATCGTCTTGTTTTTGACTAAGGTCAAAAGTTCCTCTTGGCGCTGATCTAAAATTTCCATCCTAATCGGTAAAAAATACAATAGATCAGAAGGCATTTTTTCCGACAAACGAACGAAATCCTTTTGCGTGGTGAGAATTAAGCACCCATTACTTGTGGTTAAAATCTTCTCTATATCTTTTTTTGAAAACATGTGATGATCTTTGAATTCCAGATGTTTGAAATCTAAAAACTTCTTTTTAAGATATCCCACCAATAAACTCGCATCGGCAATACCTGTGACCAAAATAAACGGAATTCTATCAAGCACGGAAAGCGGTAGTTGTTTTGCTTTATTTTGGATGGTCTCCGAATAACTGATTTTCGAAAAAAATAAATTTTGTCTAGAATTCCATTGCAACTTCAGTTGAAAGCGCTGCTTTTCTTGCTCTGTGATATTTTCTGGGCATTTGGTGACAATAATGATATCTGCTCGGCCTGCCCCTACCGACAGTTCTCTCAAGTTCCCCACGGGCAAAATAAAGTCATTGTTGTAAGGACTCGCATAGGTCGTCAATAAAATCATGGTCCTTGGTTTAACCCAACGATGCTGAAAACAGTCATCCAGTAGAAAAAATTCATCGGGGCGATTTGACTCGTGCGCCAGAAGTTTCTCCATCCCTATCCGCCTTTTATTACTTACCCCTATTCTGACTTTAGGGTGGGCGTGTTTTAACATGAGTGGTTCATCACCAACCTCACTGGCCTTAGAAGAAAGAGAAACAAGCCTAAAATCATTTGACAGCCTTCCATACCCCCGACTCAACACGGTCATTGGATAAGTGTGTTTTAATTTAGAAAGAAAAAAATCGACCGCAACCGATTTACCCGTCCCACCGGTCGAAATGTTACCAATACCGAGCACGGGGACATCAAATGTCATTTGGTGAAATACGCCTAGTGAAAAAAGACCATTCCTGATGCTTGTAATCAGCGTGTAAAGTATGGCGAAAGGAAGGAGCAAAAAACGAAATATCTGCATAAAAATTATATCGCTATCTTCGTAAAGATACACTTAAAAAAATTATATAATAGCCTAAAACGACCAAATGAAAATTAGTGAAATTACAGGCCTTCTTCACCAATGGGTCCCTCTTACCTATGCTGAAGATTTTGATAATGTTGGGTTGCTCACGGGTCATGCAGATGATCATTGTACAGGAGTGCTAATCGCTCACGACGTTTCTGAAAAAGTAGTTGAAGAGGCCCAACATAAACAACACAACCTAATTGTTTGTTTTCATCCAATCATATTTAAAGGACTTAAGAGCATTACTGGGAAAAATTATGTAGAAAAAACAGTGCTAAAGGCCATCGAAAACAGAATCGCAATTTTTGCCTTACATACCGCCCTCGACAATTATAAAGAAGGTATAAGTTATCATTTGGGTAGCCTCTTAGGAATCAATGAACAAAATATTTTGATACCCCAAAAAAATACACTTTTGCGCCTAACAACCTATGTGCCAAAAGAGCATAAAGAAGCCGTTGTCAAAGCATTACATACAGCTGGTGCCGGAGCAATTGGGAATTACGATCATTGTAGTTTTTCGGTTAGTGGAATGGGACAATTTAAAGGAAACAGCGATAGCCAGCCCCATCTTGGAGAGGCTGAAAAATTAATGCAGACCCCAGAAGACCTAATCAGTCTGATCGTTCCTAAGCACACTCAAGCTAAAGTTCTAAAAGCGCTCCACACTTCACATCCCTATGAAGCCGTCGCCTACGAATTGATACCCATTGCCAATCTTAACCCAGACATTGGTTTAGGAAGCATCGGACAGCTAAGCCAACCCATGACCACAACAGCCTTTTTAGAACACGTAAAAACCAAACTTAAAGTGCCCTTTATCCGTCACTCAGAAGGAGCACATAAAAACATTAAAACCGTGGCCGTCTTGGGAGGGTCTGGGAGTTTTACCATCGATGCAGCTATGGCCCAAGGAGCCGACGCCTTGGTGACTTCGGACTTAAAATATCACGATTTTTTTAAAGCAGAACAACAGCTTCTTTTGGTCGATGCTGGACATTATGAAACCGAGCACTTCACAAAAAAAATAATCGAACAGTTTCTTACAAAAAAAATCCCTAATTTTGCAATCACTTTATCTGAAGTCAATACCAATCCAGTAAAGTATTTCTAAATATGGCCAAGAAAAAAGAAATCACCGTCGAAGAAAAGTTAAGAGCGCTTTTTGATTTACAAATTATCGATTCTCGAATCGATGAAATAAGAAATGTTCGAGGAGAATTACCCTTAGAAGTTGAGGATCTTGAAAATGAAATTCAGGGGATGAACGTGAAGATGGAAAAGCTAAACGCCGATCTAGAGGAGTTTGAATTGTCTGTCAAAGAACACAAAAACAATATTGAATCTGCAAAAGATCTAATCACCAAATATTCTGAAAAATTGAATAATGTTCGCAACAACAGAGAATACAATTCAATTGTTAAAGAAGAGGAATTTCAAAAATTGGAAATTGAGCTATCCGAAAAGAAAATAAAAGAACTTAAAGTCAAAACAGAACTCAAGAAAGAGACCATTACGACACTCACAGAACAAACCGCTGATAAACAAAAACATTTAGATGCTAAAAAAAGTGAGCTAGACGAAATCATGAAAGAAACAGAGAAAGAAGAAAATCTGTTGATGGAACAATCGGGAAAATATGAGTCAAAAATAGAAGAACGTCTCTTAAAAGCTTACAAACGAATTCGTGGAAATGTTAAGAATGGTTTAGCCGTCGTCGCAGTTGAACGCGGTGCTTCGGGTGGATCTTTTTTTACCATCCCCCCTCAAGTACAAATGGAAATTGCCTCACGTCAAAAA
Organism: Flavobacteriaceae bacterium; assembly: GCA_049623905.1. Lineage (GTDB taxonomy): Bacteria > Bacteroidota > Bacteroidia > Flavobacteriales > Flavobacteriaceae > Arcticimaribacter. Next base: position 4,046 of record JBMZTS010000053.1, read on the forward strand.
ATCATAACAGATGAGTATAGTGGGCGGATCCTTGTCGACGCTGACTTAGCCGAAGAAGAACGTCAAAAAATATCAAAATTAATAGAAGCCCTCTAGATGGGTGACATCAATTGTCTTAAGGCGCTATTTTTTAGCGCCTTTTTTTATGCTTTTAATTTAATTTTTGGTCTTAAGAATCCTAAAAATAGAAGGGCTTTTCGTAGGGGCATCGCCATAATCTAGAAAAAAACCTTCCCTAAAATACCCCAAGGAGAATTACCCTCTTTATGGTATTTAATTCTATCTATTTAAAATTTAGTAAATTGATACTTAAATATATGAGATATGAAACTATTAAAAATCATATACACGGCTCTTCTTGGCGTCATTTTATTAACGGGATGCGACAAAACAAATAGAGCCGTCTTTGAGGTAAGCTATGCTTCTTCTCTAGGCACGGAAACCTTTGATGGCCGCCTCTTAATTATGCTGACAAAAGACACACTAAAAGAACCTCGTTTTCAAATTAACGACAGTAATAAGACGGGGATTATTGTCGGTAAAAATGTCAACAATTGGGCCGCTGATCAAAAAGAAACTATTTCTGCCAATACTTTGGCCTACCCCATTGAAAAAATCGGAGATCTAGAAGCGGGAGACTATTTTGTGCAAGCACTATTACACAAATACGACACCTTTAATTTGTCCAATGGCCATAGGGTCCAACTCCCCATGGATCAGGGTGAAGGACAGCATTGGAACACCTCTCCAAAAAACATATACAGCAAACCCGTAAAAATTACTTTTGACCCATCAAAGCCAATCCAACTAAGACTGACCGAGGAAATACCTCCAATTCTCCCTGTAGAAGACAGCAAATACGTTAAACATGTCAAAATTCAGAGTGAAATGCTCTCAAAATTCTGGGGACGCCCAATGTACCTCCAAGCCAATGTTTTGGTTCCCGAAGGGTTTCAAAAAGAGAGTAAAACGCGATACCCTTTAATGATCTTTCACGGGCATTTCCCTAAGACCATTGGTGGTTTTAGAACTACACCCCCCACTGCTCCTAAAAAGGACAATATCTATAACAGCAGGTTTGGGATCACTGGTTACAAATACATTCAAGAGAAAGAAGCCTATGATTTTTATCAAAAGTGGACGTCAAAAAACTTCCCCAGATATTTGGTGATTGAAATTCAACATCAAAATCCTTATTACGACGATTCCTATGCGGTCAATTCTGCCAACTTAGGCCCATATGGTGACGCCATTACATATGAATTGATTCCACATATTGAAAAAATGTTCAACGGTGTGGGAGAAGGTTGGGGTCGTTTCCTTTATGGCGGATCAACTGGTGGATGGGAAGCCCTAGCTGTACAAGTCTTTTATCCAAAACAATACAATGGCTGTTTTGCCGCTTGTCCCGATCCGATAGACTTCAGGGCCTTTACCGTGGTTGACCTATACAAAGACAAGAATGCCTATTATGAAAGCGGGGATTTTAAGAGAACCCTACGTCCAGGAATGAGAGACGGGAAAGGACTAGTCAAAAGCCAATTGATTGATATCAACCGAAAAGAATATGTTTTAGGTGATAATGGGCGTTCGGGAGATCAATGGGACATTTGGCAAGCTGTATATTCACCAGCAGGTAAAAACGGCTACCCCCAACCTATATGGGATAAGTTAACGGGAAAAATCGATCCTGAAGTGGCCAACTATTGGAAGGAAAATTATGACTTAAGATACATCATGCAACGCGATTGGGATCGTATAGGAAACGATCTCAAGGGGAAAATAAATATTTATTGTGGCGATATGGATAACTATTACCTCAACAATGCCGTGGTGCTGACAGAAGCTTTTTTAGAAAATACAAAAAATCCCTACTACTCAGGAGAAGTCGATTATGGCAACAATGCCGAACATTGTTGGAACGGTGATCAGGAAAATCCCAATCATATTTCAAGACTTCGCTATAACACCATGTATTTAGACAAAATTAGAGAACGCTTACAAAAGACTGCACCAAAAAACAACCGCTTAAAAAACTGGAAACTTAATTAAATTATACACTAAATTTTAGAACAATGAGTTTAAATAAAACATCTTTCTGCCTGCTCGGAATACTATTTTTTTTAGCCCCCAACCAAAAAGTCTATGCGCAAAACACCCCTTCTAAAGCAGAACTCCTTCAGAGCTATTCTTGGCGGGCTATTGGCCCAGCCAATATGGGAGGAAGAGTTACTGATATTGATGGAATACCTGGCGACCCGTCAACCTTTTACGTCAGCGGTGCTGATGGAGGAATCCATAAAACAACAGATGGGGGCGTCAGTTTTGAACCCATTTTCGAAAATCAAAGAGCGTATTCTATTGGAGCATTAACCATTGCACCCTCAGACAAAAATGTCTTGTGGGTTGGAACAGGAGAAGGAGATCCTCGAAATAGCGTGGGCTATGGCTGGGGCGTTTATAAATCCGTTGATGCGGGAAAATCATGGAAACACCTTGGGCTTAAAAAAACAGAACGTATCAAGCGGATCGTGGTCGATCCCAAAAATCCCGATGTGGCTTGTGTCTGTGCTCTTGGAAAAGAATGGGGACCCAATAAAGAACGTGGTGTCTTTAAAACCACCGATGGCGGAAAAAGCTGGGATAAAATTCTTTACATAGATGAAAATACGGGCTGTGCAGACATCACTATGGAAAACGACAACCCCAGAATCATGTATGCTGGAATGTGGACGTTTAGAAGAAAACCCTGGCGTTTTGATGATGGCGGAAAAAACACAGCCATCTACAAAACCACCGATGGGGGAACAACATGGAAAAAAATTATGGAAGGACTCCCAAAAACAGCCATGGCCCGCCCCGGAATCCACATTGCTCAAAGCGATCCTAATATTGTTTACTTAATGACCGAATTTGAAGGAGGCGGAACAGCTTTCCGTTCAGAAGATAAAGGAGAGAACTGGGCCTTAGTCAACGATGATCCTAACATCAACTTTAGACCATTTTACTACAGTGATGTTCGGGTAGATCCGCAAAATCCAAACATTCTTTTTTCTATTTCTGGAAGATTGAGTCGCTCCAAAGACAGTGGAAAAAGCTGGGAACGTATTGCCACCACCGTACATGGCGACCACCAAGCGTTATGGATTGACCCCCAAAATCCCGATTACATCCTCAATGGAAGTGATGGTGGGTTTCAACGCTCCTTTGACGGAGGCGATAGTTGGGAAATCATCAACAATATTGAACTTGCGCAGTTTTATCAACTTCAAGTCGACAACTTAAAGCCCTACAATGTCTATGGAGGGCTCCAAGATAATGGAACGTGGGTTGGTCCAAGCAACTCTCTTTACAATGCAGGAATTCTAAAACGTCACTGGAAAGGACTGGCATATGGCGACGGCTACTTTGCAGAACCTATCCCAGGAAATGAACACATGGTCTATACCAATCTCCAAGGTGGTGTCCCCTTTTTAGTAGATAGTCGCTATGGTAATGTGCAAACCATTCACCCCTATCCAAAAATTGTCGGTTCTGCTGGAGATGCCATAGAAAATCACAAATACCGATTCAATTGGGATGCACCCATTCATATTTCCCCTCATGATCCGGAAACAGTTTATATCGGAGGAAATGTCGTATTTAAATCTCAAGACCGCGGAAATAGCTGGGAAGTGATAAGCCCAGATTTAACAACCAATGATAAATCGAAACAACGCACTTCTGGCGGAACCATCTATCAAGACAACACAGCAGCTGAATTTCATTGTACCGTCTTGTATATTGCCGAATCACCCATTCAAAAAGGAGTGATCTGGGCCGGAACAGATGATGGGAATATTCAACTTTCCATTGATGGTGGGGCCAATTGGACCAATCTAAAAGATCGGGTTAAAGGACTACCAGCTTATGCTTGGGTTTCTAAAATTCACGCTTCAGAACATGACGCTGGAACTGCCTTTGTCGTAGTCGATCAACATCGAATGGATGATTTTAAACCCTATATTTTTATGACCCAAGATTTTGGGAAAAACTGGCGAAAAATCTCATCAAAACTCCCCGCCGATGATTATGTAAAGGTGGTTCGTCAAGACCCGCATAATCCCAACCTCCTTTTTGCCGGTATGGAACATGGAATATATGCCAGTTGGGATAAGGGTAAACATTGGGAAAAAATCAATGTTGATCTTCCAAATGTCTCTGTAAGAGATTTACGGATTCAAGCAAGAGACCGCGATTTGATTGTCGGAACTCACGGAAGAGGGGCCTATATCCTTGACGATATACGTCCTCTTGAGGAATTGGAAAAGGCGCAAGGCAAAACCTTACATCTCTTCCCCATACGCGAAGGTATCTTGTGGAATATGTTTTGGAGGCTAGAAAACCTTGGTGACCGAACATATAAGGCTAAAAATCCAGAATATGGAACCTATATTAACTTTAGTCTAGATGAAGACGCTTCAGAATCCGTTAAAGTTGTCATTAAAGATAATGACGGTCAACTCGTTACTACTTTAGAACACAAAAAAGCAAAAAAAGGAGTGAATCGCATCGTTTGGGATCTGGGTTATGACACAGCAAAACCTTTAAAAAATAAAGTTCAAGAAGGCTTTAGCTATGGTGGAATAAGACCACAAGTAATACCTGGAAACTATACTGCTCAAGTGCAATATCGCGGGCAAGTTCTAACTGAAAATATCACAGTGAGTGGTGATCCTAGAATCAAGATGTCCCTTGCAGATTATCAAACCAAAGCCAAGGCTCTTTTACAACTGAGAGATGTGCTTAGTGAGACGCATGAATTCATTGATTATGTGAATTCAGTAGCTACACAATTGGCCAATCTAAAGGAAAAAATTAAAGTACATTCCAAAGGAGACTTTGCGGCTATTGAAGCCCTTCATAAGACGATTACAGCTTTTAAAGATGACCACCTTATGCGTCCTCCTCCGTCAATGACCTACCGACAAAAACCGCGATTACGCGAGGAAATTCGCTCATTAATGCGCGCTATTGACAATACCACTAATCCGCCTACGGTACCTCAACAAGAGCGAATTAAAAGTCTTAAAGAAGAGCTTAGTGCACATCAAAAAACAATGAAAACAATGGAATCAAAGGTCAAAGCCATCAATGCGTCCGT
>JBMZTS010000054.1:0-8927 GCA_049623905.1 Flavobacteriaceae bacterium
TGCAGGGCCTGAAAAGCGGCAATGGCGCGCCGAACACTCCCGTGTTGGTCGAGCAAGGCCTGTGCTTTTGTGGGGCTTAGCTGAGTCGCTTCAACCACCATTTGGCAGGCTCGGGCATGAAGTTTAGCATTGCTAAGTTGCATATCGACCATGCGGTTCCCTTTAACATGCCCTAGGCGGATCATACTAGCGGTGGTGATCATGTTGAGGATCATCTTTTGGGCACTTCCAGCTTTCATTCGGGAGCTGCCGGTCACAAATTCTGGCCCTACCACCACAGCGATCGGATAATCGACCACTTGGGTAAGGGGAGCTCCAGGGTTACAGCAAATACAGCCGGTGGGAATTTTGTGTTCTCGGCAGCGTTCCATGGCATGAATTACATAGGGGGTAGTGCCCGAAGCAGCAATCCCGATCACTACATCTTTTGAGGAAACTTTATGGGCCAAAAGATCTTCCCAGCCTTGTGTTGTCGAATCTTCAGCGTTTTCAACGGCTTGATAAACCGCCGATTTCCCTCCGGCGATTAACCCAATAACCTGTTCGGGTGCAGTGCCAAAAGTGGGGGGGCATTCCGAAGCGTCCAATATCCCTAAACGCCCGCTCGTTCCTGCCCCCATATAGAATAAACGACCGCCCTCTTGAAGCTGCGCTACAACGCTTGTAATCAAAGCGCTGATTTCAGGTAAAACTTTTTCTACCGCTGGCGCTACTTTTTGATCTTCCTTGTGGATACCACGCACCAGTTCCTCAACCGAATAGGTTTCCAAATGATCGTGCTGCGAGGCCTCTTCTGTGATTTTGCGAAAGGTCATAATGTAAAGATAACTTAAATCGATGACGATTTAAGCAAAAAAAAACGCTACCGAAGTAGCGTTGTTGTTTTAGTTGAGTTTAGCCTCGAGATTTTCCTTCAGCGCATTGAGAAACTGCTGAGTGGTGAGGTAGTGTTCTTTCCCCAAGTTTTCTTTGTGAATCAACAAAGCCAAATCTTTGGTCATTTTTCCACTTTCAACGGTTTCGACACACACGGCTTCGAGTGTCTGACAAAAATCGACCAAGGCCTGATTGTTGTCCAATTTTCCGCGGTGTTGCAGGCCACGTGTCCACGCAAAAATAGAAGCGATAGGGTTGGTCGAGGTCTCTTTTCCTTGTTGGTGTTGACGGTAGTGACGAGTCACGGTACCGTGGGCCGCTTCGGCCTCCATGGTTTTCCCATCGGGAGTAACCAAGGTGGAGGTCATTAGACCAAGAGAACCAAACCCTTGTGCAACCGTATCAGATTGTACATCACCATCATAGTTTTTACAGGCCCACACAAAACCACCATTCCATTTCATGGCTGCGGCGACCATGTCGTCGATCAATCGGTGCTCGTAGGTGATACCAGCCGCTTTAAATTTGTCGGCAAATTCGGTATCAAAGACCTCTTGAAAGACATCTTTAAACCGCCCATCATAGGCTTTCATGATGGTGTTTTTTGTCGAAAGGTAAAGTGGCCATCCTTTTTTCAAGGCTTGATTCATACATGAACGTGCAAAACCATAGATCGATGAGTCGATATTGTACATACACATGGCCACCCCGTTTTCTTGGAAGTTATACACTTCCCAAGTTTGTGGTGTTCCTCCATCTTCTGGAGTAAAGGTCATGGTGAGTTTTCCTTTTCCTTTGGTTACCGCATCGGCGGCTTTGTATTGATCACCAAAGGCATGACGACCAATACAGATGGGTTTGGTCCAGCCCTGCACATAACGCGGGACATTGCTCATGATGATGGGCTCGCGAAACACCGTTCCACCCACAATGTTGCGGATGGTTCCGTTGGGCGATCGCCACATGTTCGATAAATTAAATTCTTCCACCCGTTGTTCATCGGGTGTAATGGTCGCACATTTGATCCCAACGTTATGTTTTTTAATCGCATTGGCCGCTCTTACCGTTATCTCGTCATTGGTTGCATCACGCGAGGTGACTGAAAGATCGTAATATTCGATCTCAAGATCGAGGTAAGGGAGAATGAGTTGTTCTTTAATAAATGACCAGATAATACGTGTCATTTCATCGCCATCCATTTCTACAACGGGGTTGTCAACTTTTATTTTTGCCATGTGGAGTTTAATTAATGGTTTTTTCGTTTGTGTCTATAAAAAAGGTCGCAATAGCGACCTTTTAAACGAAGTTTATTTTATTTGACGCTCTTTAATACGTGCTTTCTTACCGCGTAATTCTCTAAAGTAGAAAATACGAGCGCGACGTACTTTTCCGCGTTTGTTGATTTCGATTTTCTGTAAAGCAGGAAGGTTGATTGGGAAGATACGCTCAACACCAACGGTGCCAGACATTTTTCTAATCGTAAATGTTTTGGCTAAACCTTGCCCTTTAATTTGAATGACCACCCCTTTAAAAAACTGGGTTCTCACCTTGTCGCCTTCGCGAATTTCATAGTAAACCGTGATGGTGTCACCAGCGGCAAATTCAGGAAAGTCTTTTTTATCGATGAATTGGTCCTGAACAAAATTAATTAAAGATTCCATAAGAATTCTTTTAGAGTTTGAGTGCACACAACATTCACGGATTTCGTCAGCGGTTAAATGCGGGAGCAAAAATACAATTTATTTTATTTTCAGCAAGCTGAAAATCTGAATTTTTCAAACGCCCTGCTAAGCGAGCCCCTCAGTCTTCAAGCAAGTCTGGACGGAGGCGTTGGGTGCGCTCGAGTGCCTGCGCTTCTCGCCATTTATCGATGGCAGGGGTATTGCCCGATGTGAGTATAGCGGGCACTTTAAGACCTTTATATTCAGCTGGTCGGGTGTAGATCGGCGGTGCCAGAAGCTGGTCTTGAAAACTGTCGCTCAAGGCCGATGACTCGTCTCCCAAAACCCCTGGAATAAGCCGTATGATGCTGTCGCAAAACACAGCAGCGGCCAATTCGCCCCCAGAGAGTACAAAATCGCCAATAGAAATTTCTTTGGTTATAAAGTGATCGCGTACACGCTGATCAACACCCTTATAATGCCCGCAAAGAATGATGATGTTTTCGAACAATGAACACTGGTTGGCCAACGGTTGGTTCAGTGTTTCTCCGTCGGGGGTCATATAAATTACTTCGTCATAATTGCGTTCTTTTTTTAGGGCCGTGATGCATTTATCAATCGGAGCGATCATCATGACCATACCAGCCCCACCACCATAGGGATAATCGTCAACTTGTTTGTATTTGTTGACACTGTAGTCTCTTAAGTCATGAAAGTGAATCTCTGCTTTTCCTCCCTCAATTGCGCGCTTGACAATAGAGGCCTCAAAAGGACTCTGAAGCAATTCTGGAAAAAGCGTTATAATGTCAATGCGCATCTGTTGTGCTGTTTAGCGTTAAATGACCTGGCAGACCTCTGATCATTTTGTCTGTTAGGGAAACCTCCTTTGTTCTCCCGCCGATCACAGGATACAAAAGTGCAGAAACTTCAGCCAAAAAAAAAGCTTTCCCGAAGGAAAGCTGTTTTAAAAACTATAAGCGCAAATGAATTTTTTCTCCTGAAGGGTCGATATAGGTGAGCCAACGCAAACTGGTTCGATCAATGTTGTTGAGATCGTCTATTGAAAAAATCCGCTCTCCGTTAATTTCAACCAAAAGCGAACCATTTTTAATCTGATCGCTAAAAAAATCACCGGCTTCTTCTACCAAAACACCTCGACTCGTCCCGTAGTCTGCTTGCTCTTTGCTGTTGAGGTTACGCAAACGCATCCGTAAAAACTGTGCGGTCTGATTTTTTTTCAATTCCACCACAATATTTTTTTGTTTCCCATCGCGGCTGATTAGCACATTTACCCGATCGCCAGGACGCTTACTTTCTAAGTAGCCACTTAGGTCTGAGAATTTTTTAAGCTTTACATTGTCGATTTTTAAAAGGACATCTCCTACTTTAATGCCCGCACTTGCTGCTCCCATACCTTCTAAAACTTCTCCGACATAGAAGCCTTCGTTTTCGTAGACCCCTTCGGTTTGTTCTTTAAATTCTGGGGTAATGGCGCCACCGCGTACCCCAAGTAAGCCTTTTTGGGTACTTCCAAACTCGACGATGTCTTCAAAAACTTTTCGAGCAATATTGCTGGGTACAGCAAAAGAATAGCCTTCAAATCCTCCTGACATGGAGCTTATCGCCGTGTTGATGCCGACCAATTCCCCACGTGTATTGACTAATGCCCCACCGCTATTTCCGCGGTTAACCGCAGCATCGGTTTGGATAAAGGATTGATTGCGTCCATCGCGTTCGTTCAAATCACGCGATTTCGCACTGATGATGCCAGCAGTTACGGTTGAATTTAAATTGAACGGATTGCCAATGGCGAGAACCCATTCGCCAATGCGGGTGTTGTTCGAGTTTCCAAACGATAGATAGGGGAGGGATTGATCTACATCAACTTTTAATACCGCAATATCACTGTAGGCATCTGTGCCAACCAACTTAGCGGTGTAGCGCCTGTTGTCATTGGTCGTGATTTCGATTTTGGTCGCCTCTTCAATCACATGATTGTTGGTAATGATAAATCCGTCAGGCGAAACAATAACGCCCGAGCCCACGCCAATTCGTTCTCCGCTCGAACGACGTCCATAGAGGTAGTCTAGGGCAGAGAAGTCATCATTGCCCGAGGCTGTGTTTTTAACATGAACCACCGCATGAATACTTTTTTCTGCGGCCTCCACAAAATCGCTGGGCGCACTACTTGCCACATTGGCGCTGTAGCTGTAGGTTGTGGGTAGAAGTGACGGGAGCGCAGTAGTATTATCTGGGCTGGGTTGGGTGTGAAAAAAAGGCATCAAAGTGAGGCTAAGGACAGAGCTAAGTAGGGCAATGCTACTGTATTTCAAAATCGTTTTCATAAATCATTTATTTATGCCAAAGTTAAAGAAAGCTAGGGGTGGATTAAAAATGCTTTAACGACTTTTTAACAGCCAAAAAAACCTTAAAATTATCCTTAACTTCGTGGCATGAGATTTACCTTTTACAAGTATCAAGGGACGGGCAACGATTTTATTATTGTTGATGATCGAGCGACTAGGTTTCCTGCCGACGATAGTAGCTACATCAAAAAGTGTTGTGATCGTCGTTTTGGGATTGGGGCCGATGGGTTGATTTTAATTCAAGCCTCAACCACAGTAGATTTTAAGATGCTGTATTTTAATGCCGATGGACGGGAAGGCACCCTTTGCGGCAATGGAGCCCGTTGTGCAGTTGCTTTTACCAAGCGGTTGGGGATCATCGAAAAGACAACGACTTTTGAGGCCACCGATGGCCTTCATTCGGCGAGTATCGACGCCAACAAAATAGCCCTACGGATGCAAGATCTGACGACAATTAAGACGACAGAGACCTATACTTTTTTAGATACGGGTTCGCCACATCATGTTGAAATGGTTGCCCAATTAGACACTTTTCCGGTGGTCGAGAAAGGCCGCATCATTCGTTATGGCGCTCCCTATTTCGACGCGGGAACTAACGTAAACTTTGTTGAGCAAATAGACGACAGCACCTTTGCCATCCGTACCTATGAAAGAGGGGTGGAAGACGAAACCCTTTCTTGTGGTACAGGAGCCACAGCTGTGGCCATAGCTGTCCATAACAATGGACTTACCACAGCAGAGCACCTCCGAATTAAAGTCGAAGGCGGTTGGCTAGAAGTCTCTTTTAACTGTCAGTCTAAACCGCACTATACCTCCATAGATTTAATCGGTCCTGCGACCTTTGTTTTTAAAGGCGTAATGGATGAATAATTTAGGACTCACATTACGGGCCATAGAACCAAAAGACATCGATTTTCTCTTTGCGATTGAAAATGATGTCCGTTTGTGGCATGTTTCCAATACCATTGTTCCTTTTTCCCGACAACTGTTGGAAGAGTATATCGCTCAAGCACATCAAGATATTTTTACTGCCAAACAACAACGTTTCGTTTTAACCAATACTTCAAATGCTGCTTTAGGATTAATTGATTTGTACGCTTTTGAACCTTTCCATCGTAGGGCTGGGGTGGGGTTGGTGATTGAAGACACCCACCGAGGGAAAGGTTATGGTAAAATCGCTTTAGCTTTGGTTGAAGAATTTGCGTTTTCTCGCTTACAACTTCATCAACTTTACGCTGGTGTTGGCGAAGACCATAAAGAGAGTATCGCCTTGTTTGAAGGCGCTGGTTACCAAAGAACAGCCGTTAAGCTAGATTGGAATTATTACAATAACACTTACCACAACGAAGTGGTATTTCAAAAAATTGCTCATGTATCGACGTAAAATAGGTTTGGCTATCGTTTTAATCGTAGCCGGGCTGGGACTATACTTTACTTTTGTTTTTTACCGCGTTTTTTTTGCCTCAAATACCGCGTTTAACAATCCCGTATCTTATGTTTTTATTCCTTCTCAAGCGGGAATAGTAGAGTTGCTTTCCGAACTTGAACCACTGTTAAAATCGACAGAAGACTTCAAGTTAGCTGCCGAGAAAAAAGGCTATGATCGCCGCGTGCGTGGCGGAAAATATGCCCTTTACCAAGGCATGAATAACAATGAGATGATCAATGTGTTGAGAAGCCAGCCCTTAGCGGTAAAGGTGACCTTTAACAATATGGAACGCCTAGAAGATTTAGCGGGTCGTGTGGCTGCGCAAATTGAAGCCGATAGCGTTGCTTTGCTCGAGCAATTTAAAGCTCCAGCTTTTCTAAAAGCCAATGGATATAATGCCCAAACGGCATTAGCCATGTATATTCCAAACACCTACGAGTTGTTTTGGAATACCACTCCACAAGAATTCCAAAAGCGCATGTTAAAGGAATCTCTTAGTTTTTGGAATGAACGCCGCCGTGAAGCCGCCAAAGCCAAAGGACTTACCCCAGTCGAAGTCGTCACCCTAGCCTCTATTGTCCACAAAGAAACCAATCGAAATGACGAACGGCCAACCATTGCACAGGTCTATCTCAATCGCCTTAAACGCCGGATGAAATTGGATGCCGACCCCACTGTTGTTTACGCGATCAAACAAACACAAGGTGATTTTGATCTGCTTATTCGACGCGTGTTACAAAAAGATTTAAAAATTTCCTCTCCTTATAATACTTACAAATACCGTGGGTTGCCGCCAGGGCCTATCATGATGCCCGATATTTCAGCCATTGATGCGGTTCTTTTTTCAATGCCACACAACTACCTCTATTTTGTGGTGGATCCGAGTCAATCGGGAAAACACGATTTTTCCAGAACTCTACGCGAACACAATCGAAAGGCACAGAAGTATTACCGTTGGCTCAATCAACAAAGATTATATCGTTAATACCTTGTGAATAAGGAATATAGCGGGTCTTTTTTGAAGTTTGACTGTGATATTTCGCCATTCTTTTATTGGTGCAGTTTTCACCCATTCTGTAGGGAGGGTAAGGTCACATGCAACACACAGTAGAGTCGAAGGCGATAAGGTTTTGATGAAATCGTCCAACAACTGATCGTTGCGGTAGGGTGTTTCTATAAAAATTTGGGTTTGATCGAGTTCTCCTGAACGCTTTTCAAGTTGTCGGAGGCTGCGTTGACGGTCTTGCTTATCTATGGGTAAATATCCATTAAAAGCAAAGGCTTGTCCGTTCATACCAGAAGCCATCATGGCCAACAGTAGGGAAGAGGGCCCCACCAAGGGACGGACACACATATTTTTGTCGTGGGCGCGTTTAACGATGACCGCTCCGGGGTCGGCAACCCCTGGGCAACCCGCATCAGACAGTAGTCCCATAGATTTTCCCGCTTCTATTGGATCGAGATAATTTTGCAGCTCTCGTGGATCTGTAAATTTATTTAAAGGATATAAAACCAATTCCTCTTGCTTTTTTTGGGGTGCAATACGTTTAATAAATCGTCGGGCTTCTTTTTCGTTTTCGACAATGAAATGCGTCAAGTCTTCTATGACTTTCCGAATAGTTAAAGGGAGAACCTCCATAGGAGCCACGTCTCCTAAAGGGCAGGGGATCAAATAAAGGGTGGGCACTGAATTTTTAGGACTTAAATTTTCCATTCGGCCAAGATGCTTTTACAAGCGTTATAAATCTTTTTATAGACTACTTCAAATCCTTCAGGACCACCGTAGTAGGGGTCTTCAACCTCTTCTTTGCCGAGGAGAAGTCTTACTTTTGAGCGATCCAAATCATTTTGAGCTAGGGCCAAAACGTGTTTAAGATTTTGTTTGTCCATGACATAGATGTAATCGAAATAGTCAAAGTCTTGCCGACGAAATTGTCGTGCTTGTTGCTGTGAAATATCAATACGATGTCGTTTGGCAGTGGCTATGCTTCGTTTGTCGGGCGCCGCTCCGACATGATAATTTGCTGTTCCCGCAGAATCTACTGTAAACCTTGGGTTGTTGAGCAGGTGGTCAAATATTCCATGGGCGAGTGGTGAGCGACAGATGTTTCCGAGGCAAACCATCAAGACATGACCAGGCTTCATGGTAATTTAAAGCGTTAGTTTTTTATTGAGATCTTCAACATATTTGCGGAATTGCTTATCGGTAAACGATAAATTGTCTACGGTTTTACAAGCGTGTAAAACGGTAGCGTGATCGCGTTTTCCTATTTGAGTCCCAATACTGGCTAAAGAAGCCTTGGTAAATTTTTTGGCAAAATACATGGCCAATTGGCGGGCCTGAACGATATGGCGTTTTCGGGTTTTGGACTGGAGCGTCTCTACGTCCATTTGGAAATATTCTGAAACCACTTTTTGGATAAAGTCAATACTGACCTCACGTTTGGTGTTTTTAACGAATTTATCGACAATCTCCTTGGCTAAATCGATAGTGATATCCATTTTGTTGAAAGAAGATTGCGCAATGAGCGAGATGATTGCCCCTTCCAATTCGCGAATATTACTTTTTATGTTTTTGGCGACATATTCTATAAT
>JBMZTS010000055.1:0-8900 GCA_049623905.1 Flavobacteriaceae bacterium
TCATCATAGGGCAGTCGAACAGGTTTGGGGGCTGTTCGGTATAAATGTACTAAAAAAATAAAATGATCAAAAAAGTAGGGAGGGCTTATTCAAAAAAGCTAAACCGACTGTTTCCATAGGTGCGTTCTTCAACCTTTTGAGGATGGGCATCTAAGCTTAAGTGCTTGTCGTGTTCGACGACTAAAAGGCCGCCTTCGCTTAAAAACCCTTTTTCAAGTATGTTGGTAATAATGCCGCTTAGCTGCGCTTGGGTAAAGGCATAGGGCGGATCGGCAAAAATAAAATCATAGGGTCCACTTGGAGTACTCAGAAATCTTTCGACAGAATTTTTTATCACCCTAATGGGCAGGTCCAATGTTTGAGCAGTTTTGGAGATAAAATAAACACAGTGTTTGTTTTGATCGACTGCTGTTAAAGCAGTTACCCCACGCGAGGCAAGCTCGTAGCTGATGTTTCCTGTTCCTGAATATAAATCGAGCGCAACCACTTCAGACCATTCTAAACGGTGGTTAAGAATATTAAATAAGGCTTCTTTAGCTCTGTCTGTTGTTGGACGAACAGGCAGTTGTTTTGGGGCAATTAGACGTCTTCCTTTTAGGGATCCTGAAATGATTCTCATGGTCCAATAAAATCTTGAAAAAAGGGAACCGGATGGTTGGTATCGAGTAATGGATGGTGTGGTGCCATAAATTCAATGGCATGATGAAATTCTTTTGTACCACTGTAATAATCTTCAAAAACAGTAAATCGCCCAAGAAAATAAAGATCAAATTGGTCGGGTTTTAAATAGAATTGTTCAGCGACATAAAAGAGGTAGTATAAAAAATCGTCAGAATTTTTATGTGGAAAGCTGTTTTGAAGTAGCAATTGTCCACCTTGATACAAAAAGAGATCGAAAGTATCTTTTCGAAGGTGGATAAACATGTTTTTCTTTCCTTTTCCAAATGAATGGGCAGAGAGAGCAGGAAGCAACTCGGCTACGATATGACTAGATGGGACAGTCTTAAAGAGCGATAGTAAAAGGTCATTGAAAGGTGCCAGAACAGGAAACACCACCACTTGTTGTGTACTGTTTAGGACTTTACTGACCAGATGGGAGTCTTTTTGGATAGAAATCGCGCTTTTGAGGTAGTGCTCTGGTTGGCTTTCATCGAAAAGAGACAGGGGAACAGTCACAGCAGGAGGATCACAAAAAATGATTTGAAGTTCACTTTGATCGAGTTGGTGATAGCTCATCCAGCTTTTAAGTGCTTCGGCACTTGGGAAATCTTTTTCTACTGAAAAAAAATGATGTTGGGTTTGAGTACAAAAAGAAAATCCATCCTTATGAATAAGGATGGATAAATCTTGTGATGTTTTATGCTTATTGCTTAGGTGCATCAAAAATTGTTGGCCAGTTTCCATTTGTACTAACATCAGTAAGTGATCCCAGTACTAGGGCAGGACCATTGACGCCGTCAACAGAAATTGTTTCGTTTTCTTGTTTGATAAGGTCTTTATCTTGATCGAATAGAATAATATTTTTGGCGACTTTCACTTCAAAGACAGCCACGTTATATCCATTTTTATCAATCACATCAGATTTAATTTGAAAAGTACTGTCTTTAACCCCTTCAATCGGGAGATAGGCCATTTGTTTGTACACCTCAGAAGTACCAAATAGAGAATCTTTTACAGGGACAAAGCCGAGTGTGTCAACCACTACTACTTCTCTAAGCATATCAATGCGATAAACTCTGTCGTATTCTAGGTAAGAAGAATCTCTTTTTTCAATGAGGGTGAAGATACCCGTGTCGACGAAAGCGACTAGGCTGTCGAAATTATTAGCAAAAATCCCATTGACGTCTTTGAAGGCAATTTGAGCTTTTCGAATATCTTTTAAACGCTCAATAACTTTGGCGTAGCGTTCGTTTTTCGTCTTATTAAAATTAATTGGTCCATTGATCGAATTGTAGATTTTGTAACTAAAAAAAACAATTAATACCCAAAGAACAGCTTGTATGGCAATCTTCATTGTAAAAAAATTAGTGTGAAACAAAACTACAATTTTTTTTTATTCAGAAAAGGTTTTCAGAAATGATTTATCTTTCCCGCAAATTATCTCATGCAGCCAAGTGACTTTAATGCATTATTAATCAAAAAATTTCCTTTTTCACCAACGACTTCGCAGGAAGTTTGGATGAAGGAAATCACCGACTATTTATTTTTTGCCCAACCCTCTACTTTGTTCGTTTTAAAGGGCTATGCAGGAACAGGCAAGTCAACAGTAATTGGGCATTTGGTTAACCACTTGTTTAAAATTTCTTGTCGTGCGGTTTTGATGGCACCCACAGGTCGCGCTGCTAAAGTCATGGGAAATTATGCGGGCAAGAAGGCTTTTACCATTCATAAGCACATTTATTTCACCAAAAACGAAGGGGGCAAGGGAATGCAATTCACCTTAAAACCCAACAAATTTAAAAACACCCTTTTTGTGGTCGATGAAGCCTCTATGATTGGTGATGACCGACAAAACACCAAGCTTTTCGAAAACGGGTCTCTTTTGGGAGATTTGATCCAATATGTCGATGCGGGAACCAACTGTAAACTGCTGCTTGTTGGCGATCCGGCACAATTGCCCCCTGTTCACTTAGAATTAAGCCCAGCCTTAGATTCTGACTACCTCGCCCGCGCATTCAATAAAGAAACGGTAGAGTGTACATTAGAACAAGTAGTGCGTCAAAAAAGAAGTTCTGGGATATTGGTCAACGCCACCAATTTGCGGCAACAATTAGATCGAGAGATTGGAAACGATTTTCAATTTGAATTAGAACAGACGACCGACATCAGACGTATGCGCGAAGGCAACGAAATTTTAGAGGCCCTAGAAGAGGCCATTCGCAATGATGGATTGGAAGAAACGGTTTTTATCGTCCGCTCAAATAAACGGGCTAACCTCTACAATCAGCAAATCCGTTCTCGAATTTTATTTTTAGACGCCGACCTGTCGGTTGGAGATCAATTGATGGTCGTTAAAAACAATTATTTTTGGCTCGCCCCAGAATCATCACCTGGCTTTATAGCCAACGGAGATTTGATCAAAATTTTACGTATTATAGAGTATAAAAACATCTACGGCTTTCGCTTTGCCAAAGTTGAAGTAGCTATGGTAGATTATCCCGATGAAAAGCCTTTTGATACGATGCTGTTGATTGATACCCTTACGACAGAAAACCCCTCTTTGAGTTACGAGCAAAGCAATCAGCTTTATCAAGCTGTTCAGGAAGATTACAAGCATTTAAGCAGCAAATACAAACGTTTCTTAGCGGTCAAAAACAATCCCTATTTTAATGCCTTACAAGTCAAATATTCCTACGCCATCACCTGCCATAAATCGCAGGGAGGACAATGGAAAAAGGTATTTGTTGAACAACCCTATTTGCCCGATGGTCCTTCTTTAGCTTATTATCGTTGGTTGTATACCGCCCTTACACGTGCGCAAGAGCAATTGTATTTGGTTGGTTTTACTAAAGAGTATTTTCTATCTGAAGAAGATCAATAAGGCTGTAAAATAGCCGTATATTTGATACTGTAATGAAAGTAATAGCCGTTATCCCAGCCCGCTTTGAGGCGAGTCGTTTTCCAGGAAAATTAATGCAACCCCTTGGTGGTGCTCCCGTAATTGTACAGACGTATCGCACAGTAGTAGCGACGCAACTGTTTGAGCAGGTCATTGTTGCCACAGACGATGAAACCATAGCCAAGGTAATCATCGCGGAAGGAGGCGAAGTGTTTTTAAGTCAAAAAGCACACCAATGCGGAAGCGATCGCATTGCAGAAGCCATTGCAAAGAGCGATGCCGATATTGTGGTCAATGTGCAAGGCGATGAGCCTTTTATTCACACCCAGAGCCTTAGTGATTTATTAGCTGTTTTCAACAGCGATGACACTGCTTCAATCGCCCTGGCTTCATTGATGTTTCCTTTGCAAAAAGAAGCAGAAATCAACAACCCTAATAATGTTAAAGTCATTGTCGATCAAAACAATTTTGCACTTTATTTTTCTCGTAGCCCAATTCCTTTTTATCGTGAAAATCGAGCTTCAAAAGTGTATTTTAAACATATCGGGATTTATGCCTTTCGACGTCAAGCGCTTCTAGCCTTCAGTCAAAGTAAGATGACTCCTTTGGAAAAAGCCGAAAAAATTGAATGTATCCGCTATTTAGAGCAGGGAAAAAAAATTAAAATGGTAGTAACACCCTATGAATCAATTGGCATTGATACCCCAGAAGACCTAGAGAAAGCTTACCAGTATTTAAAACAACAGTAGGATGTTTCGACTCATTGCCAAATTTTTTGCCTTTCGCATTTTCAAATTTTCGATTAAAGGGCATTTTCCCAAGGACCCAAAGTTTGTCATTGCGGTGGTGCCCCACACGAGTAACTGGGATTTTTTTGTTGCTATAGGCATCCGTACCTATTTGAGAGAGCCCATTCATTTTGTTGGAAAGAAAGAATTGTTCACGCCATTAACCGCATGGTTTTTTAAAGGGCTAGGAGGGATGCCACTCAACCGTAGGAAGAATGAAAAGGTAGTCGACGCCATTAGCCGAATGTATCAGGAAGAAGATGTTTTCCGAATGGCTATTGCTCCTGAAGGCACGCGAAAAAAAGTCGATCAATGGAAAACAGGCTTTTATTATATCGCTTTAAAGGCGGGTGTTCCTATTTTACCAACCGAATTGGATTGGAATAAACGGGTCATGACTTTTCATCCCTTATTTACCCCGACAGGAAATGTGGAGAAAGATTTTGTGCGGTTACAATCGCTCTTTAAAGGAGCGGTGGGGCGAAACCCTTAATACGCTTAAGGCGCGTCGCTCAAAGCCATGTTGTGATACACATTTTGAACGTCATCGTCTTCCTCTATCTTTTCAATGAGTTTTTCGACCTCTTCGGTTTGTTCTGGCGATAATTGTGTCATGGTCTGCGGAATACGTTCAAATCCGGAGGATAAAATTTCAAGGGATCGGTTTTCTAATTCTTTTTGGATACTGCCAAAGTGTTCAAAAGGGCCGTAGAGAAGGATGCCGTCGTCATCGGCAAAAACTTCTTCTACACCATAATCAATAAATTCAAGTTCTAGTTCTTCTGGGTCAATTCCGTCAGCGGCGATACGAAAATTGCAGCTGCGATCGAACATAAATTCGACTGAGCCCGAGGTGCCCAAATTGCCATTGGCTTTGTTGAAGTAACTGCGGACATTGGCCACGGTTCTGTTGTTATTATCGGTTGCTGTTTCTACTAAAATTGCAATGCCGTAGGGCGCATAGCCCTCAAACAAGACCTCTTTGTAGTTTTCTGTGTTTTTGTCGGAGGCCTTTTTTATGGCGCGCTCAACATTTTCTTTTGGCATATTAGCCGCCTTAGCGTTTTGAATCACGGCACGAAGACGGGCGTTGTTATCTGGATCAGCTCCTCCTTCTTTAACGGCGATAACGATGTCTTTCCCAATGCGTGTAAACGTTTTGGCCATGGCAGACCAGCGCTTCATTTTGCGGGCTTTTCTAAATTCAAAGGCTCTTCCCATAATACTGTTTAACCTCACAAATATAGCAACTCTTTCTCCTTATGACAATCCCTCTTTAAGAAAGGAGTCTTCTAAAATTTCATCACAGCTTGGTAAAAGGTGCGAGGGGAGTTTGTTTTCTTTGGGCAAAACGGCAATATATCGCATATCATTGGTCGTAAAGACCTGTTTGAACACGATCTTGTCCCAACCGCGTTTGCTGGCTAGGCGTTTGTGAAAATCGTAGTGGGTGATGAGATCGGTGCTACCCAGATGAAAAATACCTGATAATTTATGATTGATTATATAATGAATTTGTTGACTTAATTTTCGGTCACTCGTTACGTTGACAATGGTGTTGGGAAAGACTTCAAGGGGTTCTTTGGCCATTAGTGCCGCTTCAATTTCTTTTACCCGTGGGGCGTGCAGCCCGTAAACCATGGGTAAGCGGGCAATGACATACTGGCTACTTGGGAGCCGCATAATAGCGTTTTCAATGGTGATTTTTAAGCGTCCATAAATGCTTTCCGATAAGGTCTTATCAAACTCATAAGAAGGAAAATTGTGAAAGGCATCAAAAACATTTGAAGAAGATAAAAACATCAAACGACAATTGAAGAGCTCTACATGTTCTATAAGTTGATGATGTAACTCAATTTGGTCGTCAAATGGCCCCCGAAGGGCCGAAATAATCAGTTTTGGTTGTACTTTTTTTAGCAGAGTGTGAATATCGTCTTCCGTATGATCAAAGTAGTAGAATTGCTTGTTTTTTGCCAAGCGTTTATTTGAGTAATACGTTCCATAGGTGTTAAAGTAAGGACTGAGTTCTTTGTAGAGCGTATGTCCAATAAAACCACTTCCTCCTAAAATCAAAATTCGCTTCACAACTATCTATTTAGAAGAATAAAAGGGTAAGTTGACGACTTTTGCTGGAATAGTTTTTTGTCGAATTTGTATTCCGATGGTAGACCCAGTTTCTGCCGATTCCTTTGGCACATAGCCCATACCGATGGCTTTATTAAGGCTTGGTGACTGAGTGCCTGAGGTGACTGTTCCGATAGGGGTATTAGTGTTATCGACGATGGTGTGACCATTTCTCGGAATTCCTCGTTCTAAGAGTTCAAAGCCTACCAATGCTGTAGCGACTCCCTCCCTTTTTTCAAGCTCAATTTTTTCGGCATTGACAAAGTTGGTAGAGGGACGTGTTACCCAACCCAACCCAGCGGCGATAGGTGAGGTGTCATCGTTGATTTCATTGCCATAGAGGCAATAGCCCATCTCTAGACGCAAGGTGTCGCGTGCAGCCAATCCAATGGGCTGAATACCATAAGCTTCTCCCGCTTTAAAGATGGCTTTCCAAATGT
The DNA here is from genome assembly GCA_049623905.1 of Flavobacteriaceae bacterium. Lineage (GTDB taxonomy): Bacteria > Bacteroidota > Bacteroidia > Flavobacteriales > Flavobacteriaceae > Arcticimaribacter. The sequence goes on from JBMZTS010000055.1 coordinate 6,912, forward strand.
CTTCCACCACCTCGTTTTTACAATAGAGTTCTACCCCGCCAGCGCCAGTATAACCAGTTGTGGCAATCAAGATATCATTAAAACCAGCAAAATTTGTAGTGCAATGCGCATAGAAAGGCAAGCGAGTTAAATCTTCTGCACTTAAAACATTGATCGCCTTGATGGCTTCTGGACCTTGTATCGCCAAAAGGGCATAGTCTTCTGAGGCATTGATCAATTGCGCGCCAAAATCGGCATTTAACTTGCTGAGCCACGCCCAGTCTTTTTCAATATTCGACGCGTTTACCACAAGAAGATAAACCTCTTCTTCTAGTTGGTAAACAATTAAATCATCGACAATTCCCCCCCTGAGGTTGGGGAAGTAATTGTATTGTGCTTTTCCAGGGATAAGTTTAGAAATGTCATTGCTACAGGCGTGTTGAAGTAAGGCAAGTGCATGAGGGCCCTTTACAAAAAATTCGCCCATATGGGAAACATCGAAAACACCAACTTTTTTTCGAACACACAGGTGCTCTTCTTTGATACTCGTATAGCTTACGGGCATTTCGAAGCCACCAAATTCTACCATTTTTGCGCCTATTCGATAATGTAAATGATTCAATTGTGTCTTTTTCATTTCAGTCTGTTTTAAAAGCAGTAAATTGATTCAAAAATAGAAGAATTATTTTACCTTTTAAACCTTAAATTGTTACTTATGTTGAAAAAAAGCGCCTTACTGCTCTTCCTTTTTATGGCCTTCCTCTCAGAGGCTTTTAGTCAGGCACAATTACCCGATCAAGAAGCCTTAGACTTTCACGCCGGACGGCGCTCAGTTTTGCGTGAAAAAATGCCCCCCAATAGTGTTGCTGTTTTTTTTGCTAATCCTATTCGAAACCGAGCGAATGACGTTGATTACGTTTATCACCAAGATCCAAATTTTTATTATCTAACGGGTTGGCCCGAACCACATGCTGTTTTAGTGCTCTATTCCTCACCCCAGAAAGATGCCCAGGGCGATTATCATGAGCGATTATATATTCAAGAACGCAATGCCACAGCTGAACAATGGAATGGCTATCGCTTGGGTATTGAGGGCGCCACTAAAATGGGATTTGACCGTGTGGCTTTACGCCAAAAATTTGTTAATTCACCACTCGATTTTTCCGCGTTTGATGAGGTGTTAATTTTTGAGTTTAAAAATGATGAAAGAAATCTACCCAACGACAAATACGATCTCTATCAACTCAAACAAACCTTTAAAAAAGCCATTAATTTTCCTGATAATTTTAAACGAAATCAATACCGCATTCAGCAAGCCATTCGGACAGCTGACCCCGATAATTTTTTGCGTCTAAAGAATTATGTGAGTTGGGCAATTAGCCGTGATTCAACCTTATTAGACGACCCTATCATTAAAGATTTTACGGCTCTAGAAACTTTAGAAGTCCCCGCAGATCTGAAAGTGAAATCGGCTTTTATCTTAAAGGATTTTATTTTTGACGTTGATAAATTGGAAACCATCCTTGGCGATTTAAGAGAGGTAAAAACGCCTTTTGAGCTTCAGCAATTGAGACGCGCCATTGAGATCTCGGCGATTGGCCAAGTAGAGGTGATGAAAGCCCTTCATCCTAAAATGACAGAACGAGAAGTCCAAGGGATTCATGAGTATGTTTTTAAGAAATATGGAGCTGCCTATGAAGGCTATCCCTCTATTGTTGGGGGAGGAAACAACGCCTGTGTCTTGCATTATATCGAAAACAGTGCTAGCCCTGCTGAGACCGATCTGATATTGATGGACTTAGGGGCAGAATTTAAAGGATATACCGCCGACGTAACACGAACACTTCCAGTAAATGGAACTTTTTCTCTGCCCCAACGGCAACTGTATGAAATTGTTTATCAAGCCCAAGAAGCAGGTATTGCTCGTGCTGTGGTTGGCGCTCGAGCCAGAGAAATCACTCAGGTGACCCAAGAGGTCGTTCAAAAAGGCTTGTTAAATTTAGGGATAAT
>JBMZTS010000056.1:0-8859 GCA_049623905.1 Flavobacteriaceae bacterium
CCCACTACTGATTATCTGATTACGCCCGAGAGCTATTTTGATGAAGGCTATGGTTTAAATCTTAAAAATTACACCAACACCCCATTTAAACAGAGCATCAACAGCTTTTTAGAGCGCTATCCAAATTTATCTTTAGTCACTGGAGCCCAGTCTTTCCAAATTTATTCGCCGACTGAAAAAGCCCCCTCGCCAACAGCCAATCAGATGAAAAATAAGGGGTGGTATGACGTGTACAACAGTGTTTATCAGTTTAACAGTCTCCTGTCAGATCAAATTTACCATAAGTCCAAACTTGTGGTTGGTGTTGAATATATGCCGTATAAGAATATACTAGAACCCCTCATAGGAAAATTTTTATTAGATTTTGGCGGAACCATTGCTACGCGTGGGGTTCAAAAAGAAAGAAGTGTTTTTGAAAATTCTGCTCAAGTCAAAACGGCTCCAATTGTCTGTTACGAATCAATTTACGGCGCATTTGTCACTCAATACGTTAGAAAAGGCGCCCAATTTATGAGTATTATTACCAACGATGCTTGGTGGGGCAATACTGAAGGTCACCGGCAACTGCTTAGCTATGCGCGCCTTCGTGCCATTGAAAATAGGAGGGCCATTGCACGCTCAGCCAATACGGGTATTTCGGCTTTTATCAATAGTCATGGACAGATTATAAAACGCTTAGGTTATGAGAAAAAAGGAGCACTTAAAGGACGTCTTCAGTTGCATGATCAGCTCACTTTTTACACCATCTACGGAGACTATCTTGCACGGTGGGCCATTTTTCTATTTGTCTTGTTGCTTTGTATCGCTTTAAGTGGGCGTTTAAAAGAAAAATCGGCTTTTTAAGGCCCTATAAATACAAACTCCAACATTTTAATTAGTTTTGCTGTGATGATTAAAAACATTGTACTCGTTTTTGGACTGCTAGTCAGTTATTTTGTGATTAAAAAATTTCTTTTTAACCCCCGAAAATCAAAGGCGAATCGTGGTTTTAGCAAGCGATATGACGAAAGAAAAAAAATAAATGGTAGACATGAAAGTTTACACCAAAACAGGTGACGACGGAACAACAAGCTTATTTTCAGGCAAAAGAGTTCCCAAACACGATATTCGTATCAAGGCCTACGGCACTATTGATGAACTCAATAGTTGGGTGGGTTTAATTCGCGATCATGCAAATGAGGATGTAAAACATGACCTAATACAGATACAACACAACCTGATGACCATCGGCTCACAATTGGCCAATGATACCGATAAGCAAATCGTTGGAAAAATAAATCAAGCAGATGTGTATTCCCTTGAAAAAAATATCGATAAAATAACCGAAGGTTTACCTCCGTTGCGAAATTTTGTGATTCCAGGAGGTCATCCAGCAGTTTCTCATACTCATTTAGCTCGCTGCATATGCCGTAAGTCGGAGCGTTATATCACTGAATTAAAAGAACTTACAGAAATAGATCTTGAAATCGTATTTTACATCAATCGGCTCTCAGATTACTTTTTTACATTGGCTCGAAAATTCACAATTGATTTGGGATTGGAAGAAATAAAGTGGCAACCCAGTCGAAAATAGCCAAATTATTTGCGCAGTATCTCGAAACAATTATTTTTGCAAAAAAATATATCATGTATTGGACTTTAGAATTAGCTTCTTACCTCAGCGACGCACCATGGCCTGCAACCAAAGATGAATTGATTGATTTTTCAATTCGTACGGGTGCTCCTCTCGAAGTCGTAGAGAATCTTCAATCCATGGAAGATGAAGGTGACGTTTATGAATCTATTGAAGAAATTTGGCCCGATTTTCCCTCAGATGAAGACTACCTTTGGAATGAAGACGAATATTAAATTTGAACCTATAAAAGTCTCGTTTGAGGCTTTTTTTTTGACTACATTTGAGGACAAAATGCCTGAATAAAATATGAGTTTTATTAACAATCTTTTGAAAGCCTTTGTGGGCGATAAAACTAAAAAGGATCTCAAGTCTATCTTGCCACTGGTCGATGCGATTAAACGCCATCACGATACCTTTGAACGTTTGTCTCACGACGAACTCAGAAACAAATCCCTTGAATTTAAAGAACGTATTGCTGCGCAAAGAGCTTCTTTTGACCAAGAAATCAATACGCACAAGCAAACAATAGCATCGCTTGAAGACATCGACGAACGAGAGCGTTTATACAATCTAATTGATGAGCTTGAAAAGGACGCTTTAGAAAAAACAGAAGAAATCCTTTTGGCCATTTTACCCGAAGCTTTTGCCGTAGTAAAAGAAACGGCCAAACGATTTGTCCATAATGAACAATTGGAAGTTAAAGCCACCGAATTTGACCGTTTACTTTCTCAAAATAAATCTTACGTTTCACTCAAAGGAGAAAAAGCCTACTGGGCCAATCATTGGGATGCCGCAGGAAAAGCCATCACTTGGGACATGATACATTACGACGTTCAGCTAATTGGCGGAATCGCAATGCATCAAGGTAAAATTGCTGAAATGCAAACCGGTGAAGGAAAAACATTGGTGGCAACACTACCTGTTTACCTAAACGCCCTAGCGGGTAAAGGGGTACATTTGGTCACCGTCAATGATTATTTAGCAAAACGCGATAGCGCTTGGATGGCCCCTATTTTTGAATTTCACGGTTTAAGTGTCGATTGTATCGACTATCACAAACCCAACAGTGCAGAGAGAAGAAAAGCCTATCTAGCCGACATCACCTATGGAACCAACAACGAGTTTGGATTTGACTATCTGCGCGATAATATGTCGCACACACCAGAAGATCTTGTCCAACGCAAGCACCATTATGCCATAGTCGATGAGGTTGATTCTGTCCTAATCGATGACGCACGAACACCCTTGATCATTTCAGGACCTATTCCAGAGGGAGATCGCCATGAGTTCGATCAACTGAAACCTAAAGTCGCCGATCTCTTCAGTAAACAACGCTCTTTATTGACCTCGGTCTTAGCCAATGCCAAAAAAGATATTTCGTCGGGTAATACTGAGGAGGGTGGGATTGAATTACTCAGAGTTTACCGCGGACTTCCAAAAAACAAAGCCCTCATCAAGTTTTTGAGTGAAGAAGGCATCAAACAACTGCTCCAAAAAACAGAAAACTTTTACATGCAAGACAACAACAGAGAAATGCATGTAATTGATGCCGAACTCTACTTTGTTATTGATGAAAAGAATAATTCAGTCGAATTGACCGAAAAAGGCGTGGAATATCTTTCTGAAAGTGTAAAAGACAAAAACTTTTTTGTTTTACCTGACATCGGAACAGAAATTGCAAAAATTGAAAACCAGGGCCTAACACCTGAAAAAGAAGCTGTTAAAAAAGAAGTGCTATTTAAAGATTTTGGGGTTAAAAGTGAACGTATCCACACAATGAACCAACTCTTTAAAGCCTATACCCTTTTCGAAAAAGATACTGAATATGTGGTCATGGACAACAAGGTGATGATTGTTGATGAACAAACAGGGCGTATTATGGACGGGCGGCGCTATTCAGACGGATTACACCAAGCCATTGAAGCCAAAGAAAATGTAAAAATCGAAGCGGCAACACAAACATTTGCTACAGTTACCTTACAGAATTATTTCCGCATGTATCACAAGCTCTCAGGAATGACGGGAACCGCCGTAACTGAAGCAGGTGAATTCTGGGAAATTTATAACCTCGACGTGGTGGAGATACCGACTAACCGTCCAATTGCGCGAAAAGATGAGGATGATCTTATATACAAAACCAAAAGAGAGAAATACAACGCTGTCATTGATGAAGTAACTCAACTTTCAAATCAGGGCCGACCTGTCTTGATAGGGACGACCTCTGTTGAAATTTCTGAGCTGTTGAGTAAAATGTTGAACATCAGAAAAGTGAAGCACAATGTCTTAAATGCCAAACTTCACAAAAAAGAGGCTGATATCGTCGCAGAAGCAGGTAATCCGGGTGTAGTGACCATTGCAACTAACATGGCAGGACGTGGAACCGATATTAAACTATCAGAGAAAGTAAAAGCTGCCGGAGGGTTGGCCATTGTTGGAACTGAACGCCACGATTCAAGACGAGTAGATCGACAGCTGCGCGGACGCTCTGGTCGTCAAGGTGACCCTGGGAGTTCTCAGTTCTTTGTCTCTTTAGAGGATAACTTGATGCGCCTTTTTGGCTCTGATCGCGTTGCGAAAGTTATGGATCGTATGGGGCTAGAAGAAGGTGAGGTTATTCAACATTCTATGATGACCAAGTCAATAGAACGCGCACAAAAAAAGGTAGAAGAAAACAATTTTGGGGTACGTAAACGCCTTCTAGAATACGACGATGTAATGAACGCTCAACGAGAGGTCATCTACAAACGAAGAAAGCACGCGCTTCAGGGCGATCGCCTTAAAGTGGATATTGCCAATATGTTGTTCGAAACCTGCGAGGATATCGTTATGAATAATAAAGCAACGAATGACTTTAAAAATTTTGAATTTCAAATCATCAGCACTTTTTCAATCACAGCGCCGGTTCTAGAAGACGAATTTGAACAAATGACTGAAGGGGCTTTAATTGATAAACTCTATCAAACCACCTTTGATTATTACAAACAAAAAGGTGAAATCAATGCTACCCTTACTTATCCTGTGATTAAAAACGTTTTTGAGCGACCTGGCAATGCATTTGAAAAAATTGTGGTGCCTTTTACCGATGGTAATAAAACCCTGAATGTTGTCACGGAATTACAAAAAGCATATGACACAAAAGGAAAGCATCTCATCGAGGATTTCGAACGGAATATCACTTTGGCCTTAATTGACGAAGCTTGGAAAAACCATCTTAGAAAAATGGATGAACTAAAACAGTCGGTCCAACTCGCCGTTCATGAGCAAAAAGATCCTTTATTGATCTATAAGTTTGAGGCCTTTGAACTGTTTAAGCTTATGATTGCAAATCTCAATAGAGAAGTCATTTCCTTTTTGTTGAAAGGGAGTATCCCCTCGCAAGACACTTCTATACAAGAAGCCAAACAACGTCGTCGAAAAGACAATTTAAAAACAACTAAAGACGACGTCCTTAACACAGAAGAATTGGCTGCAAAACAAAGGGCAATTGGAGCTGGGGCAAGTGCACCACAAAGACAAACTGTCGAGACCATCACAAGAGAAATGCCCAAAATTGGTCGTAACGACAGAGTGAGTATAAAAAATACCGTGACAGGTGAAAACAAATCACTGAAATTCAAACAAGCGGAACCCCTCATTAAGAGCGGTCAGTGGGTATTGGTTGAAAAAAAATAATTCGTAACTTCCCAAAAATTAAGTTGCTAGTGGAAACTTACGCAAACATTTTATTGATCGCTATTCCGAGTTTCATGGTTCTTATCCTAATTGAAATTCTTTATGGGGTGTGGAAAAACAAACAAACCTATACTCTGATGGATACCATCTCCAGTTTGAGCTCGGGTACCACCAATATGCTTAAAGATGTTTTTAAAATCGGTATTATCCTCATCTCCTACCCCTTTTTAAAAGAGAATCTTTCGATTACGACTATAGAAGAAACCACACTGCTCTACATAGTAGCCTTTATATGTGTTGATTTTTCAAGTTACTGGAATCATCGCCTCAATCATTCTATTAATTTTTTTTGGAACCAACACGTTGTCCATCACAGCAGTGAAGAATTTAATTTAGCCTGTGCCTTGAGACAAAGTATCTCTGCCATTCTCGGATATGGTGCCCTATTTTTAATACCTGCAGCCATATTAGGCATTCCACATAAAGTCATCGTCATCTTGGCTCCACTCCATTTATTTGGTCAATTTTGGTACCACACCCGCCACATTGGAAAGTTAGGATGGTTGGAATATTTATTGGTAACCCCCTCACAGCACAGGGTACACCACGCAATTAATCCAGAATATATCGATAAAAACCTCGCAGCAATTTTCTGTGTTTGGGACCGTATATTTGGAACGTTTCAAGAAGAACTTGACGATGTACCTTGCGTGTATGGCACACTCAAACCAGTACATACGTGGAATCCTGTGATTATCAATTTTGTTCATCTTTGGGGACTAATCAAAGATGCTTGGTTAACCAACAATTGGCTTGATAAATTGAAATTGTGGTTTATGCCCACCGGCTGGCGTCCAAAAGATGTTTTAGAGCGCTTTCCCCGACCAGTGGTTGAAAATGTTTTTGCACAAACTAAATACAAGCCAAACTATACCACCAAACACAAGGCAATTGCAATATTTCAATTTATAAGCACCAATATCTTGGTCTTTTTGTTTTTATCTTCTTATGGTGATTTGGATTCGGTCTCCAAAGCTGCATTAGGAGGGTTGATTTTTACGACTATTTTTGGCTATACCTCCCTAATGGACGGTCACCGTTGGGCCTATTTTGTCGAAATCACAAGAGCCGTTATTGGACTTATTGTCCTACTACATCCTAGTCAAGCCGAACTTTGGACGACACAACCCTTTTTATCCGTTGGCTTGAGTCTCTACTTTTTCCTCACTTTAACCAGCACACTGTGGGTAACCAATGCATTGCCTGAACGCACATTAATTCCCTCATAAAATGGGTTGTCAAAAACCATTAGATTTTATCTTATTGGGCCCTTGTTATCCTTATCGCGGTGGAATTGCAGACACCCAATTAGAATTGGCCAATGCATTAAAATTACTGGGTTATAATGTAGAAGTGTGGACCTTTACACATCTTTACCCCACTATTTTATTTCCTGGGAAAACCCAATATACGGCTGAAGAAAACACCTCTAGCGTTGAAATTAAAAGAACACTTCATGCATACCATCCTTTTCGCTGGAAGAAAATAGCAAGAGAAATAAATAAAAAAAAACCAAGGGCAGTTGTTTTTCGTTACTGGACGCCTTTTTTGGCGCCCTGTTGGAACACCATAGCCAAAAGTATTGAGTCGCCAGTCCAAAAAGTGGGGCTTGTCGACAATTGGGTTGCGCACGAGAGACGTCCGTGGGATCGGTTTTTAACCCAACGTTTCAATAAACACATGCAATTATTGACGTGCCTCTCTTATGCCGTTAGAGACGAAATTAAACAGCAGTCCTCGAAAGCAGTATGGGGAAAACCACACCCAATAGCAGAAACATTGCCTCAAAAAATGGATCGTCATCAGGCACGAAAAAAATTGGGACTTCCAACGAAGAAAAACTATCTCCTTTTCTTTGGTCTAATCCGCTCTTACAAAGGTTTGGATTTAGCATTGGAAGCAATAAAGGCGCATCCTGACAAAAATCTGCTCATTGTAGGAGAGTGCTATGAAAATGAAGAAAAATATCGTCGTCTAATCAAAATTTTGGCCATCGAAAAACAAGTACATTTTGACAATCATTATGTTTCCAAAGACAAAGCTGCACTTTATTTTTCAGCGGCGGATGCTCTGATATTGCCCTATAAATCTGCATCACAAAGCGGAGTCATTGCAATGGCCTATCACTTCGAAAAGCCTTTATTGGTTACCAACCATAAAGGACTCATGGCAACGATAGAAAGCGATAAAACTGGAGTAGTCGTTCAGCCAAACACTGCAGCCATAGCGCAAGGAATTACGACCCTTTTTGATGGGGAAAATCTCTTGGAATTTCAAAATAATTTAAACCAATCGAAAAACAACTATTCTTGGACGACCTACGCAAAAGAATGGAGCAATTTTATTTTCAATGCTTCGTAAATCAATCCAACTGATCTGTTCAGATATCGACGGCACACTTTTAAACAAAGAGAGAGCCCTGTCTCCCAAAACTATTGCTGTTTTGCAAGGTCTTGCAATAAACTATCCTATCATACTGATTTCTTCTCGCATGCCACAGTCCATGCAATTGCTTCAAAAGGAACTGGGCATTGAAAACCAGCCATTGATAGCTTACAATGGAAGCCTTATATTAAATCAACGACAAACTCTTTTTAGTCAAGAAATTCCATTCTCTGTCCTTGAGAAAATCGTTGGTTATGTCGAGTCAACCGACATCCATCTCAGTCTTTATCATAAGGACGAGTGGTTGGTGCCTCAGGAAGACTATTGGGCCAAAAGAGAAAGGCGGAATACTAAAGTTAATTATAAAGTACAATCGTTGAAAGAAAGTCTTAAGTCTTGGGAAACCCGAACAATTAGTGCGCATAAAATTATGTGTATGGGTGATGCATCTCAAATAGATCTTCTTTATAAGACTTTAAAGGATAAGCATGGCGATGAAATCCATATCTATCGGTCAAAAGAGACTTATATAGAGGTCAGTCACATAAAACAAGACAAAGCCTCTGCCCTAAAACTTCTCTTAAATAAGGCGTTTAAAACAATTGATGCGCGCAATGTGATCGCCTTTGGCGACAACTATAACGATAAAACACTACTCGAGCAGGTAGGGTCGGGTATAGCAGTAGCCAATGCAAAGCAGGAAATCTTGGCCGTTGCCAATGACATTTGCTTATCCAATATTGAAGACGGAGTGGCTTTGTATCTCGAACAAAATCTTGTTTAACACTATTTCCTTTTGAGGCTTTCTGCCAAAAGGTGCTTGTATTTGGAGGTACTCCACCCGTGATTACGTTCAATGTAATGCACAGGAATGTTGAGATGGTCTCCTGTAAAAGGTTTTCCAATATAATCATCGCCTAAAAAACGGAGGTTAAAATCGTGCTCAACAATCAATGCTAACAATTCTTTTTCGTAAGTGTAAACCAGAACAGAATCAATATAGCGATTAGATTTTAACTGTTCTATCCGTTCCTCAACCGACAAAATAGGGGTTAACTTATCTGGTCGTTCAATTGAAGGATCGGAATGCAAAAGCACAATAAATAAATCACATTGTTTTTTACATT
>JBMZTS010000057.1:0-8585 GCA_049623905.1 Flavobacteriaceae bacterium
CTCCAACAGCAAGAAGCAAAAAGGAAAGTGTTTGCATATCTTTTGAGGGAATAATATCGTCGATAAGCGCTTTGCTCGCATACGGAAGAACTAAACCAGATAGGCTACGTAAAATTATGAGAAATAAACCGATGGAAACAATGGTCCGGCGAGGCCAAATGTATTCTTTAAAAGCCCATCTAAAGGACACGTTTTTCTTTTTTTGCATCGGGCACAATTTACAATAATCAGACCAAAGAAAAACAACAAAATCAAACTAAGGGAATGTTAAGTTTTCGCTTTATTCAGAATTGTAAAAAGGAATAACTATTTTAGTACCCTAATTTTAGACAGTTGAAAAACAGAATCAAATCATTGGTTATTTCTTTTGGATTGTTGGGAGTTCTAATCCTTCCAAACATCAACCAATGGGCGCACCTTTCTAAGGGTCACCACGAAGAGGGTTTCTGTACAAAAAGCGACACTCATTACCATCAGAGTGAACAAAACTGTTCTTTGGAATTTACATTCATTACACCCTATACGCCGGTCTTTGATTTCCACGACCAATTAGGCTTAAGTGAAATTCATACGCCCTCCTTTTTCAACAGAAAAACACATTATTTTTATTCCCAATTAGAATTATATTACTTAAGAGGACCACCTGAGGCACTGCTCTGCAATCTTGCCTAACCTTTTTTTAAATATAAATTCTAAAATTATGAATATCTCAATACTTAAAAGACCATCTCATTTATTATGGTCACTCTCATCAATGCTCCTTTTCTTTTTATTTGTTCAATGTAAAAACGACTCGCCAGAGGAGATCAATGAAGAAGAAGTGATCAACAAGATTACACTTCAATTTACAGACAGCGAAAACACTACGTTTTCAAAGACGTGGAATGAAGGAGAAGCCGTTCCAGCGATCACTCTTCAGCCAAATTCATCCTATCAGGTTGCCATTAGTTTTTTTGATGCTTCCGACCCTGCCGATGTCGAAGACATAACTGAGGAGGTGATTGAAGAGGCCGATGAACACCTTGTTTTTTATGAAGTAACAGAGGCTACCGTCTCAATAGAGTCTGCAGATGACGACACAAGAGACAGCGCTGGCGTCCCTCTCATGATTAACACAGTGTGGGAAACGGCTGCGGCAAGTACCGGGATGGTTCGTGTGTATCTGATTCATGAACCATCATCTAAAGATGGCGCAACACGAAATGCAATTGGTGGATCTACAGATGCTGAACTAGATTTTCCTGTGACAATTCAGTAAATTTATTGGGGGCTTTTTTTAAGCCCCCTTTTAAACTCTCGATTTGTCAAAACAGCTTTTTATCTCTTTATTTTTTTTAGGAGGAAGCCTTCTTTATTCCCAAGAGTGTAATTACTCTTTCCGTGGGATTGTTTTAGATCTTCACGAAAATAGAGTCTTGAGCAACGCTGTCATTACGCTACTGGAAACAGGTGAACAGAAACTTACCGATACTACAGGAAAGTTCAGGTTTTCTTCTCTCTGTAAAAAAGAATATACTCTGCAGGTCAACCACGTTGATTGTAAAGAGCTTATCATAAAAATAGCACCTCCTTTTTCCGTTGAAAAGCGCCTCTACCTTGAGCATCATTTCAACGAGTTAGAGGAAATCATTTTGACCGACTTAGGGCAAAAACAACTCACAAAAACAGGAATTGAAAGCCATTTGTCAAACAAGCAAATTAACCGTTTAAGAACCCAAAGCTTAGGAGAGGCCTTAATGACACTTTCAGGCGTTTCAGGAATTAAAACGGGAAATGCTATTGTAAAACCAGTGGTTCATGGAGTTTCAGGAACGCGCATTGCAATTGTCAATGACGGTATTCGCCTCCAAGATCACGAGTGGGGCGCAGATCATGCGCCAAGCATTGACCTAAACGGCACCCACCAAATTCGGCTTATTAAAGGGGCAACCGGACTCAAATACGGAGGAGATGCCATTGGCGGAATCTTAGAAATCATCCCTCAAAAGCAACACCCTATAGACAGTTTGTTTGGGTCTATTACGTCGGCCTATCAGACTCAAGGCAGCGGGAAAGTCTTTTTGGCAGACGTGACCAAGTCTTTTCAAACGGGAAAATTTTATGGGGCCAACGTCTCGTTAAAGGCTATAGCCGACCTTGAAAGCCCCGATTATGTCCTTTCAAATACGGGAAATAAAGAAAGACACCTTAAACTTTTTTGGGGACGAAACACCATCACGCAAGAGTGGCGACTAGATTACAGTTATTTTAATAAAGAAAGCGGAATTTTATCGGCAGCACACTTGGGAAGAAAAGGCGACTTGGCTCGAGCCATTAAGAGCGGTGTTCCGCTTACCATTAAACCAAAGACGGCCAAAATCAAACCACCTAAACAAACAACGGTCCATCACAACCTCACCGCCCGCTACGAAAGCCGGAAGATTGATCACATCCGATGGGATTTTAAATACAGCTATCAATCAAATAACCGCAAGGAGTTTGATCTTAGAAGAGGAGAGCTTAAAAATAGGGCCGCGTTAGACGTGCTTTTGCAGTCGCATGACCTTCAGCTAAACACGCGATCTCAACAGGACAAAACGATCCAATGGTATAGTGGGCTATCCGCGCAATTTCAAGACAATTTTTCCAACCCAGAGACACGAGTAAAACGGTTAATACCCGATTATCTCCGCTATAAAGCAGGGGTTTATGCTGTTGGAGAGTACATTCCCTCAAATGATTTTTTGGCCGAAATTGGCTTTCGCTTTGACTACGATCATATCGCCGCACAAAAATTTTATCGCATTTCAGATTGGAACGACAGAGGCTATGATACGTCTTATGCTTCCACCATTATTGGCATAGGGAGCGCAGGCAATTATTTGACAGAACAACTCAAAACCTATAAAAATTTTTCAGCATCTACTGGCATTAAACAACATTTAGGCCAGGACCTTTTCCTGTTTTTTAATATCGGTTACATCACCCGCTCTCCCAATCCATCCGAATTGTTCAGTGACGGATTGCACCATGCTTTGGCCACAATTGAATATGGCGACCTAAGGCTCACCCAAGAGCGCACCTTAAAGCAATTGATTTCCATAGAACAAAAGAAACACACACACGCCTTTGTGTTAGCGGGATACTGGAGCCGTGTCTCCGACTTTATTGTTTTAGAACCAACAGAAGCAGGAATTGACCAAGCGAGAAACAGTGCTTTTTTAGTGCGCCAATATCGACAACTTCCCAAGGTTAACTTTTTCGGACTTGACGCAGAATTGTCGGTTAAAATTTTAAATCAGTTAAGGTTTGAAGGGACTATTGCTTGGGTTAAAGCGGAAGAAGAAAAAGGCCCTGCCCTAATCGATATTCCTCCCTTAAACACCACTGCTGAGCTTATTTTCCCGTTGGCCAAAAAGAACAATATTGAAATGCGTTTAAAAAGCAATTACGTTGCTCAGCAAAGGCATTTCCCCAATTACAACTTTAGCTATAACTTTATAGAAAACAATGCGATATCAACTGAAATCGTCGACATAAGTACTCCTCCTAGTGCATATCATTTAATAGGGGCCGAAATAAACGCACAAGTGTGGAATGGCGCAAACATCCGCGTCATAGCAGACAACCTTTTGAATGTCAATTACCGCAATTACCTCAATAGATTACGCTATTTTTCTGCGGATTCAGGAAGAAATATTCGGATTGAGTTGACCTATCGTTTTTAAACCGTATAAGATGTCGATTTATATTGTATTGGCCCTTGCATTCTTCACAGGAGGAATCGCATCATTTATTGCCGAAAAGAAGGGGAGATCTCACCGAGAGGGCTTTTTCCTTGGCTTTTTGTTTGGTCTTTTAGGCATCTTGATTGAAATGCTTTTGCCAAAGAAAAAAAAAGAGAATTAACGCTTTTTACTTTTTCCCCACGATGAGGTAACAAAGGCCAAAGTGAAACCGCTTAAAACCGTTATAAGACCGAACAGGGAAAAGGCTCTTAAAAGAAGCGTGTTAAAATTATCACGCCCTTGATAGTCCATGGTGTGTGTCATCCATAAAAAATCAAACCAACGCCATTGAGTATGCCTTACACGCTGAAAATCACCATTTTTGGCATCAACATATGCGACTGGAGCTCCTTCACCTGAAAGGACTATTCGATAGGCAGGCAGGGGGCGTCCACGATATTCGCTGTGTGGCCCAACCTGATGAATACGCTCTATTTTTTTAGGACTATAACGAGAAAGCACATTCTTTTTAACCACGGCGAGGGCTTGTTTTTCTGATATTTCGACTAAAGCCTTACCCGTTTTAGGGTTAATCAGAATAGAATCATTCACCCAAAAAAAGGGGGAATCATCAATCATCTTAAGTGTCATTTGATGAATGGGAAAAGAGAGGGTTTGAAAGAAGGGCATCGAAAGATTTTCTGGCTTTACCGCCACAGTCTCTTTTGACGTTAGATAGTGATCGCCATGAATGTCATCAATATTGGTCCAGCTAAAATAGAGTCCGGAGAAGGTCCAAAACAAAAATTGAACGCCAATAAAAAGGCCGAGATAGCGATGGGCTTTTCGAAACCGATTAATGGTTTTATATCTCATGATTTATGGGGATTAAAAATAAGATTAATTGCGACGTAAAGGAGTATTCCAACAGGGCCCATCATGAAGGTGAACAACAGAGGAAAGACAATCCACAGGTGTGGAATCTCTTTTTTTTGGGCGTCTCTCACCATCCAGCAGCCAACCCAAAAATCGAAGGCGAGATAGTGCATCCACCCCGCAGCAGCCCCCTCAGGGGTGGCGTTGCGAAACAAAGCTACAATGCCATCTAAAGAGGAAAAATCTGCGGCGCTGAGCGCGTTGTCTTTTATCAAAAAGAACAGATAGAAAAAACTCAAAACCAATGGAACGTATGGAAATCGGATAAGGACTTGAGTGAGACGAGCTTTTGGCCTTACAAGTAGGGGAAGCCAAACCAAAAGAATGGCGGTGTTTGCTATAGTAAAAAGAAGTTCTGTTACTGACATCAGTTACTTTTTTAGGCCGAGTTCAATTAGACGTTCTTCTAAATATTCTCCAGCAGTACAATCGGCATATGCTTTGGGTTGCGCTTCCGACACACAGCTATCAAGACAATTTAAAGGCATCT
Source organism: Flavobacteriaceae bacterium (assembly GCA_049623905.1). GTDB lineage: Bacteria > Bacteroidota > Bacteroidia > Flavobacteriales > Flavobacteriaceae > Arcticimaribacter. Next base: position 5,134 of record JBMZTS010000057.1, read on the forward strand.
CTGAGCTTGGGTGCATAAAAAAGGGAATAGAATAACGAGAGGTTCCCCAAAGTTCTTTCGGGGGGTTAACCACTTGGTGCAAAGTAGATTTGAGAGTATTATTGGTTAGTCGTGCCATCATGTCGCCTAAATTAATGATCAATTCTCCTTCTTTGGCCACGGCATCGATCCACTCTTTCTCTTTGGTCAAGACTTGGAGGCCTTTTCCTTGTGCTCCCATTAAAAGCGTAATAAGGTTGATGTCGCCATGCGCCGCTGCTCGCACAGCGTTTTTAGGCGCCTCATGGATTGGAGGATAGTGGATTGGGCGAAGAATGGAATTGCCATAGATGACATAAGGATCGAAATAATTTTCATCAAGGCCAAGATGAAGAGCAATGGCTTGTAAAACCACTTGCCCTGTCTTTTCCAATAATTGATAGACTTCTTTGCCGATGGCGTTAAATTCGGGGAGCTCGTCAACGACGACATTGTCTGGATAAGCTTCTCCTTGCGGGGGGGTTCGATATTGCCCAAAGTGCCAAAATTCTTTTAAGTCTCCAACGGACCGTCCTTTAGCGCTTTCTTTTCCAAAAGCGGTATATCCGCGCTGACCAGCGAGGCCTTCAATTTCATAGGTTTTTTTGGTGCTGTCTGGGAGCGCAAAAAAGCGTTTTATTTCTCGGTAGAGTTTTTCGGTGTGAGTATGGGTTAAAAAATGACCTTTTAAGACGACAAAACCAATTGTTTCAAAAGCGCTTCCCAAAGCAGCGATAAAGTTTTTCTTTCGTTCTGTGTTTTCAGATAAAAAATCGGAGAGATCAACCGTTGGTATATTTTTCATTTCAGATCGTTTAAGCGTTATAAAAATACAAGAAAAAGAAAAAAAGCAGACCCATCGGTCTGCTTTTATACTAAAATAGATAAGGAATAGGGTTAAAAGGCACGAGTAAAAGGCCCCTTTTGTCCGCTACTCCCTAAATGTTGTTCATAAGACATAAGACACCTCCTTTCTACATTAGATTAAACATCGCTGTTGTCACAGCGCGAAATACTCAACACAAATTTAGCAGAAATTCTTTTTGATTTCTCGCTTATTTTACGATTTTTTTTAGGGTCAACCCTTGAACTAATATCGTGAACAGCACTACAGCATAGGTCAAGAATAAAATCAGCGCTTTTCCTTCTCCAAGACTGTCAGGCAAGTTCAGAGCTAAAGCGATACTGAGTCCACCCCGAAGCCCGCCCCAAGTGATAATGAGCGCCGTACGCGGCTCGAATGTTTTTTTGAGCGATAGCAGGCCAATAGGGATGCTTACCCCGACCCATCGGGCGAGGACGACCAAGACAACCACCAAGACGATAACGATGAGATAGTTCGGATTAAAGTCACTAAATAAAGGGAGAATTTCAATTCCAATTAAAATAAAAAGAATAGCGTTTAATGTTTCGTCTAAGAGATGCCAAAATTTATAGACATAGTCGCCCATTGCTCTTTGAATCCCTTCAACATTTTGGTCGGTATCGATGTTTTGATTTAAAAAGAGGCCCATGACCACCACACCCAAAACAGCCGAGAAGTGAAAATGATGAGAAATCACCGGTAAAAGTAAAACCAATGAGAGGGTTACAAGCACTTCAAGTTCGACATGTTCGTTTTCAATATATTTCAGCAATTTCAGCCCAAAATAGCCCATCAAAGCACCGAGGGCAATTCCTCCGATGACTTCGGTTACGAACAAACTACCAACACTAGCGGCAGTGATATTTTCAACGCCATTTGTCTTTATATTCAACAGCGTGAGAAAAACAACCACACCGATACCATCATTGAACAACGATTCTCCAGCAATACGTGTTTCAGTAATTGAAGAGAGGTTCATTTTTTTTACCATCGCCAACACAGCAATCGGGTCTGTTGGAGCAATCAATGCGCCAAATAATAAGCAGTCGACATAGTCTAACCCTAAAGCAGATAGTCCGAATAGCGGTTGCTCAAGCAGCCAATAAACGCCAGTACCCACAACAAAAGTGGAGAAGAGAACGCCAAAAGAAGCAAGGAATAAGATAGTTACTCGATCTTTAAGCAATTCATGAACATTGACACTGATGGCCCCTGCAAAAAGAAGAAAGGGGAGCATCACATTGACAAGCAGTTCGCTAAAGTCGAATTTTTGAGTAATACTGGTTGCCTGCTCAAGAAAGGGAGGAAAAACAAGGCCAATCGCCAAAATCACAACCGAAAGTACAATGGCCAAGATCATTAAGCCAATGGTTGTAGGGAGTTTAAGAAGACGGAGGTTAATTAAAGAAAAGGCCGAGGCTAAGACCAATAATAAAGTTGTAAGCTCAAGAACATTCATAAAAAATAGTTTTTAACAAGGTAAACAATTAATTGCTTTTATGGTAGTTTTTGCATTTTAGTGATGTATTTACCAATCACATCAAACTCTAAATTTACGAGAGCACCTTCGGTTAGGGTATGGAAATTGGTGTGTTTATAAGTGTAAGGGATGATGGCAACTGAAAAGGAATTTATTCCAGAATTAACAACAGTCAAACTCGTGCCATTTACGGTTATGGAACCTTTTTCAATGGTGATGTTTTTAAGCGCGGGATCATATTCAAAGTCAAACTGCCAACTGCCTCCTTTTTCAAAAACAGCCGTGCACTGTCCAATCTGATCGACATGGCCCTGAACCATATGACCATCTAAACGGTCGCCTAATTTCATCGCTCTTTCGAGATTGACCAACGCTCCAACACTCAAAGAGGAAAGGGTTGTTTTTTCTAGTGTTTCTTGTATGGCCGTTACGGTGTATATGTTTTTCTCTATTTTGACCACCGTAAGGCAAACGCCATTGTGAGCGACACTCTGATCGATTTTTAATTCAGGAGTGAGGACACTTTCAATACTAATATGTAAGTTTTCATTTTCTTTAACCAGTTGAGTAACGCGGCCAAAGGCCTCGATAATTCCAGTGAACATAAGCTCGGTGATATTGTTTAACTTTGTCTCCAAAAGTAGCAAATAATCAGGCAATGGCAGAAAGAGACCGCAAAATAAAATTGGGCCTATCGATTGGCGATCCCAACGGTGTAGGGATAGAAATTATATTAAAAATATTTCAAGATAAACGGTTATACGATTTTTTCACCCCTATTGTTTTTGCCAATACCAAGCTGATGAGCCAACAACGAAAGCACTTCAATGTCACAACCTCCCTAGCGCCGTATATACTGGGCAAGCGCAGCAGCAACAATCAGTTAAACATCGTAGAAGTGTTTAAAGCGTCCGAAGAACTTAGCTTTGGCCAAGCAACCAAAGAGGCCGGCACAATGGCCATTGCCTCCCTAAAAGCCGCCACACAGGCGTTAAAGACAAAGGCCATAGATGTCTTGGTTACTGCGCCAATTAACAAGCAAAACATTCAGTCGGAGGCGTTTCAATTTCCAGGGCACACCAACTATCT
>JBMZTS010000058.1:0-8519 GCA_049623905.1 Flavobacteriaceae bacterium
GCCGGAATCATCTTTGCGCTTGTTTTTATTCTCATTATCGTTTTGATTAACCTCTTGGCGCGCTTTTTAACTAGGGTCATCAAACTTGCAGCATTGGGAACTGTCAATCGTATTTTTGGAGCGCTTTTTGGGGGTGCAAAAATGGCATTGGTCATCAGTGCCTTGCTTCTTTTAGTCGATCAATTTGCCTTTCTTTTTCAATATTTCAATACTACATTACTGGAAGAATCCCATTTATACGGTCCCATTAAAGATTTTGGTGAAGGTTTATTCGAATGGTTACTTGATCGGAAAGACTTTTGGCCAGAAGAGTTAGTCTAAAGACTTTATTCCCGCATTTTCAACCCAGCCTTCTGAGCCATTGACCAATTTTATTTTTGACCACCCTTCGAGTTGATCAGTCACTTCGACTGTGGTTCCCTCATGAATGAGAAAGAGCAACTCCGCTCTTTTATTGGGCTCTACCCAAATCTCAATTTCGCGATCAAAAACAACCGCCTTTGGAATTGAAGTGAAATGGTCTTTGCGATACGTCATAGCTAAACTGACTAGCATAAGGAGAAGCAAAACAATTCCCAAAGAAAAATAGAGGCGTTTCATCGTTATAGAACTGATCCACCGATATAGGAAAAAGAACAACACGCCTAACCAAGCTAAAATAAGGGTGAGGATTGTCCAGCCTTGAAGGGAAAGCAACTTTAATGCCGATTGCTGTCCTCGCTCAAAGGGCGATAAAGGGAGAGATTCTATCGCATCCAAGGTCATGTTATTGGCGAAATCACTGTTGTTTTCAATGGCTTCATCAGAAGGATCAAGGCGTTTGGCCTTTTCGTAATAAAAAATGCTTTCGGCAACATTCCCTAATCGATAGTGGGCATTGCCTAGATTAAAATAGATTTCTGCACTGTGCTTGCCCTGAGACAATATAGCTTCATATTGTTCAATAGCCAGACTGTAGTTTCCCCCATTATACGCTGCATTCCCCTTTTTAAAAAGTTCCTGAGACGTCTGTTGAGCAAAACCCCAACTCAAGGTTAAAAGCAGTGCGCCTAGTACAAAAAACTTGTTCATATTTCTTTATCTAAAGTTGTAATGGTTCGAACGGCAAGATCAAAGTCCTCTTGCATACTCACCTCGGTTATGGGCGAATAACGTGCTGCTTCACATTTTTCTAAAATTGAAATAAATGCACTTAATGTTGACGAAGTGGTCTTGCGCTCCAGAAGTAATTTTGCAATCCTTTCTTTGGAAAACTCCGAGGTTTCAATGGTCAACTTTGCCTTTAAATAATTGTGAAGAGCGCGTTCCAAAGCATCGTAAAAGTTATCTTTATTCCCTAGGGCTTTTTTGGCCGAACTCAAATATTTTTTAGCCAGTCGATTGGCCTGTTTTTGTCGTTCACTCACAGGGTCTACTCTATCGTGATCTTTTCGATATAAAACAAGAGCATAAAGAAGATACAAGCCAAATGGAGCCAGAAGAAAAAGCCAAAATTGAGCTGAGCGATAATATGGCTCCATATCGATGGCCGTCATTGCGGTCTCCAATTTGATAAAATCAAAATAGGTGTCGTTGGGCGCACTGATTTTATTTTGAACACTTCCGTTTTGAGGCGATCTAGATGCAGTGGGGCCTTCATAAACATCAACCAAGGTTTCTTTTGACTTAAGGGTGACATATTTTTCTTGAATGGGATCAAAATAACTAAATAAGACTGGGGGTATGGGGTAATTGCCTTGAAATTGTGGAACGACGGTGTAAACATCCTCAATATTCCCTTGCATCCCCAGAAGATTCGTTTTTATGTTTTCTCTATGCTCTGGCTCATAGACTTCTAGTGAACTTGGCGCATTGAGTTCTGGTAAAGAAAATAATTTTAGATTCCCTCGACCCGAAACTTTCACCGCAAGTTGAAAGGACTCTGAAGCTTTAAGAGCGGTTTTGTTAAACTTCACATTTAAATCAAAATCCCCTACTGCGCCAGTAAAGCCTTCGGGACGATTTTTTTCAGGTAATGAGCGAACACTTACGGTTCTTCTACCGGCCGTAATTACTTTTGGCGTTTTTTGATAGACACGATTGCCAAAAAAATCTCGGCGATTGGTCGGAACATCAACAGAAACATTTAGGGTGAGTGGTTCCAAGATTAATTTTCCCGTTTTCTGAGGATAGAGTACGGCCTTTCGCCATACCACATAGTTGTAGGGCTGGCCATTAAAGGTCCCTCGTTTAATCTCCAATTTCGGAATCGGTATGAGGTGACTCCAAAAATCAGTGTATTTTGGGCGCTCCAATTCATTTACATTGGAAACGCTGATTTCAGAGGAAAAATAAAGCTTATACACCACCGTAATCGCTTCATTGAGGAAGGGATTACCTTTAGAAATCTCAGCCACTAAGTGGAGATTTTCATCGGCAACGGCATTAGCACGGGCCTGTGGACTGTTAGGCTTATCGACCGCTGAAGTGACCTCAACTGTCTTTGGACTCGTTTTATAAATTTCCCCTTCAATTTCTATGGACGCCTGTCCAATGGTCAAGGCCCCTTTTCGGTTGGGCGTTATAAAATAGGTGTAGGATTTGGAAAAAGTCCGCTTGCCGTTAAACCAACTATTGCTTACAGATTGATTCGGCCCTCCAACCACTGTAAAGCCATCAAAGTTTGGCGGTCTAAAATTGTCGCCATTTTGATTCATTTCAAAACTTACGCGCAAGCGTTCATTTAAACCCAAACGATTTTTACTCAACTTGGCCTCAAATGTCACTTGAGCTTTCAATGGTGTTAACCCCCCAAGGACAAGAACACTAAGTAATAAAATGACTTGTTTCATTTCTTGCTTACCAATCTTTTTTAGTTTTTACGGGAACCCCTTTTACTTTTTTGGCATTCACTTTATCTTGAACCTCTTTTTCCTGCTTGTTCATCGCATCTAAAAGACTTTTAACTTGTTCGGGAGAAATTTGACCCGGTTGACGTGGGGGAGGCTGCTTTTTATCACCATCTTTCTTGTCGCCTTCTGAATCTTGAGGCTTTTCTTTGTCTTTCTCCTCATCCTGATTTTGTTTCTCGTCGTTGTTGTCTTTCTGATCGCCCTCTTCCCCATCATCCGATGGTTGTTCTTTTTGGTTGCCTTCCGAATCGTCGTTGTTTTTTTGCTGATCGTCCTTGTTCTCCTGTTGATCTTGTTGATCCTGATCCTGTTGATCCTGATTCTCCTCTTGTTCTTCTTGTTGCTTTTTTAGCAACTCTTTGGCTAAAGCATAATTGTAGCGGGTATCTTCATCCGCAGGATTATTGCGCAATGCGTTTTTATAGGCCTCTACAGCATTTTCATACTTTTTTTGAAGCATAAAACCATTTCCCATATTGTGAAAAGCCAAATGCTTTTCGTCCTTACTCGTGCTGTTTTTTTGGCTTTGAAAAAAACGTTGATTCGCCTGAGTATAATCTTTTGAACGGTACAATGAATTCCCTAAATTATGCTGGGCTTTTGTGTTTTGACTGTTTAGGGAGAGGGCTTTTCGGTATTCTGCTTCTGAGTTAATATAAGCCGCGTTTTGATGCATTTCATTCCCATCAGCAATCAAATTATTCTCTTTACCTACTTGTGCTGTGGCCGCACAGGCAAAAAAATAAAAAAGCAGAAGTGCCCAATTATACTTCATCTGTTCTTGTTTCTTTTTCATTGAATAAATTTAAGCGCTGGACCCATTGTGTTTTTGTTTCCAGTAAGAAAAGATCTATCAAAAATAGTAGGAATCCTGCAATCAAAAAAGGCTGAAAGCGATCTTTATAACTCACAAATTTCTTTGCTTCAAATTCTTTTTTTTCCATTTGTTTCAATTGATCACGAACAAACGAAAGAACGGCTTGGGTGTCGTTGCCATCCGTATAGGCACCTTCTGTCGTTTCAGCAATCGACTCTAGGACAACTGTGTTGCGTTTGGTGATGACCACCTCATTGTTTTCATCTTTTTTGTACCGTTCCACAACTCCATTGCGTTTAATCGGGATGGGGGCTCCTTTTTCGGTTCCTACACCAAGCGCGAAAATTTTTATCCCTAGGGCATTTGCCCGTTGAGCAGCGTCGATTGTTTCCGATTCTGAGTGATCTTCTCCATCGGAAAGTATAAAGACCACGCGGTTGGTTTGTTCGGTATCATCAAAATATGTTGTGGCCAAGCTAATGGCAGCGTCTATAGCGGTTCCTTGCGAAGAGAGCATATCGGTGTTAAGCGCTTGTAAAAACATTTTTGCCGCGCTATAGTCCGTCGTTATGGGCAATTGTGGAACTGCTTGAGCAGCATAGGCAATAATTCCAACCCGGTCACTGGCCAAATCATTTAATAGTGCCGATACCAAACGCTTCGCTTTTTCCAAACGATTTGGAGCAATGTCCTCAGCCAGCATGCTCTTGGAAACGTCAATCGCAAAAACAATATCCACCCCTTCACGCTTTACCGTTTCCAACTGAGTGCCAATTTTCGGATTGACCAAGGCGATGAACAAACAACTGAAACCAATACTAACAACCAAAAGCTTTAAAAAAGGCTTAAAACGCGAACGGTTTGGGCTTAAAATATCTAAAATTTTAACCGAAGAAAAAGATGCTTGTGTTTTCTTTTTCCAGGTACTCAAACCTAAGTATCCTAACCACAATAGCGGGATAAGAGTAAAGACATAAAAATAATATGGTGCGTCGAGTTGGTACATGACTATATAAAGCTTCGGTATAAGGTGTTCTTCAAAATCCATTCAAAGAAAAGAAAGCCTATGGCCATCAAGACCAAAAAGCGGAACTTTTCTTCATAATTGTAATACTTAAATTCTTCTACTTCTGTTTTTTCAAGTTTATTAATTTCTTCATAAATTTCTTCTAAGCTATTATTATCTGTCGCGCGAAAATAAAGACCGCCAGTATCGTCAGCAATCGATTGCAGTAGCTCTTCATCAATTTCGACTTTAGTGATTCCATATTGAAATTTGCCGTTGGGCAAGATCCCGACAGGTGCCCTAGCATTCCCATTGCTACCTAAGCCAATGGTATATGTCTTTATCTGAAATTCAACCGCCAATTCTGTGGCGATTTTAGGATCTATAAATCCTGAGTTATTGACCCCGTCGGTTAAAAGAATAATAACTTTACTTTTGGCACGACTATCCTTTAAGCGGTTAACGGCGGTGGCTAGACCCATCCCTATGGCTGTTCCGTCATTAATCACACCGTCAAAACGAATTTCACTGAGGGCATTTTGAACAATCCGCTTGTCGCTGGTAATTGGTGTTTTGGTATAGCTTTCTCCAGCGTAAATCACCAGCCCTATACGATCGCTTCGTCGTTGAGAGATAAAATCACTGGCGACATTTTTTAAAGCGGTAAGGCGGTTGGGCTTTAAATCTTGAGCTAACATACTCGAGGAGACGTCGATGGCCATCACAATATCAATTCCCTTATTGGTTTTTGTTCGTGTGGAAACATCCATTGTTTGTGGACGAGCAATGGCCATCACAATCAATGCTAGAGCAAAAAGGCGAAAGACAAAAAGAAGCGGAAATAATTTGACTAAAAGCGAGGACTGGCCTTTAAATCCTTCGAGAGAAGAAAGTGTTAACCGCGCTTGTTGGCGTTTGTGTGTCATCACATACCAAAGTATCAATGGGAGAAGCAAAAGGAGTCCCCATAAATATTCTGGATTGGCAAATTGGATTTCGTTCAGCACCTTACAATTCTTTAATTATTTCTAATGACTGCAATAGTCGTTGTTCTATAGAGTCGCCATAGCGATCGTCTTTTGGATAAACCAACTGTAGTTCAATGGTAACTTCTTCGAACGGAAAAATTATCGTTACAAATCGACAACGGACAAAGTCTTCTTCCTTGGGCAAATCTAAAGTTCCGAAAAGACGAAAAGCTTCTACTCCCTCTTGTTGTGTTGAAAAGGTGTCATTTTGAACCAGTAAATTTACGGCACCCTGATCTTCATACTTCGAAATGGCGGCCTCCATTAATTCCTGGGCTGCTGCTTCTTGTTCTTCTTGACTTTTCTCCTTTTGGTTTTTACCACTACGCTTTTGGAAAATTAACTGTGTGTAGAAGTCTTCAAGTGGATTTCCATGATTATAAATCACTTGCTGCGGTGTCGATTGCGCATCGCGCATCAGAACCTTTGGCGTTTCTAATGACACCGGAGGAGCCCCGTATTGACTCTTTATCCAAGACCCGTCGAGTAAAACCTTCGTAGGGTAGCGAAACAGGGTGTCCTTTACAGGTGTAAATCCATAGTAGGCAATTGATATCAGAGCCGCTAAAATAATAACTGATAGACTAGAAATCCCGATGAGTTGCATTTTTTGTATTCTCCGTTTTCGTTCTAAAGCTTTTTGATATGCGATCGTTGCTTCAAGTTCTTCTTGTGTTGGTTCAGGAAGGGCTTCTTTGGTCTCGATAACCACTTGTTCAACAATTGTGCGATCATTGGTTGCTGTTCCTAAAGCAGGGGCAGAACGAGCAAACTTAACTAAGTCGGCATTGTTTAGTACCTTTTTCAAATTGTTTAGGGTCTCTAAATTTAATTCTAAGGTTCCTGCGTCTTTTCGCAGTTCTAATTTTTCTATGAGTTCATCGGAGGTGCTTTCTAGGGCATCAATTGCCGCTTCTTCCTCCAAATAACGGCGAACGACATCGGTCAGTCTTGAATAGTAATTTTTGTATTCTTCTTGAACCGATGGCATTTCTTTTTCCATCGCTTTTAAGGCGTTCAAAGCTCGCTCAAAAGGCGGGATTCCCTCTTGTAAGGCTTCTTTCTTTTTTCGGTACTCACGACTGAGAAAATAAAGGGCCGTAATGAGCATTATAAAAACGAACGCAATAAGACTATTTTTAATCAATTCTGTATAGGAACGATCAACCAATTGGATTGGTTTAATATCAAACATAGGTTGCTGAAGGGTATCGACCTTGACGGTAGCCACCTCGATGGCAACCGAATCGGAAAACTTGGAAAAGCCATCTACAATAATTTTTTGTGGGGGAATCCAATAGCGTCCAGAATCGAATTGAATGAGTGCAAAATGCTTGGTATAGAAATAGTGCTGAGCCGAACGAAGGGTGTCTATGGCCGATTCTTCTAAAATTTCAAACGGAAGAAACGAAGGCTCGGGAGGAAATTCGACCATTGATAGGCTATCGGTTTTGACTTGTAAACTCACGTTGATTTGCTCACCTATTTTTACCTTTAGTGAATCCACAGCAATCGCAATCTCTGCTTCTAACTGTCCCATTAGGACAGACGGAAAACACAAAAGCAGCCATAAGAAAGTAGATAATAGGAGTCGTTTCATTTGCTCAAATTCTTGCTTTAAAATACCCTAATAATTTTTTGACATAACTTTCGTCTGATCGGCACTCAATAGCACCTGCGCCATTGAGCTTAAATAACCTTTGAAATTCCTCCTTACGTTCTCTCTGATATTGCGCGTATTTTTCCCGCACTTTTTTAGACGCTGTATTCACCCATTGAATGGCTTGAGTTTCACTGTCAACCATTGGCACTAGGCCAAGGTTAGGAAGTGCTTCTTCCAGTTTGTCGTAAACACGAATGCCTGTTAAGTCGTGCTTTTTGGCAGCAATTCGCAGGGTTTTTTCATAATTAATGTCCATAAAATCGGACAGGACAAAAACAATGGCTTTCTTTTTTAAAATCCCCGATAAAAAAGCCAACGCATTGCCGATATCTGTCGTCTTATTTTGAGGTTCAAATTCTAACAGTTCTCGAATAATTCGCAAAATATGTGAGCGCCCTTTTTTGGGCGGAATAAACAGTTCTACTTGGTTCGAAAACAACAACAAACCCACCTTATCGTTGTTTTGTAGGGCTGAAAATGAGAGGGTGGCAGCAATTTCTGTCAAAACATCCCGTTTAAATTGATCGGCAGTACCAAAAAACTCTGAGCCACTTACGTCTACCACGAGCATAAGCGTTAACTCTCTTTCTTCTTCAAAAACTTTGACAAAAGGTTCGTTGTAGCGGGCGGTGACATTCCAATCAATGGCCCTAACATCATCACCATAGTGATACTGTCTTACTTCACTAAACGTCATTCCACGCCCTTTAAAGGTGCTGTGATATTCCCCGCCAAAGACATGATCGCTTAGTCTTCGGGTTTTGATTTCAATTTTGCGAACTTTTTTAAGTAACTCTTTTGTATCCATAGAGGGGATTGACCCTTAAGTCAATCTTATTTAAGGAACTTCAACATGATTGATGATTTGAGAAATCAAATCTTCGGTTGTTACATTCTCCGCTTCGGCTTCATAGGTTAATCCGATACGGTGGCGTAAAACATCATAAATTACAGCACGTACATCTTCTGGAATAACATAACCTCTGTGTTTTAAAAAGGCATAACATTTGGCTGCAGTCGCTAAATTTATACTTCCACGCGGAGAGGCACCAAAGCTGATTAAAGGGTTTAATTTACCGAGTTGATAATTCTCAGGATATCGCGTGGCAAAGAT
>JBMZTS010000059.1:0-8463 GCA_049623905.1 Flavobacteriaceae bacterium
GGTGATGAAATATTGATTGGTCAGATTGTCAATACCAATGCTGTTTTTATTGCCAAAGAACTCAATAAAATTGGGGTTGAAGTGGTTCAAATCACCTCCATTTCAGATAAAAAAGAAGCGATTGTTAAATCTCTTGACCAAGCGCAAAAGCGTGCACAAATCATCATCATAACGGGAGGATTGGGGCCAACAAAAGACGATCTAACCAAGCATACACTTTGTGACTATTTCGACGATGTGTTGGTCAAAAATCATGAAGTTTTAGCCCGTATTGAAGAAATGTTTGAAAAATATGTACCAACCCCTATTAATGATGAAAACAGAAAACAAGCCCTTCTCCCATCAAAGGCCCGTGTTTTAGAAAATAAATATGGCACCGCTTCTGGGATGTGGTTTGAAAAAGAGGAGCGTGTGATTATTGCTCTGCCTGGTGTTCCTTTTGAAATGAAAGCGCTGATTTCCAACGAGGTAATTCCTGCGATACAGCAACACTACACACGCCCCTTTATTATTCATAAAACCGTATTGACTTATGGCTTAGGCGAGAGTGTTATTGCAGAACGCATTGCCCTATGGGAAAACAGTCTCCCTGAAAAAGTCAAATTGGCTTATTTACCCAATATCGGACGTGTCCGCCTGAGATTATCAGCTAAAGGCCCAAATGAATCTGAAATCATCCGCTTAATCGATCAAAGCATTGCCACTTTACTCCCGCAAATAGAGGATATTTTTATGGGATTCGAAGAAGAGGCTTCATTGGAAGAACAGATTCAAAAGAAATTCATAGCGCAGCACTATACTTTGGCGTTGGCTGAGAGTTGTACTGGTGGCGAAATTGCTTCTAGGATAACCAAAATTCCTGGCGCATCACAATACTTTAAAGGAGGAGCGGTTACTTACCATACAACAAGTAAAACAGATCTTTTAGGCGTTCCACCAGAACTCATTGAAAACCATTCTGTAGTGAGTGTTGAGGTGGCAGAAGCCATGGCACTTGGCGCTCAGAGAAAATATGTTTCAACACACGCTATTGCTACTACGGGAAATGCCGGTCCATCTCAAGGTGATCTGAGTGTACCCGTTGGAACAGTATGCATTGCTCTGGTATCACCTCAGGGTATTTATTCAGAAAAATTCAATTTTGGTCGTCATCGTGAGCGGGTCATTCAAAAAGCAGTAAATAAAGTTTTTGAATTGCTAAAGAAAAGCATTGTATAATATTTTTTTGCATCTTATCTTTACGTTAAAATTGATAAAAATGAATGCACACACTAAAGAAACTCAAGAAAATATTACCCCACTAAAAGCCTTAGAATCATTAAAAGAAGGCAATCAACGTTTTACTTCAAAAAAACAAATCGTGCGAGATTTATCGCTTCAGGTAGAACAGACCAGTTCAGGGCAATATCCATTTGCTACTGTATTGAGTTGTATCGACTCTCGTGTTCCAGCAGAATTGGTTTTTGACCAAGGAATTGGCGACATTTTCAGTGTTCGAATTGCCGGAAACTTTGTCAATACGGACATTCTTGGGAGTATGGAATTTGCTTGTAAACTGGCGGGAACAAAGCTTATTTTGGTTCTTGGGCATACGGCATGTGGTGCGGTAAAAGGCGCTTGTGATCATGCGGAACTAGGAAATTTGACTGGAATGCTTTCTAAATTATCCCCAGCGGTAGAGGCCATTACCTCACCAACAGAGCCTGCAGAGCGAACCTCAGCAAACATTGATTTTGTTAATGCTGTTGGAACCAAAAATGTTGAGCTAACCATCGAGAAAATACGCCAAGAAAGTCCTGTTCTCGCTGAGATGGAAAACAATGGTGAAATTCAAATAGTAGGCGGGATGTATGACTTAGCTTCTGGAAAAGTTAACTTCTTATAGTCTCATTAACATAAGGCTTTAGCTGATTTTTTAGTAAAGTCGTCCAACCATTTTTCATGCTTTTTTGGCTGAACTCCTCCAGAGCTGGAAACGGGTCTAGGATGTAGGCACTAAGGGTTAGCATGGTTCCATTTTCGCAATCACTTAACGCAAAAACGGTTTCAGAGTCACCTTTATATTCTTGATATTGCCAACCTAATACTAATTTCTTTTGAGGGATGATGTGGCGTATTGTCCATAAGTGTGTGAAAATTTTTGCATTGTGTTCTATCGAAAACTGCGTTTTGAACCCCTTAATGGGTTGAAACGTTTTTATCTCCTTAAAAAACCATTTTTGCAAATGGGTCAGTTCGGTGAGATATGACCAAAGTCGGAACCGGTCAACAGGGTAAATGGTTTGTACAACAAGTGAAGGGTTATGTTTCATGGGGCATTATTTTTTGTAAGATAAAAAATTATAGCCTATTTCAGTTCAAAGCAATTTCGAATAAGCAAGTTGGTGCAAGGTCGTAATGCGCAGGAAGTCCTTGCGTGTTGGAAAGCGAAAACATGCCCAGAAAAGAAAACCCCATATTTTTATAATGGGCAATTAAAGCTTTGTTTTCCCCAACGGTATCGAGTCGTATAAAAGCTTTCTTTTCTATTTTTGCCCTCGCGATGGCCCATTTTACAATTTTTTGAACCATCTGTTGACCGCGAAAATTTTCATGCGTTGCGATACGATGAATGTAAATAGAGGGATCGCGATCGCGTTCTCCCCAGATCAGAGGATCGCTGTAAGTGATGGCCCATACACAGACAATATGAGGACCGAAAACAATTTTCCACTGCCTGCCTTCTTCGATCTCCCCTTCAATCAGTGCCCGATCAAATTTTGACCACACACCAATGATTTTTTTTTCTTTTTGAAGTAAAGTGGCTTCTTCATAACGCTTAAAAATAGTTTGAAGATCTGCTTTTGTACATTGTTCGATTTTATATTTCATATGCCCTGTAACACAGCTGTTGTAAAAATAACCAAAGCGGGTTTAAATCAATCAAAATGACTAGGGCATATCGATTGTTCAGGCTTATTTTTATTAACAAATTCCTCGTTTGTGCCAATTTACTAGGATTATCATTTTATTGTCAAAATTTCAGAAAAAGTATTTTGTAACTCGACAAAAAAAAGTAAATTTGCATCCTGTTTAAACGAACAGTAAAAACAAAGCATATGTCAAGAGTTTGTGAAATAAGTGGAAAACGCGCGCAGTTTGGAAACAATGTTTCTAAAGCGTTGAATAGAACAAAACGCCGATTTGAGGTCAATCTCATCAAAAAGCGTTTCTATATTCCTGAAGAAGACAAGTGGGTTACCCTTAAAGTATCTACCTCTGTTTTGAAAACGATTAATCGAAAAGGAATTTCAGCCGTATTAAAAGAAGCAAAAGCTCAAGGCGTACTTTAATTAAAACACCATGGCAAAAAAAGGAAACCGCGTTCAGGTAATTTTAGAATGTACAGAGCACAAAGCCTCTGGTCAACCTGGCACATCTCGTTACATTACAACAAAAAATAAAAAGAACACGCCCGATCGTTTGGAGATTAAAAAATTCAATCCGATTCTTAAAAAAATGACGGTTCACAAAGAAATTAAATAGTTATGGCAAAGAAATCAGTAGCAACCTTACAAACCGGTTCAAAACGTTTAACCAAAGTGATCAAAATGGTGAAAAAAGGAGATTCTAAATCGTATTCTTTTGTAGAAACGATAACAGCTCCTGACCAAGTCAATGACTGGTTAAATAAGCATTAAGACTTTTTAACATAATATTAAAAGAAAAGCTACTTTTACAGTAGCTTTTTTTATTCGAGACAATGAGCAAATTAAATGAACTGTTTTCAGGAGAAGATCAGACCTTAGGTAAAGGCTTGGAAACGACAAAAAAATCGTTTTTCTCAAAGCTAGGAACTTCTATCGCTGGCCGAACTACAGTTGATGTTGAGCTTTTAGATGATCTTGAAGAAGTCCTTATAACCGCTGACGTGGGTGTGCCCACAACCCTTAAAATCATTGCAGCTATTGAAGCGCGTGTTGCTAGAGATAAATACCTTGGGACGCACGAACTGAAACTTATTTTAAAAGAAGAAATTGGGGCAATACTAGCGTCACATCACACGGCGGAGGATTTTTCTTTTGATCAACCATTGCAAGCTCAACCACATGTGATTATGGTGGTGGGTGTCAATGGTGTGGGTAAGACCACTACCATTGGAAAATTAGCCCATCAGTTTTCACAAGCAGGGAAAAAAGTTGTGTTGGGCGCGGCCGACACTTTTCGTGCGGGCGCTATTGACCAATTGCAGGTGTGGGCCGACCGCTCTGGCGTGGCTCTTGTGAAGCAAGAAATGGGCAGTGACCCAGCCTCAGTGGCGTTTGACACCATCGAATCGGCTGTGCGTCAAAATGCCGATATTGTCCTGATTGATACTGCCGGACGTCTCCATAATAAAGTTAATTTGATGAATGAATTGACAAAGGTAAAACGCGTTATGGATAAAATTGTTTCTGGCGCACCACATGAAGTCTTGCTAGTGCTCGACGGGTCCACGGGACAGAATGCCTTTGAACAGGCCAAACAATTTACCGCAGCCACAGAAGTGACGGCCTTGGCGATTACAAAATTAGACGGTACTGCTAAAGGAGGCGTCGTTATGGGGATTTCTGATCAATTCAATATTCCAGTCAAGTTTATAGGCGTTGGTGAGGGGATTGACGATTTGAAGATTTTTAACAGCACCGCCTTTGTTCACTCCTTTTTTAATTAAATCAAATGAAATTAGTTCTAAAAACATTATTGGCAAGTGTGGTTTTATTGGGAAGTATTTTTCTTCTTGGGCCAACGGTTGATGCTCCTGAAATTAAAAAGGCACTTCCACAGCTTGAAATTAGTATTGAAGAATTGCCGCAATGGGTACTTGAACGAGAAAAACAATTTCCGAACATAAAAGAAGACAATGCTTCCAAACTTATTTTTGCAGACAGTCTTCCACAAAAAACGGAATATGCTATTGTTTATTTGCATGGATTTTCTGGAAGTGCTGAAGATGCTGCTCCAGTTCATCGTGAAGTGGCGAAAGCCATAGGGGCAAATATCTATTTACCTCGACTTTACGCTCATGGTCTTGAGAGCGATGACGCGATGTTAGAATATACCGGCGAAAAATATTTAGATAGCGCTCGCGAGGCCTTAGCCGTAGGTCATCTTTTAGGGGAAAAAGTGATTTTGATGGGTACTTCTACAGGCTGTACAGCAGCCTTGACTTTAGCCGCCTATCATTCAAAAATCGCGGCTTTAGTGTTATACGCTCCCAATATTCGAATCGCTCACCCGATGGATTTTGTGGCCACACTACCTTGGGGATTACAATTTGTTCGCCTCATCAGTGGAGGCAATTACAATGTCATTGCCGATTCTAGACCAATAAAGCGGCAATACTGGACTTGGAAATACCGATTAGAAGCCGTTATACAGATGCAAAAATTACTCGAGACAGCCATGATTCCAGAAACCTTTAAGCGCATTACCATCCCTACCTTTTCTGGCTTTTACTACAAAAACGAAACTGAGCAGGATCCTGTGGTCTCTGTGGCGGCCATGCGAACAATGTTTCACGAATTGGGCACTCCAACATCGTTGAAAGAAGAACAGGCTTTTCCAAATGCTGGTGCGCATGAAATCGCTTGTCATATTGTCACCGATAATTACGATGAAGTTAAAATTGCCACCTTGAACTTTCTTAATCGTGTGTTAAACTAGTATGCGGACAAAAAGCACCAAGCAAAATAAAATTAATGTAATCACCCTGGGGTGTTCTAAAAACATTTACGACTCAGAGGTCTTGATGGGACAACTCAAAGCCAGTGGGAAGGAAGTTGTTCACGAACAAGAAGGGAATATAGTTGTAATAAACACCTGTGGGTTTATCGACAATGCCAAGGAAGAATCGGTTAACACTATTCTTGAAAATATTAAGCGTAAGGAGGCGGGAGATGTTGATAAAGTCTTCGTAACCGGCTGTTTGAGCGAGCGTTATAAACCAGATTTAGAAGCAGAAATCCCTGCGGTTGATCAGTACTTTGGGACGAGTGAATTGCCACAACTCTTAAAAGCCCTCGAGGCAGATTACAAACACGAACTTTTAGGTGAGCGCTTAACTACGACGCCTAGAAATTATGCCTATTTTAAAATTTCTGAGGGCTGTGATCGTCCGTGTTCGTTTTGTGCCATTCCCTTAATGAGAGGGCAGCACCGCTCAACGCCCATAGAAGAGCTCGTTAGTCAAGCCGAAAGCTTGGCCAAAGACGGTGTTAAAGAATTAATTTTAATTGCTCAAGACCTTACCTATTACGGCCTAGATTTATACAAAAAAAGAAATTTGGCCGAGTTGTTAAAAGCCCTTGTCCAGGTAGAAGGAATTGAGTGGATTCGACTTCATTATGCTTTTCCAACGGGTTTTCCAATGGATGTACTTGAGGTCATGGCAGCGGAAGATAAAATATGTAATTATCTCGACATTCCATTACAACACATTTCAGATCATATTTTAAAATCGATGAGACGGGGTACCTCAAAGGCTAAAACTACACGACTTTTAGCCCAATTTAGAGAGGCTGTGCCTGAGATCACTTTAAGAACCAGTTTAATTGTAGGCTATCCGGGCGAAACCCAAGCCGATTTTGATGAGCTAAAGGAGTGGGTAAAGACAATGCGCTTTGAGCGTTTGGGATGTTTTACTTATTCGCATGAAGAAAACACCCATGCATATCAGCTTGTAGATGACGTCCTTGAAGAAGTTAAGCAAGCACGTTCAGCAGAAATTATGGCATTGCAGTCGCAAATATCATGGGAATTAAATCAACAAAAAGTAGGGCAAACTTTCCGTTGTGTCATTGACCGAAAAGAGGGGAACTACTTCGTAGGGCGAACAGAAATGGATTCACCTGATGTCGATAATGAAGTTCTTGTCGATGCCAGAGAATTTTATCTTAAGCAAGGAGAATTTTTTGAGTTAACCATTACCGAGGCCGCCGATTTTGATCTCTATGCTGTCCCCGCTAATTCTCATCGAGTCTAAGTTCTGCCGTCAACTCTACATCGGGAAGATTAGAAAGGTCGTACTGGTAGAGCACACCTTTACCAACTACCATCGCATTGGGGAAATCGACAATAATATCGTAAGCAAAAGGGAGGGCTTCTGTATTTACAATTTCAGGATTTTTGCGATCACTCACATTAACAACTTTGAGACCTGCTGTACCATCACAAATAATTAAATGATCTTGATGTATGGCTAAACCATGAGGGTTAAAGAGTACCTGACGGGAAACTACACTTAGGTTTTCTTTATCTTGAATATCAATGATTTGAAGTTCGTTCATTTCAGTAAAACAATTGGTGCCTCCCCGAAGGGTAACATAAGCATAAGACTCGTCGGCAACTACAGGGTCACAACTTCTAAAGTGTTCAACACTATTGAGATACTCTGGGTTACTTGGATTTTCAACGTCATACATGAGCATCCCTGTTGTTGAACCAACAAACAATAAATCGTTTAATTGAAAGAGGGTTTCGGCTTGCGTTCCTGTATCTAATCGGGCAAAGCGATTGGGTTGATAATTCTCGCTTATTGAGAAAAGGACTAACTCATTAAAGTTAATGGTGTATAGGTAATTTCCAACTGGGAGAAAGCGGGTCATTGACCCTGCTGTTGAAGTTTGTTTAGGCTGGCTGCTACTATCTTCTAAGGCGCTAAGTGGAGTTGCTAGAGCGTCATCATCATAACTAACGAAATATTCTTCTAAAGGTTCTTCTCTAAATTCAATATCCCAGCTTGTAACGATCCCTTTACTTTCATCGATTTCCTCATAGCGTACAAATGAATGTGTATACAAATCTTCAGGAATAAAAACGTAGGGATTGTAGTAAAAAACATCGTCCACGGTAAAATCTTTTTGCAAGCTCGGATTGGTTACATCGCTGATGTCGAAAACAACAAGGGCTGAAAACATGTCGGTATAAAGATGATTATCGATGATGGCCATATCTAGCGATCCTGGGATGGAAATGAAGTGAAGGTTGACAGGCGCATTGGGATCGCTGTTGTCGACAACATGAACCCCCTCTTGAGGTTTATTGATGAAGATGTAGTTTTGGTAGGTGATTATTTTGCCTGCCTCGGCATAGTCTTTTGGGTCCTCAACAGTAATTTTAGAGGACAACTGGCTTGTCGTTTCATAGTTGGGGACAGCATAGGCGACCTCGACCATTTCTTTGTCATCATCGTCATCCTTGTCGGTTAAAAAATTACAACTAAAAACGAGTGAAATAACAGTTGAAAATAAGACTGCTTTAAAAAATAGTGACTTGTTCATATCGAGTTTTTTTCAATTTTCATGCCAAAAACTAAAAAAAGAGACTATTGATTAACCATAGCTTC
The DNA here is from genome assembly GCA_049623905.1 of Flavobacteriaceae bacterium. Taxonomy (GTDB): domain Bacteria; phylum Bacteroidota; class Bacteroidia; order Flavobacteriales; family Flavobacteriaceae; genus Arcticimaribacter. The sequence goes on from JBMZTS010000059.1 coordinate 8,366, forward strand.
CCATTTTCCCAAAAATTTCGATAGAGTGGATTGTCAACAAAGTAGACCACAGTTCCATTACCAACATAATCCACACCAAAGAGCAGCGAGTTGCTTTG
>JBMZTS010000060.1:0-8445 GCA_049623905.1 Flavobacteriaceae bacterium
AGAATAGGTAGACCCTAATCTATCCTTTTTTTCGGTAAACCCTAAAGAGGTTACAACGACTTCATCTAATAGCTGTGTATCATCCTCTAAGATCACATCAATAGAAGATTGATTTCCGATTTCAATACTCTGAGTTAGAAAACCAGTGTAGCTGATTTCCAATGCTCCTGCGTTATCTGAAACGGTAATTTCATAATTTCCATCAAAATCGGTGCTTACACCGTTTGTGGTTCCTTGTTCGATAACATTAGCACCTGGAAGAGGGCCATTTGCATCGCTTACATTTCCGCGAATTACCTTTTGTGCAAAGGTAAATTGCGCAAAAATCAAACAAAGAATTGCCATGTAATAAATCTTGTTTTGCATATATATAGTAAGTATTAATATGTTAAACTTATTAAAAAATTAACAATTCTCTAATGCTTTGGTGAATAAATAATTTAAAATATTTTTATTTATTCATCATTAATTTTACTAGATCCTTATTTTTACAACTAAAAAGGAACAAATACGCAATAAATAAACGACTTATCGCGATTAAATCACTTCTAATGTAAACCTACTCAATACGCCAAAATTGGAACCTAAGGCCATATTGAAATTTGAAACACAAGAACCGATAGAGCGTTGAGGGCTATCTTATAGGATAAACAAAATGTTATCTCAAAAAAAAAGGACAAATCTCAAAAAACATGAGTTTGTCCTTTTTTGTGGAGTCGGAGGGAATCGAACCCTCGTCCAAACAAGCCATTAAAGAGCTTTCTACATGTTTAGTTTTTAATTGATTTTCGAGTATGAGCTGACTAAAAACGGCCCACGCATACCTTAGTGCTTCAATTGAAAAGTTGACGTAGCACTCGCCGACTTCGATGTTGACTTCTCTGGTGCCTCTGGTGTATCCGCCGTCAACAAGGGCTGATACGAGACATCCGGCTTCCTAACCTAGTTAGGACTTGGCAATGACTTACTATAATTCAGTCGCTTATGCAGCTAGAGCGTAGTTATTTTCGCCAATTAAGGTTTGAATCCAAGATTTACGAGCTGTGACTCAATGCTCGACATGCTTACTGTTCGATTGATCTCGCTGTCAAAACCAGTCGACCCCATTTTTCAAAGAACGCTATTAAACGTGCTACAAAATTAAGAAATTTTGTTTCAGAAACATTAAAATAATTCTCTTAGACCGCTATTTTGTATAATATTTTGATACTTTTAATGTTTATTAATACCTTCTAAATTCCTCCAAATGACTCAACTTATAATTAAAAATTTATCCAAGCAATATGCAAATAATGTCAAAGCAATGGATGACATTTCCATTGACATTTCCAGTGGAATGTTTGGATTATTAGGGCCCAATGGTGCCGGAAAATCTACCCTAATGCGGACCATAGCAACCCTCCAAGAACCCGACACTGGGAGCATAATGTTTAACGATATAGACTTGCTTAGTCACCCTAAAGAATTCAGAAAAATGCTGGGTTATTTGCCTCAAGAATTTGGCGTGTATCCCCGCATTACTGCAGAACAATTGCTCAATCATCTCGCAGCACTTAAAGGCATTACAGCCAAAGGAGAGCGCAAAGAACTCGTCCATTACTTATTACAAAAAGTCAATCTTTTTGAAAAGAGAAACAAAAGCGTAAAAGGCTTTTCAGGAGGAATGAAACAACGTGTGGGTATCGCCCAGGCACTTATTGGCGATCCTAAAATACTCATTGTAGATGAACCCACTGCAGGGCTCGATCCTGGAGAACGCAACCGCTTTTATGATCTTATTTCAGATGTTGGAGAAGAGGTGATTGTAATTCTTTCTACCCATATTGTCGATGATGTTCGTGAACTGTGTACCGATATGGCTGTGATGAACCACGGTAAAATCGTGTTTAGCGGCACTCCAGAACAAGGGATTAAAGAATTGAAAGGCAAAGTTTTTGAAAAGCAAATCGGTCGAAAAGAATTGGAAGATTACAAACAGAATTTCAATGTCATCTCGAATCGTCTGATCGCTGGAAAGCCCGTAATTCACATTTTGGGCGAAAAGCCCGACGCCAGTTTTAAACCTATCCCACCTTCCTTAGAAGACGTCTTCTTTTCTAAATTGCAAAAGAACGCTTAAACTCTGTCTTATGTTCAAACACTTTTTTTTATCTGAAATACGATATAATCTCAGACAACCAATGGTTTATCTGTTTTTCTTTATCGTTTTTTTATTAGTCTTTGCCGCAAATTCTACTGACAATGTGCAAATCGGTGGTGCCATTGGAAATGTCAAGCGCAATGCCCCACATGTAGTGACCACCTTCACTGCGATCATGTGTATTTTTGGTCTTCTTTTTGCCGCTGCTTTTTTTAATAATGCCGCCTTAAGAGACAGAAAGCACGATTTTCAAAGCATCTTATTCGCTACACCAATAGATAAGTTCAGCTACTTTTTTGGTCGCTTTTTTGCCGCGTTATTTCTCTCAACTCTTCCTTTAATGGGTGTTTTTATCGGGATAGCCCTAGGCTCTTTTATTGCGCCTTTAGCCGGTTGGATAGAGCCCGATCGCTTTGGCCCTCTTGCGTTGAGCACTTTTCTTAGCAATTATTTTATTTTTGTTCTTCCCAATATGCTGTTTGCTGGCGCAATCATTTTCACCTTAGCACATCAATTTAAAAATACGGTAACCTCCTTTGTCGGAGCCTTGGTCATTATTGTTGCTTATTCTGTTTCGGGCCAATTCCTTTCCGATTTAGACAATGAAACTCTAGGGGCCCTTGTCGATATTTTTGGCAACAGAACCTATGGGGTCATTTCAAAATACTACACCCCTTTAGAGAAAAACACATTAAACCCCTCTTTAACGGGACTCCTTTTATGGAACCGTCTGATTTGGGTTTCGTTTTCTCTCTTAGTAATCGTTTTGGCCTATTTTAATTTTTCATTTGCCGATAAAAAAGTAAAAGCGAAAAAACAGACCATTACACCAGATGAAAAAATCACTGAAGTCCTTCGCCCATCAACCCAGTTCAACGAATCGTTGTGGCAACAGTTTTTAAGTTTTTTCACCATCAATTTTAAGAGCATTTATAAACATATTACCTTTAGAATTCTCTTTTTATTTAGTGTTATTTTACTGCTCACCGATTTGATCTCTGGGTTTGAATATTTCGGTCTTCAGTCTTATCCGCTAACTTACAAAATGACTGAGACCATCTCAGGGACCTTTTTATTTGTCATGATCATTTTAGTGTTCTTTAGCGGTGAATTGGTTTGGCGCGATCGCGATTTTCGTATCAACGAAGTTGTCGATGCCACTCCCCATCGAACACTCATTCCCTTGTTTGCCAAAACACTATCTCTCTTTAGTTTAACTCTTATCTTGCATGTGTTTTTTGTCTTTATAACCATATGTTATCAGCTATTCAAAGGTTTTGACCAGATAGAACTATCGACTTATTTTTGGAGTTTTATTTACAATGCCTTTCCTCTCTACTTGGTTACAAGCATGATATTGGTTGCTCTTCAGGTTATTGTCAATCATAAGTATTTGGGGTATATGCTATCGGTCATTGTTATTTTAGGACTAGATATCATTTTAGCCATACTAGATGTGCAGTCCAATATGCTGAGCTATTTGGGGACTCCTTACCTCATTTACTCTGATATGAATGGATTTGGCCCAAGCAATACTGGTGTTTTTTGGTTCATACTTTATTGGATGGTTATGGGGATACTGTTACTGGTGCTTTCCGGATTATTCTGGGCGAGAGGGGCGACCGATTCTCTTAAAATGAGATTGACTACCCAGTGGAGGAAGGTCAATAAGTCCTACATAAGCCTTGTGGTTGTAGTGGGAGTGGTCTGGGTCGCTTTGGCGAGTTTCGTCTATTACAACACACAGGTTTTAAACCCTTATAAGTCGAGTGAAGCGCGCGAATTGCTTGCCGTAGATTATGAAAAAACCTATAAAAAATATAAAGATGCCCCGCATCCTAAAGTCATCAAGGCGGACTATGACATTGATATCTATCCGTATAAAAAGCAAATCAAGGCCGTTTCGCATTTACAACTCATCAATCCTTACGATCGTCCTATAGACACGTTATTGTTTAATACCAGTAGTGAATGGGAGGAAGAATTTGATTTCCCTAACGCCACAATGGTAAAGGAAGATAAAAAACACAGGGTTCAATTTTTTGTCTTCGATCCGCCATTTGTTGCGGGCGATACCCTAGAGGCTGTAGTCAAGCGCAACTATATCCCCGTAGGATTCTCCAACGGCGGAGCATCGACCAGCGTTATAAAAAACGGTTCTTTTTTTAATAATTTTGAAATTTTACCGAATATTGGCTATGCCAGCAACAGGGAACTGAGTTCCCGAAATAAGCGACGGAAATACAAATTGCCTCCAAAAGATAGAATGCCAAAGCTTGAACAAGACTGTACAGACAATTGTTTGAAAAACTATTTGACCGAAGGCTATTCGGACTTCATCAATGTGGAAACGGTCATATCAACGGCAGACGATCAGATTGCTGTTGCCCCGGGTAGCTTAATCGAAAAGTGGGAAGAAAATGGACGGCGATATTATCGTTATCGGGTAGATCATCCTTCACAAAACTTTTATTCGTTTATTTCGGCTAAATATGAAATAGCCAAGCGTCAATGGAAGGGGGTAGATATTGAAATTTATCACGATAAAAAGCACGGTGTCAACATAGAAAAAATGCTGGATGCTGTTGAGCGTTCTTTGGTCTATTATACTGAAAACTTTGGCCCTTACACGCACAAGCAATGCCGGATTATTGAATTCCCAAGGTTCTCTACTTTTGCACAAGCTTTCCCTGGAACAATGCCCTACTCAGAAGCTTTTGGTTTTGTTATTGACCTCGAAGACGAAACAGAGAATAACATTATAGATGCCGTAATTGCGCATGAGATGGCGCATCAATGGTGGGCTCACCAAGTGGTTGGGGCCAATATGCAAGGGGGCACCATGCTCAGCGAGAGTTTTTCAGAATACGCTTCCCTTATGACCATGAAGCAAATTGCAAAAACCCCCATGGAAATGAGAGAATTCCTAAAATACGATCACGATCGCTATTTACGGGGGAGAGCAGGAGAGATAGAAAAAGAACTTCCGCTCTATAAGGTTGAAAACCAATCATATATTCATTATGGTAAAGGGAGTGTCATTTTATATGCCCTACAAGATTATATTGGTGAAGACAAAGTCAACAGTGCCTTAAGCGAATTTTTAGCGGCGTATAAATACAAAACACCCTATCCCACCTCCTTAGACTTTTTAAGGTATTTAGAACCCAAGGTTCCAGATTCTTTGAACTATCTGATAGACCATTGGTTTAAAGAAATAACCCTGTATGACAACCGTCTTTTATCTGCCTCTGCCACGGCACTAGACAATGGGCGCTTCAGTATAGCTTTAGAGATTCAGGCCAAAAAAATTAAGGCAGATTCAATTGGTGGTGAACGGCAGGTGGAGTTAAACGAATGGATTGATATCGGAGTGTTTGCCGATGCGGATGAAAAAATATTAATGCATCAAAAACGGGTGAAATTATCTGAAGCGACCACGACCATCACCATAGAAGCCGATTCTCTTCCAGCCAAGGCAGCCATCGACCCAAGGCATATTCTAATCGACCGTGTCTTTAGCGATAACGTTAAAACGGTCAAATTGGAGTAACTTAAAAGGTGGAGACAACTTTTCGAATGGCCACGAGTCGTGTGAGAAGACCTTCAAGTTGATCGAGTGGGAGCATATTGGCTCCATCGCTTTTGGCTTTTGAAGGATTCGGATGGGTTTCAATAAACAAACCGTCGACATGATTGACCACACCCGCCCGCGCAATGGTTTCAATTAGGGCCGGTTTACCGCCCGTTACACCACTACTTTGATTGGGTTGTTGTAGCGAGTGGGTTACGTCTAAGACCGTGGGTGCTAGCTGCCGCATGGCGGGCACGCCTCTAAAGTCTACAACCAAATCGGTATAGCCAAATTGTGTTCCGCGGTCGGTAATCCAAGCGTTGGCGTTGCCACTGTCTTTGACTTTTTGAACCGCATATTGCATGCTCTCAGGGCTCATAAACTGTCCCTTTTTAAGATTGACGACTTTTCCCGTGTTGGCCGCCGCAACGACCAAGTCGGTCTGGCGGACAAGAAAAGCCGGGATTTGTAGCACATCTACATAGCGAGCAGCAACGCTAGCGTCGGCCGCTTCATGGATATCGGTTAAGGTTGGAACATTGAATTGTTGTCCAACTTTTTTTAGAATTTCCAAGGCCTTTTGATCGCCGATTCCTGTAAAACTATCGATTCGACTTCGATTGGCTTTTTTAAAACTGCCTTTAAAGATATAAGGAATCTCAAGTTTTTGCGTAATCGAGAGGATACTTTCGGCGATTTCCATGGCCATGTCTTCTCCCTCAATAGCACAGGGGCCTGCGATTAAAAAAAAGTTGTTTTTATCTGTATGGGCGAGTTGTGGTAAAGCCGAAAATGTCATGGAGTATTTTTTACAAAAGTACCCTTTTTTCTAGGAATTTCACTCCTGTAATAAAAAGCTGAAATTCAAAGCAAAGTCAAAGATATACTCCTATCTTTGCCGCTGTAAAAATGACCGCATGACTGCTATAAAAAACATTGCCATTATTGCCCACGTTGATCATGGAAAAACCACCTTGGTCGATAAAATAATGCACCATTGTGAATTGTTTCGCACCAACGAAAACAAAGGAGATTTGATCCTTGACAACAATGATTTGGAGCGAGAACGCGGAATCACCATCTTGTCTAAAAACATATCGGTGACCTACAAGGACACCAAAATTAATATCATTGACACCCCTGGTCACGCCGATTTTGGTGGTGAGGTTGAACGTGTTCTCAATATGGCAGACGGCGTATTGCTCTTGGTCGATGCTTTTGAAGGCCCCATGCCACAAACACGTTTTGTCCTTCAAAAAGCCATTGATCTCAAATTAAAGCCCATTGTGGTTGTCAACAAAGTCGATAAGGAAAACTGTACGCCAGATGAAGTACACGAATCTGTTTTTGACTTGATGTTCGAACTGGGCGCTGAAGAATGGCAGTTGGATTTTCCTACCGTTTATGGATCGGCTAAAAACAACTGGATGAGCCACGACTGGAAACAGCAAACCGATTCGGTAGAGCCACTTCTCGATATGGTTTTAGAACATGTTCCCAGTCCGAAAGTTGAGGTGGGCACTCCTCAACTATTGATTACCTCCCTAGATTTTTCGGCTTATACGGGTCGAATAGCCATTGGGCGATTACAACGCGGTGAACTTCACACCAATATGGCAGTCGCCTTAGTAAACCGTGATGGAGAGGTGAGCAAGCAGCGCATTAAAGAGCTTAATCTTTTCGATGGGCTAGGGCGTAAAAAAGTTGAAACGGTTAAAGCGGGAGACATCTGTGCCGTTATTGGGTTAGAAAATTTTGAAATTGGAGACACCATCGCCGATGTCGAAACTCCTGAGGCTTTACCGACCATTGCCATTGACGAACCCACGATGAGCATGTTGTTTACCATCAACGACTCTCCTTTCTTTGGAAAGGATGGAAAATTTGTTACGTCACGACACATAAAAGATCGCTTAGAAAAAGAATTGGAACGCAATTTGGCCATGCGGCTAGAAGAAACCAATTCGGCCGATAAATTTATTGTCTTCGGACGTGGGGTGCTTCACCTTTCAGTCTTGATCGAGACCATGCGCCGCGAAGGCTATGAATTGCAAATCGGGCAGCCACAAGTGATTATTAAAGAGATCGATGGTGTTAAGCACGAACCAATTGAAGAACTGACAATCGATTTGCCAGAACACGTATCTGGAAAAGCGATTGAAATGGTGACGCTCCGCAAAGGAGAGATGCTGAGCATGACGCCTAAAGGAACACGGATGATTTGCGAATTTATTGTTCCCTCTCGGGGAATCATTGGGCTGCGTAACCAGCTTTTGACCGCTACTGCGGGAGAAGCCATCATGAACCACCGCTTTAAAGAATTTGCGCCTTTTAAAGGAGAAATTCCAGGACGTATCAACGGCTCCATGATCTCTATGGAAAAAGGGAATGCCATTCCTTATTCGCTCGATAAACTGCAAGAACGTGGGAAATTCTTTGTCGCTCCAAACGAAGACGTGTACACCGGACAAGTCATTGGTGAAAACTCTCGGGGAGATGATATGGTGGTCAATGTTACCAAAACTAAAAAACTCTCGAACGTTCGTTCCTCTGGTGCAGACGATAAAGTAAAGTTGGCGCCCCCCATAAAATTCTCTTTAGAAGAAGCCTTAGAATACATCCAAGGGGATGAATATGTGGAGGTCACCCCCAGCCATTTACGCCTGCGTAAAGTTTACCTGGACGAAAACGAGCGTAAACGTCAGGCCGCAAAAGTGGGCTAGGAGACTTT
>JBMZTS010000061.1:0-8354 GCA_049623905.1 Flavobacteriaceae bacterium
GCTGCTGCTGGTTTTGAATGGATTCATTTATCAGCAAAGCAGCAAGTCCTCCCTCCCTTCGATTCTCCTTTTAATTCGCCCCACTATGGTCTCGATCTTTCTGTGCTGTCGGAGGTGATGGCCCTTGTGCATGCGCCTTGATTTTTTTTTCTTCCCAATTTGGATCATAGCCAAAGAAAAAATTGGCCCAAATAATTTTAGAAAGACCATTCAAGTAAGGGGCCAAAAAGACAAGGGTTACCAGGATGGTCCAAAATGCTCTCAAAAACGAAAAGTGTGTAAAAAAGAGATGATTTAAAACGATGACCGTGACCATGACCGCCACTCCAAGTGCATAAGCTATAAACATGGAGCCAAAGTAAAAACTAGGTTCCAAATGGTAGTTTAAATTGCAGACAGTGCAGTTTTTACGAACTGAGGTAAAGGCTGTAAAATCATACGGCTTTTTGACCAAAAATTTGCCCTTACGACATCTGGGACACTTGAGAGAGAGAATGCTGAAGAGTTGTTTCAAAATAAAAAAGATTGGGATGTAAACTTACATCTTTTAAGAATAAATTTTTCCATTAATTGCAATTTTTTATCTTGTAAAGAGAAATCACTAAACCAATGAATAAACTAGCTGATTATCAATTAACTACTCCTGAGTCCTATGCGGTTGCCTATAAAAAATCGGTCCAAGACCCCGAGCAATTTTGGGGTGAAATTGCAGCTACTTTTCAGTGGCAACAGCCGTGGAAAGATGTCTTAAAGTACGATTGGTCGATCCCCAAAACAGAGTGGTTTGTTGAGGGAAAATTGAATATCACAGAAAACTGTTTAGATCGTCATGTGTTTGCACATCCCGATAAGCTTGCATTGATTTGGGAACCCAATGATCCGAATGACAATTCAATCAGTTATACTTATAAAGATTTATTAGCGGCCGTATCGCGCTTTGCAAATGGATTGAAGAATCAAGGGATTAAAAAAGGAGACCGAGTTTGTATTTATATGCCGATGATTCCCGAATTGACCATAGCCGTTTTGGCTTGTGCGCGAATAGGCGCGATCCATTCGGTGGTGTTTGCTGGTTTTTCGTCGTCGGCACTAGCAGCACGGATTAACGATGCCAGTTGCACCATGTTGATCACCGCCGACGGGGCGTTTAGAGGAGAGAAAACAATTGCCTTAAAGGCAATTGCAGATCAAGCGCTTGAAAGTTGTAAGAGTGTAAAAAAGTGTATTGTTTTTCAGCGTACATTTGAGAAAATAGCCTGGCACAACCATCGCGATATTTGGTGGCACGACTTTATAGAAGGTCTTTCTGAGAGCTGTATACCCACACCCATGGATGCCGAAGACCCTCTGTTTTTTCTCTACACCTCTGGTTCGACTGGAAAACCCAAGGGAATGGTCCATAGTTGTGGTGGTTATATGGTTTATACCGCCTACACTTTTCTCAATGTTTTCCAATACCAACCCGATGATGTTTATTGGTGTACGGCCGATATCGGGTGGATTACTGGACACAGCTATATGGTATATGGTCCTTTGGCTTGCGGAGCAACTTCTGTGCATTATGAAGGCATCCCCTCTTACCCCAAATGGAATCGTTTTTGGGAGATTTGCGAAAAGCACAATGTCACACAGTTTTATACCGCACCTACAGCTATTAGAGCATTAGCAAAGCACCCCACAAAATTGATTGAAGATTATGATTTATCGGCTTTAAAAGTACTAGGGACAGTTGGTGAACCCATCAATGCTGAAGCATGGCATTGGTATAATGAACATATTGGAAAAAAGACCATCCCTATTGTAGATACTTGGTGGCAAACCGAAACAGGCGGGATTTTAATTTCCTCTCTGGCTGGGGTGACCCCTCAAAAACCGACCTTTGCGACCCAACCCATGCCCGGAATTCAGCTGGCTTTGGTCGATGATAAAGGAAAACCCATTACCGATAAAGCTGCGGAAGGGATTTTAACTGTCAATTACCCTTGGCCCAGTATTGCAAGAACCATCTACGGCAATCACGAACGCTATAAAGAGGTTTACTTTTCTGCCTTTGAGGGACGCTATTTTCCAGGCGATGGGGCCCATCGCGATGAAGAGGGAAATTATCGTATTACTGGAAGAGTAGATGATGTGGTAATCGTTTCAGGTCATAACTTAGGGACAGCACCCATTGAGAATGCCATCAATGCCCATCCGGCTGTAGTCGAAAGTGCAGTCGTTGGCTACCCTCATGAGATTAAAGGTAACGCGATGATGGCGTATGTCATTTTGTATGATACCGTGGCGGTGAATGACAATTTGGTGAGTGAAATCCGCGAACAGGTTGCCCATCAAATTGGTCCTATTGCTAAGCCCGATATTATTTTAGTTGTTTCGGGTCTTCCTAAAACAAGGAGTGGTAAAATCATGCGGCGCATTCTGCGGAAATTGGCTGCAGGAGAAACGGATCAATTGGGCGATATTTCAACTTTGCTCAACCCTGACATAATCGCTGAAATTATTGCTGAGTTATCGAAAAAACAACGCGACTGACCCGATGGCAGTGAGAAGTAATATCAATTTTCTGTAATTGGTATCATTGATCTTTTTAACCAAGTGTACACCGAAAAACAAACCCAATGCTAAAAAAGGGAAAAACTGTAAACTGACTTTAAAGGATGTTACAGAGATGGTTTCCCAAGCCCAAATGTGAAAGGGAATTTTAAAAACATTCACGATAAAAAAAACATATGCTGCTGTGGCGATAAAAACATTTTTGGGTAGCCGCATGGCCAAGAAGTAAATATTGGTCACAGCTCCAGCCAAATTACCAATCATGGTTGTAAAGCCCGCTAAAATACCTAAAAGCCCGGCAAAGCTCCAATGTTCAGGGAATTGTTTTGCTGGACGACGTTCCCAGTAAAACAATAGGAGGGTGGTGATAAAGATCAAACTAGCCATTCCCGTTTTAAAGGTGTTTTCATCGAGTAAACTACCGCCATAAGTTCCTAAAATAACACCGAGAAACATCCATGGAATCAATTGAAACACATGACGCCAATGCGCGTATTTTTTGTAATAGATGATAGCAAAAATGTCCCCGCCAATGAGCAATGGCATAAGAATCCCAGTCGATGCACGAGCCCCAAAAGCAAAGACAAAAAGGACAACAATAAACACGGCAATGCCTTTGACACCAGACTTTGCGATACCCAAGAGAAACGCGCCTAAAGCTGCTAAAAAAAAGGAAGAGGATAAAAAGGTGACTGTTTCCTGCGCCATTAGAGTACAATATTAGACTTTTATAGCCGAGGTCTTGCAACAAATAATGATATTTGTAGTCAAATAGTCCGTTGAAAAAGATTCCACCTGCCGTCCGATACATGCTTTTGAGCACTTTGGCCTTCGCTTTGATGAATGCGTTGATCAAATTTCTTATTCATTTCCCCACTTTTGAACTGGTTTTTTTTCGCTCATTGATGACCCTAGTCATCACCGCTTTTGTTTTAAAAAGTCGAAAAATCTCTTTTCTTCCAAACAAAGGGCAGTTATTGTTTTTTAGGGGCTTACTCGGTGTCATATCGATGAGTTTGTTCTTTTTAGGCGCGCACTATATTCCGATTGGATCTGCAGTGACCATTCGTTATATCGCGCCTCTTTTCGGGGGGATTTTAGCGGTTTATTTTTTAAACGAAAAAATTTATCCCTTACAATGGGTTTTCTATCTCATGGCATTTACAGGGGTAATTTTTATTAAAGGTTTTGATCCCTCGGTCAGCTTATTGGGGGTGAGCTTGGTTTTAGCAGCCGCATTTTTTAGTGCCATTGTTTATATCCTTATTTCTAAAATTGGGCAAAACGATCATCCCCTTGTAGTGGTGTTTTATTTTATGCTAATCGCTACCATTACTGGTGCGGTTGGTGGTGCGTTTGAGTGGCTGACTCCCCACCCCATAGAGCTTTTACTGCTCTTGTTGTTGGGTGTTTTTGGGTATTTTGGGCAGTTGTATATGACCAAAGCTTTTCAAGAGGGAGAAGCCAGTAAGGTGGCTCCCTTTAAATATGTGGAAGTTGTGTTTACACTTTCTTTTGGGGTTTACTATTTTGGAGAGGTATACACTTTTCTGAGCTTTTTAGGAATTTTTCTTGTCATTTTTGGCCTAAGTATGAGTGTGCTTTACAAATCGATGCGATCTAAAACCTAGGCTTTCTCTCCCAGAAGGAATCGGTGTTTTTTTGCTATTTGTTTAGTAAATAGTATTTTAGGGTAAAATTTATTTATGAGCGATGTGAAATATTTGTTTGCGTACACGGTGCCGCTTATGGCATGGGTGTCGCTAACATCGAGCGGTTGGATGACTTATGTCACTCCTATTTACACTTTTGCTTTTATTCCCCTTCTCGAGATAGTCTTAAAAGATTATGACACTACCTACACCGAGGCCCAAAAACAAAAGCGCTTAAATAATATCTTTTTTGATGTGCTACTTTATTTTAATATTCCGTTTATCTTTCTTCTGTTGGGTTACGGCTTCTATATTTTAAATACAACTTCATTAGTCACTTCAGAATATATCGGAATAGTCCTTTCAATGGGTATTCTTTTGGCAACCAATGGCATTAATGTCGCGCACGAATTGGGGCATCGTGCCTCCCGTGTGGACCGTTCGCTGTCGAAATTGATTTTACTCCCCTGCCTGTATATGCACTTTTATCTGGAACACAATTTTGGGCATCATAAAAATGTTGCGACCCCCTTAGATCCAGCAACCTCTCGTTATAATCAAACACTTTATCACTTTTGGGTGACCTCAGTGATCAACCAATATCTCAACGCTTGGCAAATCCAATGGACTTTGTTGCACCAAAAAAATAAGGGTTTTTTGTCTTTCCAAAACGATATGTTGTGGTATCATTTGTTTCAAACCTTATACCTTCTGAGTGTCTTTTTTGTTTTTGGTCTCAAGGGTGTCTTTTTTGCAGTTGCAGTTGGGGTGTTGTCCTTTTTGTTTTTAGAGACGATCAATTACATCGAACACTACGGATTAGAGCGGGTAAAAACAGCATCGGGACGCTATGAGCGTGTCCAAACCCATCATTCATGGAATTCCAATCACCTTATTGGAAGAATAGTCTTGTATGAACTGACACGTCATAGTGACCATCATTTTAAGGCGTCGAAAAAATATCAAATTTTAGAAAATAAAACAGAGAGTCCACAGCTTCCTTTCGGTTATCCGGCTTGTATTCTTTTAGCGTTCTTTCCTCCTTTATGGTTCCGATTAATGAATCCTAGAATCCCGAAGGGGCAGCTTTCGGTAGGAGAGGCTTAAGGTTTTTTTATCAAGACCTCTCTCCATCGAATATAGAGAGCAATAAGGCAAAGCAAGGTTCCCATGGGGAGTAACCATATCACGACCAAGAGCGAGTAAAAAGCCCATCCTTTAGTTTCGCGAATAGACGATCCATATTTTTCGAGAAATAAATTAATTTTTTCTTTCATAGCTGGCACAAAATTAAGCGATTCTCTCCATTTATTGTCATCAAATCTTACATAAATAAGCCCGCCTAAAATGGGCCATAAAGCGTTTGAATTTATTTTATACGATATTAATTAAAAGAAAAATTGATTCACTATCTTTCTGATGACTTACCACGATTTGTTGTAAGCCAATTAAAACCAAACTAAGCATAATGAATTTTTCTCTTTCCGAAGAGCACAAGCTTATCCAAGAAGCCGCTCGTGATTTTGCCAAAAAGGCAAAGGTAGGCGTCATTGAACGCGATACCCATATGACTTATCCAACCGCTATCGTGGAAGAAATGGGAGCTCTAGGTTTTATGGGAATAATGACCTCTCCCGATTACGGTGGCGGAGGACTAGATACCCTCTCTTATGTCTTGGTTATGGAAGAACTCTCAAAAGTAGACGCGAGTGCTTCTGTCATCATGAGTGCACATAATTCACTGGTGCTCTATGGGATTGAAAAATACGGTTCAGATACCATTAAAGAAAAATATCTTCGCCCTTTAGCCGATGGCACTTCGGTGGGTTGTTTTTGTTTGTCAGAACCCGAAGCAGGAAGCGATGCTACCAGTCAAAAAACCACGGCGATTGATCATGGCGATTACTACTTACTCAATGGAGTCAAGAATTGGATTACCAATGGTAATAAAGCAGATTATCATATTGTTATTGCGCAAACCGATCGTGAAAAAGGCCATCGTGGGATTAATGCCTTCGTAGTAGAAAAAAAGTGGGCTGGTGTAGCCATTGGTGTCAAAGAAGATAAATTGGGTATTCGTGCGTCAGATACGCATTCTATTAGCTATACAGATGTAAAGGTGCCTAAAGAAAACAGGCTTGGCCCTGATGGCTTTGGCTTTAAGTTTGCCATGACCACTTTAGAAGGAGGACGTATAGGAATTGCTGCGCAAGCCCTTGGCATTGCAGCTGGCGCTTATGAGATGGCAGCAGAGTATGCCAGATTGCGTAAAGCTTTTGGTAAGCCCATTATTGAACATCAGGGTATTGCGTTTAAATTGGCCGAAATGGCCATGGAGATTGAAGCTGCTCGAATGTTGGTCTATCGTGCGGCTTATCTCAAAGATCAAGGGAAACCCTTTGGCTATGCAAGTGCAATGGCCAAGCTCAAAGCTTCTGATGTGGCCATGCAGGTGACCACCGAAGCCGTTCAGATTCACGGTGGGAATGGTTATGTGAAAGAGTATCATGTTGAGCGCCTAATGCGCGATGCTAAAATCACGCAAATTTATGAAGGTACCTCAGAAATTCAAAAAATAGTCCTTTCCCGCAACATTGCTAAAGGCGATCTTCAATTGCCGTTATAACGGTTTAGGACGGAAAGTATCTTGTTATGGAACACTCTTTTTACAGTGATTTTTCTCCCCTGTCTTCCTCCGAGCAACATCAAAAAATGTGTGCCGATTTAAAGGGAGGAGATTTCACCACTGATTTGGTTTGGTCGTCTCCAGAGGGCTTCACTGTTCAGCCGATATACTATCCTTCCTCTGAGAGCTCATCAGCTAAAATGACCGCAGTGCCAACACCCTGGCAACTCACCCAACGGATTGACTTCACTTCAGATAGTGCTTTGCTCCTGTCGCGGATTAGAACTGCCCTCGCCGATGCAGTAGAGGCACTTTATCTGATTGTAGGGCAACATGAGGCTTTGCTCGAGGATATTGCCCCCGTGATTGCATCAGCGAAAGTTACCACAGTTTTGATTTTAGAACAATTCCCTTCGCCAGAAATAGTCAACTCTCTAAAAGGGGTGGATGAGCTAAAGTTTTGTTTCGATTTTTATGGTTGTTTTGCCCAACAGGGAATATGGCCCCCCCATTTTGAGCAGCACACGCTTTTATGGTCAAATGAGGCCATAGCTGATTCTCGTTTTCCTCTTTATGTCGATACGTCTATTTATGCCAATGCTGGGGCCACACTTACTCAGCAGTTGGGTTTTGGGCTATTGCACCTAAATGAGTATCTCCATTTCTGTGAGTCTCATCAGATAAAAAAAGATCAAAATGTCCTTATTCAATTTGCACAAGGCGGTCAGTATTTTTTGGAAATCGCAAAATTAAAAGCCTTCCGTCTCCTGGCAAACACACTTTTTAAAGCCTATCCTTTTACGATCAATCTAGAACTCATCGCAGAACCCCTACAACGCAACAAGACGTGCAGCGATTACAATGTGAATTTCCTGCGGACGTCTTCCGAAATGATGTCGGCTATTTTGGGTGGCGCCAATCTTGTGATGAATCACCCCTATGACTTGCGTTTTAACCCACCCAGTTCCTTTGCCGATAGAATGGCACGTAATCAATTGCAACTGTTGAAACACGAATCATATTTCGATCGTCTCCCCGATGTGGTGTCAGGAACCTACTATCTAGAAAAAATGATTGAAGAGTTTACAGCACACGCTTGGGCATTATTTTTAACTCATGAAAACGAAGGCGGGTGGTTGAAGCAAATGCATCAAAACACCATCCAAGAGACCATCGCAAAGAGTGCTCAAGCCGAAGAAGACCGCATAGCCGATGGCGAATTGGTTTTAGTTGGAACAACCAAGTACCACAATCCAGATGCATTGAGTGCTCAACCCATTTCGGAAAAATCAAAATCTAGGACGGATCTAACAATCCAACCACTGCTCACCACTTATTTACGTTAATATGGCTAAACGGAGAACTTTTGAGCCACTGAAGCCCAACCCTATCACGACCACAGCGGAAAAGCAGTCCGAAGAAACATTCATTCCGCAAGAGGAAATTCCTATTCCAACAGTTTTACCACAGAAGTTTTATCCGCATCAATCTTTTGGCGCTGGCTATCCTCCCTTTTTAAGAGG
>JBMZTS010000062.1:0-8353 GCA_049623905.1 Flavobacteriaceae bacterium
TGTAATCTTCATTTAACAAGGCCAGATCGCGCGCTTGAGTGGCCGAGTTACAACTCACGTAAACGATCCGCTCTGGGGCAAGGGCTAAAAGCTGGGCGACTACGGCTTTGTGCATCCCATCGCGTGGAGGGTCGGTAATGACCACATTAGCCTTGCCATGGCGTCGAATAAAGTCTGCATCAAAAATGCTTTTCATGTCCCCCGCTTCAAACGCGACATTGTTTATACCATTTTCTTTTGCATTTTTCTTTGCTGCTTCAATCGACTCTGGCACCACATCGACTCCAATCACCTTTTTGGCCTGATGCGCAACAAACTGTGCAATAGTTCCAATGCCGGTATAAAAGTCATAAACAATGTCTTCGGGTGTAATTTGCGCCAACGAGCGGGCAATTTTATATAAAGCTAGCGCTTGAAGTGAATTGGTTTGATAAAAGGTCTTTGGCCCAATTTTAAAACGAAGGTCCTCCATGACCTCTATAATATAGTCGCGCCCGCTGTGAAGCAAAACGGTCTGATCGTAAAGTGTATCGTTGGCTTTGTTATTGATGACATAGAGCAGGGAAGTGATCATAGAGAATTCCGTCTTAATATGATCGAGTAAGGGGAGCAAAGACGCACTATCGTGGACCACTTGGAGCAGCACCATAATCTCTCCGGTAGAAGTGGTTCGCAGCATTAAACTGCGTAAAAAACCACTCTGATCTTTTGGATTAAAAAAAGGCAACTGATGTTCAATGGCATAGCGTCTGATCTCATTGCGAATCGCATTGGAGGGCTCGGCTTGAAGATGACATTTTTCAATATCGACGATTTTATCCCACATCCCTGGTTTGTGAAAGCCCAAGGCATTTTTATCAAAAGGTTTATCCGATTTAATTTCCTCTGGGGTCATCCAACGGTTAGACGAAAACGAAAACTCCATTTTATTGCGGTAAAAGTAGGGCGTATCGCAACCCAAAATGGGCAGAGTTTCGCCAACGCTGATTCCCCCGATACGTTTGAGATTTTCCTGCACCTCTTTGTGTTTAAATTCCAGCTGGGCCGCATAGCTCATGTGTTGCCACTTGCACCCTCCACAACTGCCAAAATGAGCGCAAACAGGTTCGGTTCGGCGATCCGATCTTTTGTGAAAGGCTTCAATTTTGCCTTCAAAAAAACCTTTGCGCTTCTTTAGGGTCCGTACATCGACCACATCTCCGGGGACGCCCTCACTCAAAAAAACAGGAATCCCTTCCTGAGTTTTCGCTATGGTTTTTCCCTTACTAGCCGTATCAATAATCGTTAAATTTTCAAAGACTTTCGATTTGTGTCGTTTTCGCATAGCGCAAAAGTACAGTTTTAAAGCCGATGAAATACCAACAATTGTGATGTTATCTGATAAATAATTGTAAATTTATGCGGGTGATTTCTCTCCGCTTAAAAGAAGGAATTGTATCGTTTTTTATTTTAAAAGGTTTTAGATATGGAAACTACTCAAACCAACCAAACACAATATCATTTAGATTTAGAAAAAAAGTATGGCGCACACGACTATAACCCTTTACCTGTTGTTTTAGCACGAGGAAAAGGGGTTTTTTTATGGGACGTTGAAGGCAAAAAATACTATGACTTTTTATCGGCCTATTCGGCTGTAAACCAAGGCCATTGCCATCCGCGGATAATCAAGTCCATGGAAAAGCAGTCGCAAACGCTAACCCTAACCTCCCGTGCATTTCACAACGACAAGCTCGGAGAGTATATGGCCTACACCACCGATTATTTTGGGTTTGAAAGCTTACTTCCCATGAATACGGGAGCTGAAGGAGTTGAAACCGCCATCAAAATTACACGTAAATGGGGGCATACTGCCAAAGGTATTCCAGAAGGACAAGCACAAATAATTGTTTGTGACAACAATTTCCACGGCCGAACAACCACCATCATTTCTTTTTCTTCTGACGCTGGTTCTAAAGATCATTTCGGGCCGCATACTCAAGGATTTATCCCTATTCCTTTCAACGACATCGCGGCCCTTTCTAAAGTCTTAGAAAACAACCCCAACGTTGCAGGCTTTTTAGTGGAGCCTATTCAAGGTGAAGCAGGGGTATATGTTCCCGATGAAGACTTTATTCGTCAAGCGCGGGCACTCTGTTCACAACACAATGTTTTATTGATCGCCGATGAAATTCAGACGGGCATTGGCCGTACAGGATCACTTTTAGCCGTTTGTGGGCGTTGTACCTGTAACAATCACTGTGAGCGTCAAGCCGATACTTACACCCGTCCAGACCTTTTAATTCTAGGGAAGGCCCTTAGTGGGGGCACTTTTCCCGTTTCTGCTGTTTTAGCCGATCGCCATATTATGGATGTTATTCAGCCTGGTCAACACGGCAGCACCTTTGGCGGTAATCCGTTGGGTACAACCGTTGCGCTCGAAGCACTCGAAGTCATCAAAGAAGAAAAATTAACACAAAATGCACGTTATTTAGGCGATCTATTCCGGGCCGAAATGAAGAAGTATATCGCCGATAGTTCTATTGTCAAATTGGTTCGAGGCAAAGGATTGCTCAATGCTATTGTGATCAACGATACTGAAGACAGTAAAACGGCATGGAACATTTGCCTAAGACTTCGCGACAATGGCCTTTTGGCGAAACCCACTCACGGCAATATCATCCGTTTTGCCCCGCCATTGGTCATGACCGAAGCACAACTTCACGATTGTCTTTCAATCATCACCAACACCTTAAAAGAATTTGAATAGTTAATCTCCATTATTGGTATGAATGTTTATTTTGATAATGCGGCAACCACCCCACTGCGCCCAGAAGTGGTTGAAGTAATGCATCAAGCATTGAAAGATACCTATGGCAACCCCTCTTCTACGCACGCTTTTGGTCGGACCTCTAGAACCCTCATAGAAACTGCACGTAAGAGTATTGCTGCGCACTTTAAGGTACACCCTCAAGAAATTATTTTTACTTCTGGCGGAACAGAATCGGACAATATGCTCTTGCGCTGTGCGGTTGAAGATTTGGGCGTTACCACCATTATCAGTAGTAAAATTGAACATCACGCCATTCTCCATGCGGTTGAGTTTTTAGAAACGAAAGGCTGTAAGGTTATCTACATCCCTGTCGATTGTAAGGGTCAATTGGACTATTCGGCCTTAGACGCTGCTTTGCAAGAAGACGAAACCAAAAAATTGGTGAGCTTGATGCACATCAACAACGAGGTTGGGACCATTTTAGATTTAAAACGTGTAGCCCAGGCTTGTCAGGCCAACAATGCACTCTTTCATACCGATGCTGTTCAAGGTGTGGGCCATTATGAAATCGATTTGAGTGCCCTGCCTATAGATTTTTTATCGGCAGCCGCACATAAATTTCATGGACCCAAAGGCATTGGTTTTTCCTTTGTGCGAAAAAACTCAGGCTTAAATCCCTTTATCCTTGGTGGGGGGCAAGAGCGCGGACTTCGTGCCGGGACCGAATCGGTGCACAACATCATAGGTATGGCCAAAGCCCTTGAGATGTCTTACGCCCACTTGGAACAAGAAAAGGCCTATGTTTTGGGACTTAAAGAATATGCCAAACTACAGTTTAAACGCCTTTTTAACGATGTTCATTTCAATGGCTGCTGTGCGGATACTTCGGCCAGTACCTATACTTTACTTAATGTTTGCTTGCCCTTAGCGGCAGAGAAAACAGCCCTCTTAGACTTTCATCTCGATTTAAAAGGTATTGCTTGCAGCAAAGGAAGTGCGTGTCAGTCGGGAAGCAGCGCAGGTTCGCATGTCCTCGATGCTGTTGTCCCAGAGAATTTAAAAGCGCACCCCTCTCTTCGTTTTTCGTTTTCCGTTTTTAACACCAAAGCGGAAATCGACTATCTGATGGAAGTTTTGGCGGAATTTGCGGCCGTTAAGGTTTCCTAAAAATTGTAGTTTCATAGCGACCCACATTGCCCACATTGTCTTCAACCTCTAGGCGAAACTCTAGCCGAGCGAGCTCAAAGTCGAGGTCACTAAAATCATAACTCAAGCTGTTGTCTTTGGGTTCATATTCCATTAAAATCCATTGGTCGTTGATGGTGGCACGATATTTTTTGATGCCAGAAAAATCATCCTCAATGGCTACTTTAAGAAATTTGTAGTTGCTCATCCACTGTTCGGGTTTAAAATTCATTGGTGCAATGCTTGGCGCAAGCGAGTCTTGTGCAAAGACATAAATCCCTGGATAAGCAGATTTGGTAACCATTAAACCATCTTCTTTTTTGGACCAAACATAACTGAGTTGTTTTTCAAGATCTTCCTCATTCGGGTCATATTTGGCTAAACAGAGCTGTTGTAAGCCGAGGGAATCGAGGGCGGGGGGTGTTTTTACCTTGATTTCAAAACCTTTGCGTTGAGGTTGCGGAATCTCTGCGATAAAAAGGGTGTCCTTGTTGCTGTCGATTTGCATTTCTACGGCTTCGTAAAAGGTCTCTTTGGGTAAATAAACTTCGTGCTGATCAAAGGCATAGAGGTAGTCTTTTTGAGGAAGGATACGGTCGTTGCTCGGGGGGAGAACTGCGGTTTTTTCGGAAGGCATGCCTTCAACATAAAACGAGACAACAGATTTATTTTGTTTAAAATCTTCAACAATCACTTCGATTTGATAGGCGCTTCCTGCTTTAAATGTGATCATCCCATGGGGGTCGTCTTTGCTTAAAAAACTAAAGTCGAGATCCATATTGCGAAAAAGTTTTTGAATGCGTATCCGCTCTTTGCGGTAAGTGATGTAATCGATTAAGGCATTGATTTTTTTTCCGTCGGAAAAATCAATTTTATCGAAGGTATAGGAAAAATGTTTTTGGCCGTTGACCAAGAGAGTGGCTTTGTAGATTCCGTTGCGGTTATAGCTTAAATCTTGCCGATCGAATAGGCGTATGCCAAAACCCTGCGTGCCACCAAAGCGTTGAAGTTCGGCTACATAGACGCTGTCGTTGCGTCGCTGCAATGGGATTTCAATCTTTGGCTCTGCGGTTCCGTCGTGCAACGCATAGCGGTATAGGCCCTGAACAATCGGGCGAATGCTGTCTTGAATATCGAAACCGTAGCGCAGCGGATTGAGTGGGGTTTCCGCCTTGGAATCTCTAATTTCAAAGTGTAAATGTGGGCCTTCCGATCCACCTGTGTTGCCCGAGAAGCCTATCACTTCTCCTTCTTCAACCATTAGTTCGTTTAACTTTAAAAAGCGTTGGACAACAAACTTTTGTTTTTCGTATTGGTATGCTTTTATAAGCTGTTCTATTTTTGGGGCAAATTTCTGTAAATGAGCATAGACCGAGGTTGTGCCATTGGCGTGTTGTATGTAGAGACATTTGCCGTAGCCTGTCGTCGCTACCCGAATTCGACGAACACTGCCCTGTTGAACTGCCCGAACCTTAAAACCTTCTTGTCCTTGAGTTTTAAGATCGAGTCCTGCATGAAAATGTGTGGCGCGAAATTCACCAAAGGTTCCAGAAAGTTTAAGCGGGATATCGAGTGGGGGAGTGGCCTCTTGAGCACCAATAAATAGCGACCCTCCGATAAAGAGTATGAAACAAAATAAGCGATGTATCATAAGAACGAAGATACGTCTTTCTCATTTTTAAACAACGCTATTCATCGCTTTTAAGTGAAAGTTCAAACCAGCGTTCTGTGTGTTGTTCAATGTCATTGTTGAGTTCATTGAGCTCAATCGAAAGGGCGGTAATGGTTGTCGCATCGAGTTCTGGATCGGTAAAGCGTTTTTCAAGTGCACTTTTCTTTTCCTCCAATTGTGCAATGTCTTTTTCCAAACGTTTAAATTCTTTTTGTTCTAAATATGTCAGGCTTTGGCTTGTTTGGCGGTCTTTCCAATTCTTTTTTTCTTTGGTTGTTCCTTCTGGGGCGGGGTTGTGTTCACGACTATCTTCATAGGCCCTGAAGTCGGAGTAATTGCCGGGGAAATCGTCGATTTGCCCTTGGCCTCGAAACACAAATAAGTGATCGACGATTTTATCCATAAAATAGCGGTCGTGTGAGACCACGATCAAGCAGCCGGGAAAATCGAGCAGGAAACTTTCGAGCACGTTTAGGGTCACTACATCGAGGTCGTTGGTGGGTTCGTCTAAGATTAAAAAATTTGGATTTTGAATCAAAACCGTACACAAATAGAGGCGTTTGCGCTCGCCTCCACTGAGTTTTTCTACCAGGTCATATTGCTTTTTGCGATCAAAAAGGAAGCGCTCTAAAAGCTGCTGAGCCGACAGTTTACGTCCTTTTTTAAGAGGAATATAATCGCCAAATGCCCGGATGACCTCAATGACTTTTTGGCCCTCTTTGACCGGAATGCCGTCTTGGGTATAGTAGCCAAATTTCACTGTTTCTCCCCAAACGATTTTACCGCTATCGGCTTGATCTCTTTTGGTGATTAGATTGAGGAAGGTCGATTTTCCAGTTCCGTTTTTTCCGATAATTCCAATACGCTCTTGGCGTTGAAAGGTATAGTCGAACTGCTGAAGAATGATTTTTTCCCCGTAGGCTTTACCTACTTTGTGCATTTCGATCATCTTGGTGCCGAGGCGTTCCATATTGATTTCCAACTGGATTTGGTGCTCGTGTCGTCGTTGGTGGGCTTTGGCTTTGATGATTTTAAAATCTTCGATCCGCGATTTAGATTTGGTTGTTCTCGCTTTGGGTTGCCGCCGCATCCATTCCAATTCTTTTTTGAAATGTTGTTTGGTTTTATGGGCTTCCACATTTTCTTGTATCATTCGCGCTTCGCGCTTGGCGAGGTAGTAAGAATAGTTACCCTTGTAGTTGTAGAGTTGCCCTTGGTCGAGTTCAATGATTTCATTGCAGACTCGCTCAAGGAAATAGCGGTCGTGGGTGACCATAAACAGGGTCATTTTTTCTTTGGCAAAAAACGCCTCGAGCCATTCGATCATTTCCAAATCGAGGTGATTGGTAGGTTCATCTAAAATCAACAGATCGGGTTTTTCCAAAAGGGCAATGCACAGGGCGATGCGTTTGCGCTGTCCTCCCGAGAGTTGGCTCACTTTTGCGTCTAAGCGATCGAGTTTGAGTTGATAGAGAATTTGTTTGTATTGTGTTTCAAAATCCCAAGCCTGGTGTTGCTCCATGGCATCAAAGGCTTTTTGATAGCCATCCTGATCTTCAGGATGCCGCAAGGCAGCGGCATATTGGGCGATGATGTGAAGTACAGGATTGTCGGATTGCAAGATAGACTCTTCAATCGTCAACGCAGGGTTGAGTTTAGGCTCCTGTGCCAAAAAGGAGATCCGTATCCCTTTGCGACGGTTGACCTCTCCTTTGTCGGGCGCTTCCTGTTGCGCAATGATTTTTAAAAGGGTCGATTTCCCGCTGCCGTTTTTGGCAATGAGAGCGATTTTTTGTCCTTGATTGATACCAAAGGAGAGGTCTTCAAAGACGGGTGCATCGCGATAAGTTTTGGCGATGCCTTCAACCGAAAGGAGATTCATTGTTGCTGATTGGCCATTGGGGCATTCTCCAGGGGAAGTTCCAAGGGAAGTAAAAAGGGAATATTAAAGCCCTCACCTTCGGAGCTGATCCAAAGCCTGTTGTCGTCTGTTATTTTAACCGCTTCTACTTGGGCGTTGTCTAAAGCCAAAGGATGGCGCGAAAACACCACTTCATCTAGGCGGTTCATATCGAAATTTTCGGCCACCAAAAGATACTGTGTATAGTCGGGTAAATAGCCGGTAAGGACGAGGGTTTGGTTCTCAGGCCGGTAGTCGCCTCCTGTGATCAGGGCGTTGACCTCAAAATGCGTACGTGGCGTTAACGAATAGTCTCCTGGGGTTTTGGGAATAAGGTAGAGTTCGGTTGTAAGAGTTTTTCTGTTTTTTGAAAACAGTAAAAGAGAATCGCCATAGTTGACTAGAGCCTCGGCATCGAATTCGTGTTTTTTCCGAGCTTTAAACACTGTTTGTCGCGCATAGCTGATTTTGATCGAATCGAGGAGTTGAAGGTTTTTATCGGTAATGTAGAGGGTTAAATCTTGGCGGTTGGCAAAGTTGTTCCCTGTGTCGGCGATATAATAATGGTTTTCGTCTTCGGTAATGTCTTCCCAGTCGCGGTTGATGGCGCCCTCTATGGGGTGGGTTTCCAGCAGTTCGCCTTTACGGCTAAGGGTGTAGAGGCTGGCCGCGCCCCCAGAGTCGTTGAAAGTCAGAAAATGATCGCCCCAAAGCGCTAGGCCCGAGCTTTCTTCAACCCGCCTTGGGATTTCTATACGGTCGGAAGTTGTTTTAGGTGAGGAACAGGCGGCCATAGTGATCAGGCCACACAAAAGAATAATAGCGGATTTTGCCATGGATATAAATT
>JBMZTS010000063.1:0-8169 GCA_049623905.1 Flavobacteriaceae bacterium
ATTTAAGTCGTATTCGATTGTATTAATTCCAAAATAATTAATCCGTTTTATTTCTTGCTCATTAAAAGACTGTGAGAAGCTTTTAAAACAAAAAATAAGGAAAAATATAATTATTATTTCTTTTTTCATTTTTTCAGAATGTTTGCCAACGGTTTGGTTATGCGTAGTGCGGGATTTTGAAACCGCTAACTTGTCCGCCTACCGTAAATTTATTTAGTTGTAATATCTTCATTTTTAAACGCTCAGCCCGCATTTGCTATAGCCGATGTTGTGCGGTCGGCTTTTTTATTTTTTTCAAGTTCACCTTCTTAACAGCAACTGGTTCCTTGTTGGATTGGTGGACATTTTACTGTTCCGTAACTACAATAAACGCAACAGTCGCCATGTTTTGGCTTTAATACTTTCTTGCAGTTGTCACACTCGTAAAAGTATTGGCAGGCGTCTGTCGGCATAGTATCTTCCTTTTTATGTCCGCAGTCAGGGCAAGTGATTGTTGATCGTAATTCTATGTTCATTTAACTTCTTTCTTGTCTGTTACTGAATAGCCTGTCTTTTCCGTTATGGAAGCTCATAAATTTTAAAAAACAAGAACAATAAGTCTTAATAGTATTTTGGCTGTAACGTTTTAAAACAAGTTGCTCTTTATACTTTTGAGTGAGTTGAAGATCAAGAACCGTTTTTTTTTGGATTGTTTTTTTAGTATGAGAAAAAGGAGTAGAGGATCTAAGTTTAGAATAATCAACATAAATCTTTTCTCTTAAAGCTTGATAAATCGTATTTAATTGAAATTCTTTCTTTGGAAAATACCAAGCATGTAGCGTTTGACTCCATCGGGCTCCCTTTTGAGATTTCACGAGTGCAATCAACTCTTTATCGAAAGCAAAACTTGCTTTGATAACAGGTTGATGTTTATGTACAGCAGGTATGAGCCGTAGGTTTTTCATGATGGTAGAACAGATTTGGGGCCTGTCTTTTACGAAGATAATAAAAAAAGCGGAACGTGTTTCTATTTAAAACTCAGACGTCAAATGAAAGTTGACACTAGGATATTTTTGTTGGGTCATTTGCAAAGAAAAGGCCGAGTCGGCTAGAAAGACCAACCGTTCTTCTTTGTCTTTAGCCAAGAATTTTTGTTTGACGCGTTTAAAATCGGCAAACTCGTCGTTGGTTTCGTCTTCGGGTTCCACCCAACAGGCTTTATGTACGTTGAGGTTTTCATAAGCGCATTTAGCGCCATATTCGTGTTCGAGGCGGTATTGAATCACATCAAATTGCAACGCCCCAACTGTGCCAATTACTTTGCGGTTGTTAAGTGAGAGGGTAAACAATTGGGCGACTCCTTCGTCCATGAGTTGGTCAATGCCTTTGTTGAGTTGTTTGGCTTTCATGGGGTCGGCATTGTTGATGTACCGAAAATGCTCTGGTGAAAAGCTGGGAATACCTTTAAAATTGATTTTTTCTCCCCCCGTAAGTGAATCTCCAATTTTAAAATTTCCCGTATCGTGAAGGCCAACAATATCCCCAGGATAGGAGATGTCGACAATTTCTTTCTTTTCGGCAAAAAAAGCATTGGGGCTAGAGAATTTTAGTTTCTTGTTATTGCGAACATGCAGGTAGGGTTTGTTGCGTTCGAAGGTACCCGATACAATTTTGATAAAAGCCAGACGGTCGCGATGATTCGGATCCATATTGGCATGGATTTTAAAGACAAAACCCGCAAAGTCTTTTTCAGCCGGATCGATTTCGCGTTCTTGCGCTTGCTTTTTTAGTGGAGCAGGGGCGATGTCGATAAAGCAGTCGAGGAGTTCTTGAACGCCAAAGTTGTTGAGTGCTGAACCGAAAAAAACAGGTTGAAGGTTTCCGTTGAGATACGCTTCTTGATCAAAGCTGGGATAGACCCCCGCGACCAATTCCAATTCTTCATTGAGCTGATCCAAGGCGTTTTGCCCAATGGCTTTAGCCAAAGCGGGATCGGACAAATCATCATAGGCCACAGCGGTGCCTTTGTGCTGCTTGTCGTCTTCCACAAACAGCTGAACACTCTTGGCCCAAATGTCATAGATCCCTTGAAAATCGTATCCCATCCCTATGGGAAAGCTTAAAGGGGTAACGTGTAAACCTAATTTTTGCTCCACTTCATCGAGTAGATCAAAAGCGTCTTTTCCTTCACGGTCGAGTTTGTTGATAAATACAATCATGGGAATGTTGCGCATACGGCAAACTTCGACCAGTTTTTCCGTTTGTTCCTCTACTCCTTTGGCAACATCAATGACCACAATAACACTGTCTACGGCAGTTAATGTTCGAAAGGTGTCTTCGGCAAAATCTTTGTGACCGGGGGTATCGAGAATATTGATTTTCTTGTCTTTGTAATAAAAAGCTAAGACCGAGGTGGCGACCGAAATGCCCCTTTGGCGTTCAATTTCCATAAAGTCACTCGTGGCCCCTTTTTTGATTTTATTCGATTTAACCGCACCGGCTTCTTGAATGGCCCCCCCAAAGAGCAAAAGCTTTTCTGTGAGGGTGGTTTTTCCAGCATCAGGATGCGAGATAATGCCAAAGGTGCGGCGTTTTGAAATCTCTTCTGTAATCATCGGCAATCAAAAATTTGAGCAAAAATACTACTATATCTTGGAAGCGCATGGCGTACAAAATAGGTTTTTGACATTTTTATCGGTATTTTTGAATTGCAATGAAAGAAGAAAAAGTTATCCTCGTAAACACGAAGGACGAGCCTATTGGGCTAATGCCAAAAATGGAGGCCCATCAAAAAGCTTGTCTCCACAGGGCTTTCTCTGTTTTTATTTTCAATACCAAAGGGGAATTGATGTTGCAACAACGCGCACTACACAAGTACCACTCTCCGGGTTTATGGACCAATACCTGTTGTAGTCATCAGCGACAAGGCGAATCGAATTTGGCCGCTGGACAACGCCGTTTAAAAGAAGAGATGGGCCTCATTGTACCCCTAGAAGAAGTCTTTAGTTTTATTTATAAAGCGCCATTTGACAATGGTCTAACCGAACACGAACTGGATCATGTCATGATTGGTTACACCGAAGAAGCTCCTCAAATCAATCCCGATGAGGTGGCCGCTTGGAAATGGCTGTCTATGCCGATGATTGAGGCCGATATGACTCGCCATCCAGCCCATTATACCGCATGGTTTAAAATTATTTTTGACCGTGTTTATACTCATTTAAAAGACAAAAAATGAAACGTGTAAAAGTTAGCCGTAAAGCCCATTTTAATGCAGCACATCGCCTGTACCGAAAAGACTGGGATGCTACAAAAAACGAAGCCCATTTTGGCAAATGTTCTAATCCGCATTACCACGGACACAACTACGAATTGATTGTGAGTGTCACGGGTGAAATTGATTCCGAAACCGGTTATGTCATAGACATGAAAGTCCTTAAAGAGCATATCAAAACAGAGGTTGAAGACGCTTTCGACCATAAAAACCTAAATATAGAAGTACCCGAATTTGCCGATTTAATCCCTACAGCAGAGAACATAGTTGTGGTGATTTATCAAAAATTAAAAAAAATATTAAAACAAGGACAAGATCTCGAGGTGGTGTTGTATGAAACCCCGCGTAATTTTGTCAGCTATACTGAATAAAGATGAGTTTG
Organism: Flavobacteriaceae bacterium; assembly: GCA_049623905.1. GTDB lineage: Bacteria > Bacteroidota > Bacteroidia > Flavobacteriales > Flavobacteriaceae > Arcticimaribacter. Next base: position 3,636 of record JBMZTS010000063.1, read on the forward strand.
AAGCGTGGTGATATAGTGCCTTATTTTGAAGCGATAGATCAAAATGGCAAGGAGTTTAAGAGCGACAGTGTGATAGGAAAAAAACCAGCAGTGGTTTATTTTTATCCAAAAGATCAAACCCCAGGCTGTACGGCCGAAGCCTGTTCTTTTCGCGATAACTATGAATCGTTTTTAGAACTAGGAGCCGAGGTTATTGGAGTGAGTTCCGACGGTGTTGACAGCCACAACCGCTTTGCAAAACGCTACAAATTACCCTTTATTTTACTTTCCGATAAGTCCAATAAAATTCAAAAACTTTTTAAACTCCCTCGACTTATTTTTGGTCTCTATACCAAACGCATTACTTTTGTTATAAATGCAAAAGGAGAAGTGGTCTATGTCCACGACAGCTTACATGCTACTTCACATATTAGAAAAGCATTAGTTAAATTGAAATCACAGAGCCTGTTAACGATTTAGTTAATTTGCGTATTTTTAAACAAAACAAAATTTCATGTCCAGTAGAAAACAGCTTAAAAAAGAAATCAACGATACTTTGGGTGCCCTCATTGAAGAAGTTTATGTAAAAGAATTATCTTCTCCCGAGGTTGATGTTAAAAAAAGTGAAAAAATTATAGATGAAGCCATCACTCTCTTCGATGATTTGATTCAAAAAATGCACATTTCTGAGGCTAAACTAACCAAGAGTCATTATACCAAAATACGATCTGCTCTGAAAGAAAAAGCGAGTGCATTGTCTTTAAAAATTGAAAAACTTTAGTCTTATCGGCTTAAACTATCGAGTTGTTGCTTGAACGCCAAACCATATTTAGAGACTTTGACTTCGGCTGTCAGGTTATTGTATAGGCTATCCAAAAACAAGGGGGCTACGTTAGGTATTTCGTAAGTCCCTATATAAGCTGAAACGGCTTTGTCACTGTTATTCATTGCAAAATTAAGAGCAAAGAGATTACGCCTTTTTTCTAAACTTGCGTTTTTTTGCTCGAGTGTTTCATATCGTTCTTGATTACTAAGGCCACTGCTTTTGTCATTAAAGGCATTAAAATTATCAAGACGCTTATTGTAAAATTTTCGCATCATGGACTCGTATTCTTTCCAGAGATTGTGTTCAGGCGACCCCTCTACTTTTGCACTACTTGAAAATGTACGAAGGAGGGTGTTAATTTTAATTTCCCCTTCAGAACCAAAAAACAAAATTTTATCCGTAAGGCTATCCCCATCTTTTTTATCGAGTGATAAAAAGTAGAATTCAGGACTTTCAATGTCGTCGCCTAAACGAAAAGCCTGGTCGCCACTAATGGCGACTGAATCTACAGTAACCAAAAGGGTATCCACCATTTTTTGGAGGTAAAGGGTTCCCTTTCTCAAACCATCTACTTTTCCTGAAACAGACATGGATTTTTTAGTCGGTGTCGAACAAAGAGTAAACAAAAGGGTTGAAGCGATTAATACAAATTTTTTCATAAGTTGTGTTAGATGTTTAACCAGTAGGTCAGCTTAAAAGTTAGGCTTCTTAATTTAGGTACAAAAGTAGTCGATGCAAAATAATTATCGTTATAAACGATATAAAAATCTGATAATGGTGCAAAACGCCACTGAAGACGTGAATTGATTCCTAAATTTTCCGATTGTGAACTATATTGAATAAAGGTATTCCAAAATATACTTTTACTAAAGGTGAAGTCTAATTTGGGGCCCACAAGCCATAATTCTCCAGAAGGGAAGGGTTGGGGCAACTCTATTTTATCGTAATTAATTTTGATACTTCCAATAAAGCGCGGTTGTATCCTAAGGGCCAATTCAGATCGAATTGAAAATTTCGTACCATTGTAAAAGTCTCCTATTTTAGTTTCTATTTGGTAGTTGATTTTTTTACTAAAATTGGAGTTAAAAGAGGCCTCAAGTTCATTGTAGTGATAGCCTGTATTAGCTGGAAGCGGCAGGTCGTCCTCTCCACCTAAGGGGTTGAAGTTGTCGGTGAGGTAGGTATATTTTCGCGAATAATCTACCCGAAACCGAGCATTGTTTGTAAAATTGACTTCCCCTTGCCAGTTGAGGCTTCTGTCGGTAACTAAACCATCCGATTTGGGCTTGTCAACATAAAAAATACGCTGACTCAGTTGAAGAGATCTAATTGTTTTACTGTCGATCCAAAACCGATGTCCATAAGAGAAAAAGTGTTTTTGAATTCCTGTTCGACGCAAAAAACCTAAGTCTGAAGTAAACCCGTCGCCAATATGGTTTGTGCCATAGCGAATGTTGTGTTTTCTCGAATTATAATTTAAGCGAAGGCCAGCAGAATAGGCTTCTTTGCTTGCCGAAGGGTCGAATGATTGATGGAAAAAGGTTCGGCCAGTCCATTTGTTGTCTTTGGAAGCCAGTGTGTAGTCGAGCCCTACCACGCGATTGAATTCACTTTCTTCGTTTTCGAAACTCGGCTTGCCTGTTTGTTGGCGGTTGACAAAGATAAAACCCAAATAAGAACGGCTGAACATTTTTTGTTGAAATGAAAGCACCGTGCTGTTGTTTGCAGCAATACCGTTTTGAGCATCTTCTTGTGTCTGCATATTTAAAAAACCCAATCGACTATTTTTATTGAGCTTACCGCTTAAACGCACCCCAGCAACAATTTTGTTTTCGATGGTATTACCCTCCCGATCTTTAGCGACACCAATTCGTCTAGAAAAAAAAGGTTGTGTTTCATAACGATCGCCAAAGTTGGCAAACAAATCACTATTCTGAATAAAAAACTGCCGTTTTTCGGGCAGGCGAACTTCAAAGCGCGAAAGGTTGATGATCTGATCATCGACTTCAACCTGGGAAAAATCGGGATTGACAGTGAGATCAAGAATCATCCCATCGCCAATGCTGAGTTTGGCATCACCACCAAAGGAAAGGGAAGAATCAGAAAAATTTTCTTCAAAATTTTTGACGACCCTTCCGCTTGAAAAGGGAATTATAGCAAGGGGAACCTTTGCCTTAGGCGGTTCTTTTTCAAAATGGAGTTGTTTCATATAGGCCAATCCGGCAATGCTTTGATTGCGGGGAATGTTTGCCCAAGTTGAGGTGGTATTTCGACCAATATCTGTTCGATACACATTTATACGCCACGTTGTGGTCTTATCGGCATAGCGCAAACTTGAAAAGGGAATTTTCATTTCGGTGGTGTACCCTTTTTCATACTTGTTCACTTCAGCTTCCCATTTGACATCCCATGACTTGTTAAAATCATTGGGGAAATTGTTTCCCCCATTGGCAATTAAAGCTTCTCGTTTTACTCCCTCGGGATTGGTTCCAAATAAGAATGCATTGGTGCCGTCGTTGAACGTATCTAAAACAAGGGTTACCGAGTCGCTATTTCTAGAACTAAAGTCTCTCCGCAATGAAGGGGTGATGAAATTATTATCCGCCTTATCGGCTTCGATGAGAACGTATAAAAATTGATCATCAAATAAAAATTTCACCCTTGTTTGGTGGGGGGCTAAGAGAGTGTCCGAGGGGAAATATTGCCAAAAAGGACCCGCATGATCAACCTCATCCCAAATAGCTTCAGTTCTACCGTCAATAGTTACCGGAGTGTTTATGTAGCGGGCAATGGGATCTTGCCCGTAAATAGCTACTCCAAACAGAATAACTATGATGAGAATTAACTTTTTAATGGCAATATTTTTTTGTAAAATTAACAATTGTAAGCAAATAGCTTCTTTTTCACTCTAAAAAAAATAGCTCATGAAATTTTCACTTCTTATTCTTCTACTCATGTCTCACTCCACTTTCTTGCTTAATGTAAACGAAGATTGGGATAAAACAGGGCATAGGGCTATTGCTCAGGTGGCAGAAATGCGTTTAAAAAAGAAAGTTAAAAAAACCGTTGACTACCTTTTAGATGGTGAAACTCTGGCACTGGCCAGCACATATGCCGACGAAATCAAATCGGATAAAAAATATAGAGCTTATTACTCATGGCATTATATCAACATGGCCGCTGATGAAAATTATATGACGGTAGAAAAGAACCCGAAAGGCGATATTGTTACTGCTATCAGGACCTGTATTGAAGAAGTAAAAAATGTAAAGAACACTAAAGCAATTCGTGCTTTTCACTTAAGATTATTGATTCATTTTATCGGAGATTTACATCAACCTATGCATGTTGGTCGGAAAGAAGATCGCGGAGGCAATGGAGTGCGTCTTAAATGGTTTGGTCAATCGACGAATCTTCATCGGGTATGGGATAGTAACATGATCGATTATTACAAGATGAGTTATATGGAATTGAGCCAAAATCTTCCTCAGTTAACACGACAAGAAGAAAAGGCCATTGAAGAGTCCTCTCTCTTAGATTGGGTAGAGGAGTCTCATCAGTTGGCAAATATGATTTATGCAGACGCCGAAGGAAAAGAAAACTTGAGCTATGCCTATCCATACCAACACTTCCCTTTAGTACGATTACAATTATTAAAAGGAGGGATTCGTTTAGCCGATATTTTAAACAAAATTCTCGCTTAAAAAAACTGCTTTTGATTCCAAAAGG
>JBMZTS010000064.1:0-8147 GCA_049623905.1 Flavobacteriaceae bacterium
TCAAACTGTACAAAATTCTGTTCAAAAAGGGTGGCCAACTGCTTAGCGCTTTCCCAATAGGCAGATTCATCTTTCCAATACGTCGAGGGATTGAGCACCTCGTCGGGAACTTCAGGGCATGTTTTGGGAATGGCTAAATTAAAAATTGGCAGGTGTTCGTATTCAGAAGAAGACAAATGGCCCTGATGTATTGCATCAATAATACCACGGGTGTACTTTAATGAAATTCGGTTTCCATCTTCAACACCACCCCCTATCCAACCGGTGTTCACCAACCAAACATCGGTAGCATGCTGATCGATTTTTTGTGCTAAAAGTTCTGCGTATTTTGAAGGATGCCACACCATAAAAGCAGCGCCAAAACAGGCTGAAAAAGTAGCTATAGGTTCGGTGACACCCATTTCTGTTCCTGCAATTTTTGCCGTGTAACCACTCACAAAATGATACATGGCTTGCCCAGCAGTTAATTTTGAAACTGGCGGTAAAATTCCAAAGGCATCACAGGTGAGAAATATAATATTCTTGGGATGCCCCCCTACACAGGGCAGTTTGATTTTGTCGATAAACTCAATTGGATAAGAGGCGCGTGTATTTTGTGTAATGGTAGTGTCTTTATAATCTACCGCATGTGTTACAGTATCGTAAACGACATTTTCTAAAACTGTTCCAAACTTAATCGCTCGATAAATTTCAGGCTCATTATCTTCGGTTAAATCAATGGTCTTGGCATAGCACCCTCCCTCAATATTAAACACCCCTTTATCTGTCCAGCAATGCTCGTCATCACCGATCAAAAAACGATCACTGTCTGCCGAAAGGGTCGTTTTGCCTGTTCCACTAAGGCCAAAGAAAAGGGAAACATCGCTGTTTTTTCCCTCATTGGCCGAACAGTGCATAGACAAAATACCGCGCTTGGGCATAATATAGTTCATGATTGAAAAAATACCTTTTTTCATTTCTCCCGCATATTCGGTCCCAAGAATCACAAACTCTTTTTCTTCAAAACTCAAATCAATACTGGTTTTAGTTTTCATAAAACTGGTGTATTGATTCGCTGTAAATTCTCCAGCATTGTAGACGATATAATCGGGTGTTCCAAAGGTTTTTAATTCTTCTTGAGTTGGACGAATCATCATATTATGCATAAAAAGGGCATGATATGGACGTGTACATATGACACGAATTTTTAAACGATATTCTGGGTCCCAACCTGCATATCCGTCGACGACATAGATACGTGTACGGGTATTAAAATAGTCGATGGCACGCTGACGGTTGATTTGAAAGGTTGGGGCGTCCATTTCGATATTGATCTCTCCCCACCATATGTCATCTTGAGTCATGGGTTCTTGAACAATTCGCTTGTCATTTGGACTGCGTCCTGTTTTGCTACCCGAGTGTAAAATCAAAGCGCCTTTGTCTGAGATAACAGCCCCTTTGTCGTAACGCAATGCTTTGGCGTATAATTCAGATGGTGACAGATTACGGTAAAGTTTTTTAGGACAAATACCGACATCAGATAGATTGAATACATTTTCCATACGATTCTATTTTAAATAGGTTTCAAGTGTACTGATCATTTGGTGATTACCACAGAAAAAAGGGGTTCGTTGGTGAAGTTCTGTTGGAGCAATGTCCATGATACGGCCATCCATACTGATGGCTTTCCCCCCTGCTTGTTCCACAATAAAGGCGATAGGGTTACATTCGTAGAGTAAACGAAGTTTTCCTTTTGGCATTTTTTGATTGGGTGGATAAAGAAATAGTCCTCCTTTGAGCATATTGCGATGAATATCGGACACCATGGAACCAATATATCGCGTGGTATATAAAGGGTCTTCAGTTTTTCTGTCTTTCAAAAAATTTTTAATCGCATCAGGAAAAGAAGAGAAATTGGCTTCATTGATGGAGTAAATATGCCCATTATCGGGTAATTTAATGTTTGGGTGTGACAAATAGAAAGTCCCAATTGCGGGGTTAAGGGTAAAGCCGTTTACCCCGTCTCCAGTCGTATAAACAAAAAGGGTCGATGTCCCATATAAAATATATCCTGCAGCGACTTGTTCTTGTCCCTTTTGTAAAAAATCATCTAGAGTCACAACGCCATTCTCGGGCGTTTTGCGCTTATATATTGAAAAAATAGTCCCCAGAGAAACGTTGACATCGATGTTGGAAGAGCCATCTAGAGGATCGATTAAAACGATATATTTATTCTCGTTGAAATTTTGAGTCGAATTGACATTTATATAATCGTCAGCTTCTTCACTGGCAATCCCGCAAACGATATTGCGATTGATCAAGGCCTTTACAAAGAGATTGTGGGCAAAAACATCTAGTTTTTGTTGTGATTCTCCTTGTATATTGATGCTTCCAGAATTTCCAATGATATCTACCAGCCCCGCCTTATTGACTTCGTGGCTCACGACTTTTGCCGCCAAGCGTAAGGCATGAATCAGTTGGCTGAATTCTCCAGTACTATTGGTGTGCTTTTGTTGATTGGCTATCAAAAATTCGCCTAGTGTGCGCAAAACTGATTTTCCTTTTACATTAGATTAAAAGTAACTTTTATTTTTATCCCTGAAGGCGAAATATTACATTTTTTTTAAAATCCATGTGATTTATAACATCCACCCCTCTCGATCTAAACTTCGGTATTGAATGGCCTCTGCAATATGGTCGTTTTGTATGTGCTTTTCAGTTGCAAGATCTGCAATGGTTCGTGCAACTTTTATAATGCGATCATAAGCACGAGCCGATAGGTTTAACCTTTTCATTGCAGACTTGATAAGGCTTAATGCGTCCGAATCTAATTCACAAAATTGCCGCAAATGTTTAGGTGTCATTTGCGCATTGCAATGCATTTGAGGGGAAGATTTAAACCGTTCAGATTGACGGGATCGTGCCGCCGTAACCCGTTTTCGGATCATGGCTGACGATTCTCCTAATTGCTTTTTTGACAGTTCCTCAAAGGGTACAGGTTCAACTTCTATGTGGAGATCAATCCTATCAAGTAAAGGACCCGATAGCTTACTCAAATACCGCTGGGTCTCAATAGGGGTGTTTCCTCCAGATTGAAAATAGCCCGAGGGACTGGGGTTCATACTGGCCACTAACATAAAGGAACTCGGATAGGTTACGGTAAACTTGGCTCTAGAAATGGTTACTTCACGATCTTCTAGCGGCTGGCGCATCACCTCTAGCACAGAACGCTTAAATTCAGGCAACTCGTCTAAGAACAACACTCCATTGTGGGCCAGTGAAATCTCACCAGGTTGCGGATAAGTTCCCCCTCCAACCAACGCTACATCACTAATAGTATGGTGGGGAGATCGAAAGGGGCGCTGATGGATGAGTCCTCTTTCTTTTATACGTCCAAGTATGGAGTGAATTTTTGTTGTTTCTAATGCCTCTTCCAAGCGCATGGGAGGAAGAATAGAGGGTAAGCGCTTGGCCAACATCGTTTTCCCTGCTCCTGGTGGTCCAATTAAAATGACATTATGACCACCAGCAGCTGCAATTTCCATACACCGTTTGATGGTTTCTTGTCCTTTAACATCGGCAAAATCTAGTTCCGAAAATTTATCGTTTTGCGTAAACAGTTGCTTAATGTCAACCGTTTGAGTGTGGGGTGGTTTATTCCCTTTAAAAAATAAAATGACCTCCGTTAAATGTGCGACACCATAAACCTTAAGTCCTTCAACAAGCCTTGCTTCTTGTGCATTTTCTTTAGGAAGGATAAACCCTTTAAACCCATCTTTATGTGCCTGTATGGCGATCGGCAACGCGCCTTTAATTGGGCGAATACTACCGTCCAAGGCAATCTCACCCATGATGATATAATCACCAATATGCGGAGTTTGAATCTGGTTGGAGGCAGAGAGTATGCCCATGGCAATGGGGAGGTCATAGGCAGAACCTTCCTTTCTTAAGTCGGCAGGCGCCATGTTGATTGTAATTTTTTTACCGGGTAATTTATAGCCAATATTCTGAAGCGCAGCAGCAATACGATAATTGCTCTCCTTGATGGCATTATCGGGTAAACCAACCAAATGGTAGCCAATACCCTTGCCGATATTGACTTCTAAAGTGATCAAATGCGCATCAATGCCAAAAACGGCACTGCTGTTAAGCTGAACGAGCATAAGTAGGTTTTTGTGTATCAAAATATAGAAATATTTATTTAGAAAAAAATCACGTTCGTTTAATTTATTCTAATTGAGGCTTTCAAAAGGGAATCCGTTTCATAAAAAAGTAGTTGATGAAGAAAAACAACAGGGCACTAAACTTAAAAATCATCTTTAAAAGAGAATAAGTAGGTTTATATTTTTCCGCTAAAAGAAGGCCTGATGATCATAAACCAAAACACCAGTACCGCAAGCTAAGATTCTAATAATTGGCCAATCCCTCTTTTAGCCACGCCAAGAAAGTTTGGGTATCGGTATATTGAAGAGGAGTGTTGAGCAGGGTTCCATTTGGGTGCATTAATACATAATAGGGTTGCGAAGCGGCGTTAAAGTTCAAACTTTGGAAAGTCGCCCATTTTTCTCCAATGGTATTGATTTGCCTAAGGCGTCCATCGGGGTATTGAAAATTAAACTGTTGGTCGGGTGGCAATTCACTACGATCGTCAACATAGAGTGAAATCAAAACCAATTCCTCATCAAGGAGTGAAAAAATAGAGTCTTGTGACCAAACCTGCTCTTCCATTTTTCGACAATTGACACAGGCCCAACCTGTAAAATCGAGCAAGATCGGTTTATTTTGAAGACGGGCTATAGCCCGTCCTCTTTCGAAGTCTTTATAGCAGTCAAGCCCAAGTGGACAATTCGATTTTGTTGGGAAAATGCTGTAAAAAGAGGGAGGTGGAAAACCACTCAATAAAGTGAGTTTATTCTCTTTTGAAAACAAACCCGATAGCAGGTAAACTGTGAAGGTGAAAGAAACTCCTGCAATAGCTAAACGTTTCCATGTTAAAGAAATTTTATTGGTCTGAGTAAAACGAAAAACACCGAGAAGATAAAGGGTAAGCCCAAGCGATAACATGGCCCATATTCCAATAAACACTTCGCGTTTAAGAAGCCCCCAATGAGAGACTAAATCGGCATTGGAAAGGAATTTTAAGGCTAGTGCCAATTCCATAAATCCAAGAATTACCTTAATGGTGGTCATCCAATTTCCAGATTTCGGAAGCGCATTGAGAGCATTTGGAAAAAGCGCAAAGAGTGCAAAAGGCAAGGCCAATGCTACCCCAAAACCAGTCATCCCTGCCGTAAGTTGCATGGCTCCCCCCTCGGCCGTAAGTGAACTGGCAAGCAAAGAACCCAAAATTGGGCCCGTACATGAAAACGATACGATCGCTAAAGTAAGGGCCATAAAAAAGACACCTATCACCCCTCCCCGATTTGCTTTATCATCAGTAGTACTTCCCCATTGGGTGGGCAATGTAAGGTCATAATAACCAAAAAAGGAAAAAGCAAAGAAGACGAAAACGCCAAAAAAGAGAAGGTTTAAAGGTACATTTGTAGCAATACTATTGAGAAGTTCAGGACTGACAGCGTCCACAAAATGAAAGGGCAAACTCAATAGCAGGTATATGATAACAATAAAAAAACCATAAAGAATAGCGTTAGCTATCCCAGAGCGCCAATCTTTACTTTGTTTTAAAAAGAAAGAAACGGTCAAAGGAATCATCGGAAAAACACAGGGGGTTAACAGCGCTATTAAGCCCCCTAAAAAACCAAGTAAAAACAGGTTGAAAAAGGCAAATTTATTTTGCGCTTGAGATAATGGACTCGACAAGTAAGAGGTTTCTTTTAAATCTAGTTTTAATGCCCTAGAACGCGCAAGGTCTTCAGCAGTAATTTCTCTTTTCGGAAGATTGGGCTTTTGTCCGTCTATGGAAAGAACAAAAGGCTCGGTGCGAAAAATACAAACCTGGTCATCGCAGGCCTGATAATTAATTTCACCCTCTAATAATTTTAGCGTTGGGTCATAAATTTTGAACCGCTGGTAAAAACGTGCAGTGCCCTCAAAATAGGGTAAATCTATCCCAAAAATCTCATCGTAATCTACTTTAGCGACAGAAGACGACATCTTTGCAAGTGGAATTACCTTGAGTGAATCAAACGCAAAAGTAAATTCCGTGGGAAGCGGGCCATCTTTAAATTCTTCTAAACTGTAAAGGTGCCAATTATCTGCAATTTTTGCTGTAAAATCGACTTCAACAATCGAATCAGAAATACGGTTAAGTTTTTTGGTCCATGTTACAGGTTCCGCAAACTCTTGTGCAAAGGTCATGCAAGCACTCAGACACAATAAAATAATGCTACTTTTTTTCAATGGTATTTTATCATTAAGGGGGTTTGTGTTGAAGCAGAAGCAGCAAAACGACTATCAATACGTTGGCCAATGACCCAAACAATGTTGTCTTCAGAACACAATAACCACTGGTTTTCTTTTTCTAGCATGGAATATTTTTCGTCTTTAAAAAACTTGCTCAATTTTTTTTTTCCGTGCATTCCAATAGGATAAAAATAATCTCCTTTGCGGAATTTTCGAAGGATTAAAGGATATTTTAACAAACTTGGATCTAAAACAGCCGTGTCCTTAGAGGGCTGGTGTACTGTTTCTAACGATAAATGACAGGGTGTAGTCAAGTCATTGTAAGGAGTCCAATAAACCTCTTTCGCCTTTTCAGTGGGCTTTGGTCCTAATAAAAGACTATTTCTATCGCGAATCAAACGATGTGTTTCAGAAGTCAAATATTTACCACTTTGGGCATCCAATAAAGCTTCAAGATCGTCACTATGATGAAAACCGTAGGGCGAAAATAGCGCATGAAGATAATACGCTCTCGGGACAAGCACATTAAGTGCATCAATAGCGATGGAGGTGGATTCATCTTGAGTAATAAAATGGGTGATTTTAAACTTTTGCACATGAAAAGCAAGAGCCTCTTCAGCCAAAGCATAATGACGAAAGGTTCGCTTGACCGCTGTTAATAAATCGGGGACGGCTTGTTTCCACAACGGAATAACACGATGACGTAAGGTGTTGCGTAAATAGTCATCTTTAGCATTTGAGCTGTCTTCCCGCCATTGAATATCATGGTTTTGCGCATAAGTGAGGATTTCCTGCTTAGAGACCTGAAGAAGGGGGCGTAAAATTGAATTCGATAAAATCCCACGTAAGCCCTTTAGGCCAGTTCCTCTCCCAGTGTTGATCAAAAATGTTTCCAGTTGATCATCAAGATGGTGAGCGGTAACGATATGGGTATAATCTTGAGTGGCGATAATGTCACTTAGCCAAGAGTAACGCAATTGACGTGCGGCCATTTGAATTGAAACCCCCTCTCGCTTAGCATGTTCGGCAGTAGGAAAACTTGAAATTAAAAATGGGATTTGATGTGTTGAACAATAGTGCTCTACCATCTGTGCATCGAGGTCACTGGCAGAACTTCTCAAACCAAAATTACAATGAGCTACCCCAAAAGTGTAATGTGATTTTTGCAGAAGATCCAATAAAACCATACTATCTACTCCACCACTGCACGCCAAAAGAAGTTGGGGATCTGTGCATCCTTTTAGGGCGATAGCGATCTGGTCTTGTATCATTCTTAACATCTAGCAAAGATAATGTTTTAAAAAAGTAAAATTATCCCTCTCGGTTGCTTTTGAATTGGTGAATTAAATTTATTAACGTAAGTTTGCTCCGTATTATGATAAACAACAAGACGCTTTTATTAACCGCTTCACGCCACCCGCGTAACCGTCGCCCCTTGGGGGTCTAATACATTTATGGAATCTAGGTGTGTCCGATTCCTTTTTTCAACTCAAACATTTTTACATTATATTTTAATTTAATCCATTAGACATGGAAATCGTTATTGCGGGTCAAGAGCACATCCATTTTGCAAAAACCATTAGTCTGACCATCGAAGAATCGGCAAAGGACAGAGGAACTGGCATTGCCCGAAGAACTCCCGAATACATTATGCAAAAGATGCAAAATGGCAACGCTGTTATCGCATTTGAACAAGATGTTTTTGCGGGGTTTTGTTATATAGAAGTATGGGGACACGGCAAGTATGTTGCCCATTCAGGGCTGATTGTTGCCCCTGCTTTTCGGGGTCGCGGTTTGGCTAAGCG
>JBMZTS010000065.1:0-8122 GCA_049623905.1 Flavobacteriaceae bacterium
TTTATCAAATATTCCAACGCATAGTCTTCTTCTATCCAACCCAAATTAATTCCATCTTCAAAATCAATGATAGTATAACATATGTCGTCTGCTGCTTCAACCAGAAAGGCCAGAGGATGACGATGGTAGCGCTTTTTGCTTTTAAGGCCCATCTCCTCAGCAATGGTCTCAAAGGAAGATTGATTGGCTTGAAAATAGCCAAACTTTTTGTCGGCAACATGAGGTGTTGGTTTATGGGGTAAAGACGCTTTGGGGTATTTCATGTATGCCCCTAACGTAGCATGACTTAAACGCAACCCTCCTGGGGTGCCCTCTAAGGATTCTGTCAATAATTTAAATCCATTCGCATTTCCTTCAAATCGACAAAGGTCTTCATATTCGATATCGGTTAAATCGTCTTGGTATTGTTTGCCTTCCCCTGCTTCAAAGAAATGTCCAATCGCTTTTTCACCACTGTGTCCAAAAGGAGGATTGCCTATGTCGTGCGCCAAAGCGGCAGCGGCGACAATGGCGCCAAAATCATTGGCTTGATAACCGTGAATTTCTTTCAAATGTGGATGGCGATTGAGAATCTCTTTTCCTGCCAAACGGCCCAAGCTACGGGCAACAACAGAAACTTCTAAACTATGGGTGAGTCGGGTATGAACAAAATCTGTTTTGGAAAAGGGAATCACCTGTGTTTTATCCTGTAGAGAACGAAAAAAAGAAGAAAAAACAATCCGGTCATAATCAACCTCAAATCCTAAACGTATTTCGTCTTGTTCTTTGCGAATACGCTTTGTGGTATCGCCATGCCTTTGAAGTGATAATAAGCTTTCCCAGTTCATTTAAAAAATTTTTTAAAAGTACACAATATGTCAGATTTTTAAGGCATTAATTTAATGTTATGAATAATTCTATGACTTAACCTTTTATTAAAAAAAAATGGTCGAGGTTTAACTTTAGACTAAAATAAGGCTCTCTTATTTAAAATAGATTTGTCCTAAAATAAATAATTAAAAAAATGAATACTTCAAAATTTTTTATCAGACTTTTTTCTTTTACATTATTACTAGGGTCATGTTCACCTGATGACAATACGATCATTGATGACAACACCCCAACAGATCCCACTAACGAAGCAGCCATTGGCTCAGTTGGCGGGATTGTTAAGCTCAGTGGTATAACCAATTGGACTTCCGACAAAATCTATACCATTGGTGGCAAAATTGTGGTCACCGAAGGAGCAACCTTAAACATTGCAGCTGGAACGCTAATCAAAGCCCTTCCTGGAACTGGAAACGATGCCACGGCCATTGTTGTAGCTCGTGGAGGCACAATCAACGCCGTTGGCACAGCAACTGCTCCAATCATTATGACAGATGCTAATGATCAAATTACTCTTGAAGATGTGGCGGCTGGAAACTTTGTTAGCCCAAACCGTCTAGCGACTGACCGTGGGCGATGGGGCGGACTAGTACTCTTAGGAAAAGGAACGATCTCAGACTCTTCTCCTGAAGCTGCGATCGAGGGAATTGTAGCGGCTGGAGATGACAATTGGAACATGTACGGAGGTGATGATGACTCCGACAGTTCAGGGCGTATTTCATATCTCTCCATTCGTCATACAGGAACGCAAGTCACCCCCGATTCCGAACTGCAAGGCCTTACCCTTGGGGGTGTTGGGTCTGGAACTACTATCGATCATATCGAAAGTTATGCCTCAAACGATGATGGCCTTGAAATTTTTGGCGGGTCTGCTATCTTAAACCATATCGTTGTTTATGCTCACGGAGACGACGGATTGGATACTGATTTTGGATGGAACGGAACAATCAACAATGCGGTTATTGAGCTTGCTGCAGATTCTGATACCGCATTCGAATATGATGGTCCAAGAAATCCAAACGATGATGCAGGAAATCAAAACGTCACGCAAAACATCACCATTTTTGCGCGTTACACAGAGACCTCTGGAAATGATCAAGGCGGTCAATTTAAAGAAAATAGCAACTCTATTGTAAAAAATGTTCTCCTAACTGGTAGCGCTGCCAATCTTGCTGTTCAGTCTGAAATGGAAGACTTTATAAGAAATAACGGTAATTATAAAAGTTTCACCACAGCTCGAACATTTGGAACTGATCCTTTGGGAAGTGAAAATTTAATTTTCAGTGATTGGTACTATAATGGAAATTATTCTCAAGCCACAATTGTTGGAAACAATGTTGTTTTGTCTGATGATACCTTAGACATTAACAGCTCTTTTAGCAGTTGGGCCACCATTGGAACTACACCTGATCAAGATCAGGGAGCCGACTTAAGTGAATTTACAGGATGGTCGGTTTGGTCAGCTCAGGCTGATAATTAGTACTGATTAGTACTACTAATATTTTATGCATGGGTTCGTCAGTATCGACGAACCCTCTTTTTGATTTTATGAAAAAACTCTTGACTATTTTAACACTCGCCTACAGCGCGCTAAGTGTAACCTTTGCCCAATCCACTATTGAAGGATCAATCATCGATTCTGAATTTGGTGATCAATTACCCTTTGCCAATGTGGTTTTATACTACCAAGACACCAACGCACTTGTAGGAGGAACGACAACTGATTTTGACGGTAAATTTATTTTTACTGATTTGCCCGAAGCTACTTACATCATTGAAGTAAGCTTTGTTGGGTATGCCACAACCAAAATAACCGATATCATATGCGATGGCGCTAATGTTGTCTCAACAGAAGTGACTCTTTCCCCGATTGCCGATACACTTGATGAAGTTGTGGTCACCACCACCCAAAAAAGAAACAACGAGACCTCTGTTCTCAATATTCAAAAAAATTCAGCCGTTGTAATGGACGGCTTGTCGCTTCAAGCTATTCGAAGAGCTGGAGACGGGGATATTGCTGCAGCAGTAAAACGTGTTCCAGGGGTGTCAATACAGGATGGGAAATATGTCTATGTTCGAGGACTCGGCGATCGTTATTCCAAAACCCTCCTCAATGGGATGGAAATTCCTGGCCTTGACCCTGATAAAAACACCCTTCAATTGAATATTTTTCCAACAAACCTTATCGATAATATTCAAGTTCTTAAATCTGGTAATGCCGCTTACGACGCTGATTTTAGTGGGGGAATTGTAGATTTATCGCTCAAAGATTTTTCTTCTAGCCCATCGCATACCATTTCTGTTGGGATGTCCTTCAACCCCAGTATGCACTTTAAATCAAACTACATCTTCGACGAAGGAAGTCAAACAGATTTCCTCGGCTTTGATGATGGTTATCGAGCTTTCCCTCTACCGCGCAGAATCGATATTCCAATACCTGAAAGAGGACTTGAATCTTCCGAGATTGTAACAACCTACACCAAAAGTCTAGATAAAAATTTTAATGTTTCTGAAAAAACAAGCTTACCCAACCTGAGTTTAGGGTTTTCTTCTAGCAACACCTACGCCTTAAAAGGAGACAAAAAAATTGGTTATATCGCGGCGTTAAATTATCGCTCTCAAATTAGCTTTTTTGAGGATTATATCGAATCTCGCTTTGAAAAAAGCTTACCCGCTTTTACCAATGTCGCAAACAACACTGGGCGATTGGGTAGTGATGAACGCTTTGTCAATTTTTTGAGTGGCGTTACCCTTGGTTCTGAAAAATCGAAATACAAACTCAACTTTCTATTCATTCAAAACGGTGAGTCTACCTCAATTAAAGGTGATTTTGAAAATAATGGGGAAAATAATTATATCGGTCCTGGCCAAGTTAAATCTTATGTCCAAAGACAAATTATCAGTCTCCCTTTTAGTTCAAAAAACTACTTTAATGACGGAAACATAGAATTGAATCTTTCCTTCAATCCTACCTTTTCAAAGGTATACGATAAAGACTTTAAGCTTTCCATTTTTAATCTTGATGATAACGATCAGACCACCCTATCTAACAATGGCGCAGGATTGCCCCTTAGAATTTGGAGATATTTAGATGAAACTTCTTACAATGGCCGCGCTAATGTTAAAATCAAACACAGCATCGGTCAATTGAGTGCAGAAACCAATATGGGCGGTTTCTTTTTGTACAAAAATCGAAAATTTGCGACCGAATTTTTTACAATTGATTATCCAACAGATCTTTCAAGAGACCTTCAAGGAGACGCTAACAATATTCTTCGAGATGATAATATTTGGTCTCTCGATGATCCTTTAGGGGCCTATGTTTATGGAACCTTTCAGGAAGAAAACCAATTTGATTCTAAAATCATGAAATACGGTGGGTTCATTTCAGAAGAAATTAATTTTTCTGAACAATTTAAAACCTATTTAGGCCTTCGCTTTGAAAGCTATAGCATCTTCTACACTGGTGAAACACTAGATAAAAAAGTCTTTAACGATGAAAGGTTTATTCATACAACAGACTTGTTTCCCTCTGTAAATACCATCTACACTCTTGACGAACAGAAAAAAATTCGCTTCTCTTACTACAGAACAACCGCAAGGCCTTCTTTTAAAGAAAATTCAGCTGCGGTAATTTTTGATCCCATCACGTTCAATCGCTTCTTTGGAAATGTCAACATAAAACCTACTTTCATTTCTAACTTTGACCTTCGCTTCGAGAACTATGGAGAAAATGGAGACTTTTTTGCTTTGAGTGGGTTCTACAAAGATTTTAAAGATCCCATAGAAATCGTTTTTTATCAGTCCGATTCGCGACAATTTCGCCCAGAGAACAGTGAACAAGCAAAGGTTTATGGGGTAGAGTTTGAGCTTAGAAAAAAGCTTTATGACAATAATGTTTATTCGCTTACCTATAATTTGAATACCTCTATAATAGAATCTAGGCAAACTTTAGTTGGCCAGGAAAGGCAAGAACGCTTATTTGAAGCCAATACTTTAGACAAAGAGTTTAAGGATTATCGCGCGCTTCAGGGACAATCTCCTTTTATTGTCAATTCATCACTGGTCTATAAACGCGAGAAGAATGAATTGAGTTTGTTTTACAATGTTCAAGGAAAAACCTTACTTTTTGTTGGTAACCAAGAAGTTTCGGATGTTTTTACGGTTCCTTTTCATTCGTTAAACCTTGTGGCTAAACGAACTTTTGGAAACTTAAAAAATCAAACCCTACAACTGGAGATCCAAAATTTACTCAATGACAACCGCGAAGTGCAGTACGAGTTTTATGAAGCTACTCCAGAATTATTTTCACAAAGAAAAATAGGGACCACCTTTGCATTAACTTACAGAGTGAATTTGTAAATTAGCTTCGTTGGAAGACCTTTATTTATATATCGTTATCCTCTTGGCAATCTTAGCCATCGGTGACTTAATCGTCGGCGTCAGTAATGATGCCGTCAATTTTTTAAATTCAGCGATTGGATCAAAAGCGATTTCTTTTAGAAATATCATGATTTTGGCCAGTTTTGGGATTGCCTTAGGGGCTATTTTTTCAAGTGGTATGATGGAGGTTGCGCGTAAAGGAATTTTCAACCCGAGTGCTTTTAATTTTCAAGAAATCATCTTCATTTTTATGGCGGTAATGATTACCGACATCTTGCTTTTAGATTTTTTCAATACCCTCGGAATGCCAACTTCTACTACTGTTTCTATCGTTTTTGAACTTTTGGGAGCAGCGATTGTCATGGCATTGATTAAAATTTCTGGATCTGGCGGTGGACTCGATGAACTCAGTAACTATATCAATACCTCGAAGGCCACGCAAATCGTTTTTGGCATCTTACTCTCTGTGGTGGTCGCTTTTACCATAGGGGCTTTGGTGCAGTGGATCTCACGATATATGCTCTCATTTTATATTGAAAAAAATTCAGCGTTTAAGAGAGCGCTCTTTGGTGGCATTTCACTCTCGGCCCTTTCCAACTTTATTCTTATCAAAGGAATTAAGGGAACTGAATATGCCTCATATGCCTTTTCCTTTTTAGGCGATCGAACCATCAGAGAGTTTTTGAATAATGAACTCATTACGGTCAATGCAATTAATATAATTATTTGGTACCTCACCTCTTATGTCATCATTCGTTTTACCCGTATCAATCTCTTTAAACTTATCATTGGCATCGGCACCTTTGCTCTGGCTTTGGCCTTTGCAGGAAACGACCTTGTAAATTTTATTGGCGTACCGATTGCCGCCTTTCAATCGTATGAAGCTTGGGTCGCCTCTGGCATTCC
This sequence comes from Flavobacteriaceae bacterium, assembly GCA_049623905.1. GTDB lineage: Bacteria > Bacteroidota > Bacteroidia > Flavobacteriales > Flavobacteriaceae > Arcticimaribacter. The sequence goes on from JBMZTS010000065.1 coordinate 6,157, forward strand.
CGCTAAGAGTTATGAAATGAGTATTCTTGCAACAAAAGTTCCCACACCTACACTTTTCTTGCTGGGGTCGGGTATCATTATGATATTAACCCTTTGGTTTTCATCTAAAGCCAAGAGTGTGGTTCAGACCTCTTTGGATCTTTCCAATCAAAATGAAACAAAAGAACGCTTCAAACCCAATGCTGTCTCGCGTATACTTGTGCGTCTATTCTCATGGATAGGAGAAAAAGTAATGGTATTAATTCCAGAAAAAACCCAAAAAGAAATTGACAAACGATTTGAATTACTTCCTACCGACACCTCCGAGGACTGGACCGATGAAACCCCTTCATTTGATATGATGCGTGCCAGTGTTAATCTTGTGGTCGCGGCAGTATTAATTTCTGCAGCGACTTCTTTAAAGCTCCCTTTATCGACCACCTATGTCACATTTATGGTGGCAATGGGAACTTCTCTTTCCGATAAAGCTTGGGGGCGTGACAGCGCCGTCTACAGAGTTGCCGGTGTACTCAATGTTATTGGGGGGTGGTTTTTTACCGCCTTAAGCGCCTTTACGGTATGTGGCGCCATTTTATATCTGTTTCATATTGGCGGACCAGTAGCCATTGCCTCTATTTTCTTTATTGTGCTTTTAATTATCGGTAAAAACTTTATGTCTTACCGCAAAAAAAATAAAATCTCTAAAGAGGAAACGTCCCTACTAAAAGCCGATAGCCGATCTTTTATCGGGGTTATTAAAGAAGCCGATGAAAACATTACACAAGTGGCTATTGGTACAGATCGTTCTTTTACCCTCCTTATAGAAGGCCTTTCAACGCAAAACATTAAAAAGTTGCAGAAAGCTAAAGATCAGGTTAAAAATTTAGAAGTAAGCATTCACGATTTACGCAACAATCTGTTCTTTTTTATCCGAAACCTTGAAGATTCTAGTTTATCTGCGAGTACATTTTACATTGACAGTCTCCGGCATATTCACGATATTATTGAAGATATTGGTTATCTGGTAAAGATTAGTTTTAATCATGTCAATAATAATCACAGCAAACTCAAATTAAGTCAGATAAGAGATTTAAAGGATATTTCAGAAGTAATCGATGTTCTCCTTAAAGGCTCAATAAATGCTTTTGAAGACAATTCTCTGAGTAAATTAAAAGAAGTATTAGAACGAAGAAATAGCATACTCTCATCGCTCGATGAAAAAATAAACAGTCAAATTCTAAGAACAAGAAGTCAAGAAACAAGTCCCAAAAACACGACCTTGTACTTCAATATCCTGATCAAGTCTAAGGACTTAATTAAGCACAAACTCGATCTTATCAACCTATTTTATGTCAATACAATAAAAATTAAAAATCAATTGTAATCGGATAGAATTACTTTTGAGAAGAGACGATTTTCCCTTTATTTTCCCAAGAGACCTTTTTAAGAATCTTGTTATTTTTAAACTCAACTTCAGTTAAACTTTCATCAGTCCAAAATAACCACGTTCCTTCGCGTTTTCCCTTTTTATAGTTAGCCAAACACATTTTTTCTCCTTCTTCCGAATACTTTACCCACTTCCCGTGAAGTAAATTATTTTTTAAATAGCCTTCTTGTGCCAATTCTCCATTGGGATGAAACAGGGAAACTTTGGTGAGTTCATCTGATTTGGTCACTACAGCGTTGGGTGTAGAATCTTGCGCAACACTGCTAAATCCGATTAAAAGTAAAATACTTAAATATTGCGCTTTCATAAGACTGTTATTTAAAGATATAAACAAATATATAACATTAAATTTAAACTTACATAATATTTACGTAACATTTACTTAACATTGAGATTTAAGAGTAAAAAAAAGCCCCAATTAAGGGGCTATTAATGAGTTGGTTTTAAAGTTTATGAGCCGCACATTAAACAATCGTCATCTTCACTTTCGCGCGATTGTTCTAACATCACTTTGAGCTCTTCGGGAGTCAGTGGTTCAAC
>JBMZTS010000066.1:0-7791 GCA_049623905.1 Flavobacteriaceae bacterium
GCAAAACCCAGAGTATGTCCAATTTCGTGCGCAGACAATTGACGAATTCGTGCTAAAGCCATATTTAGCATCGGTGAATCGTCGATTTTCCCATCTGCATAGGGTTTGTTTGTGAGTGCTTGTGCAATCATAAAATCTTGACGAATCCTCAAACTTCCTAAACTTACATGGCCTTTTAAAATTTCACCAGATCGTGGATCGACCACACTTGCCCCATAGCTCCACCCTCTAGTCGAGCGATGAACCCACTGAATAACATTATAGCGAACATCCATGGGGTCGGCATCATCGGGTAAGATCTTAATTTGAAATGCGTTTTTATAGCCTGCAGCTTCAAAAGCCTGATTCCACCACTGCCCACCTTCCAATAAAGCTGAACGAACAGGTTCTGGTGTTCCGTTATCAAGATAATAGACAATGGGCTTTTTTGCCTCACTTACAGCTGCGCTAGGATCTTTTTTTTCCAAGCGATGACGCAGAGCAAAAACTTGTCGCGTAGAGGCATTAACTGGCGTCGAATAATCATTGTAACTGAAAGGTATTGATCCGGAACGAGGATCGAATGCCCTTTTTTCAAAGGGCTGATCTGGCAATTTGACAAAGGAATGATGTTGATGGACCGTGACACTATTGGCAGAAGGGGTGACTGAACGTAACCACTCCCCTTTTGGTTGACCTTGAAAGGTGAGTAAAACATCAAATTCTGTGTTGTTTGGAAAATTCTTTGTGCGCGCTAAAGAGATGGCAGAACGGGTTTTATCTACACTAAAATTCCCTTGCTTGGTTTGTGCTAATCGTTGACTCACCCCATGAGCATCTTGCATTAAAAAAGGGGTAAGGTCTATGGTATAATGTGTAGCTGTGGTGTCGACTATCGGAAAACCAAATAGTACAGATTTTGCAAATGCTTGGGCGATTGACGCCTGTTCTAAAACATTTTCTGAAGTACTGCGGTAGTTTAAATTGGGTTGGACGAGCATTAATTTGTCACCCATTTTTGTGAAGTGAACAATGCGTTCATTCCCCAATTGACCGCGGTCTAAACCAATATCATTACTGCCTATTCCTGCGCTAAGACCATTGATATATAAAAAGGGAGTGTCCAGTTGTGATTCTCTGTCAATCTTAAGTGTAAGACTTCCCTTATTATCATTGTATGTGAAATCAAAAAAACCACTAAAGGTTTTTTGCTGTATTGTGTTTGACGTTTTTTTGCGCTTACTTTTCTTGGTGGGCTGACCATACCCCATACCAAGGGTCATCGACAGCAGAAATGTGATTATCAAGTTAAATCTCATAGAAACAAATTTGAATGTTCAAGCTAAAAAATAATTGTTAGAAAAAGAAAAAAGCAAAGTTTAATTCTATTTTTACAAAAAAAACAACCATGCTTACATCAGACCAACTGAAAGGGCTTCAAGAACGCCTCGGAGCGTTAAGGAGGTATCTTTGACATCGATGCCAAAGAAATCCAAATACACAATCAGGAAGAACTCACCTTAGATCCAGATTTTTGGCAAAATCCCAAAAAAGCGGAAGCGCATATGAAAACCTTGCGTACGCTGAAAAAGTGGGTTACTGACTTTAAGCAGGCGAAGCAACTCTTAGACGATCTTGAGGTATTGTATGACTTTTACAAAACGGGAGATGCCACTGAAAGTGAAATTCAAACGACCCACAGCACTCTACTTCAATTGCTAGAAGACATCGAATTTCGAAATATGCTCTCCGATGAAGGAGATAGCCTCAGTGCGGTTTTGCAAATCACAGCTGGTGCAGGGGGAACAGAAAGTTGCGATTGGGCAGAAATGCTTATGCGTATGTATCTGATGTGGGCGGAAAAGCAAGGATATACAATTAAAGAACTCAACCATCAGGCTGGTGATGTTGCTGGCATAAAAACAGTCACCTTAGAAATTGACGGTGATTTTGCTTTTGGGTGGCTTAAAGGAGAAAATGGTGTTCATCGTTTGGTTCGCATCTCCCCTTTTGATAGCAACGCCAAACGCCATACTTCTTTTGTTTCAGTCTATGTCTATCCCCTTGTTGATGACAGTATTGAAATCATCATCAATCCATCAGATCTATCTTGGGAAACGATGCGTTCTAGTGGAGCGGGCGGGCAAAGTGTTAATAAAATCGAAACGGCCGTTCGCCTCAGACACGCCCCATCGGGAATTATCATTGAAAATTCTGAAACCCGTTCGCAACTTGAAAACAAAACCAAAGCCATGCAATTGCTAAAATCTCAGCTCTATGAGATTGAATTGCAGAAAAAAATGGCGGCACGTGATGAGATTGAAGCCTCGAAAAAGAAAATTGAATGGGGCTCGCAAATTCGCAATTATGTAATGCAACCTTACAAACTCGTCAAAGACGTTCGGACTCAGATTGAAACTAGCGATGTCGATGGCGTGCTCAATGGAAATTTAGATGCCTTTTTAAAAGGATTCTTAATGCTGATGGGACAAAACACAAAGTCTGAAGACTTATGAAAAAATATAAAAACATCATTTTTGATTTAGGGGGTGTTCTTATAGATTGGAATCCCGACTATGTCTATAAGGAGGTTTTTAAGGATGAAAAGAAAATGGCCTGGTTTTATCGTGAAATATGCACCATGGATTGGAATGAAAATCAAGATGCCGGATACCCTTTAGCAAAAGCCACCGAAGAGCGAGTTGCCCTTTTCCCCCAATATGAGTCTTGGATACGAATGTATTATGGACGGTGGGAAGAAATGCTGGGCGATCAAATCAATGCGTCGGTTAGCCTTCTGCAACAGTGCATAGCGGTCTCAGACCTTAAAGTTCTCGCCCTAACCAATTGGAGCGCAGAAACTTTCCCCATCGCCTTAGAAAAATTTGACTTTTTACAATGGTTCGACGGCATTGTGGTCTCGGGTGATGAAAAAACACGTAAACCTTTTCCCGAAATCTATCAAACCACCCTCAACCGCTACCAATTAAAGGCAAAAGAAACGGTGTTTATCGATGACAATTTGAGAAACGTTAAAGCGGCGCAAGGCATGGGAATACATGGAATTCATTTTCTTTCGCCAAAACAGCTAAAAAAAGATCTAATAGAACTCAATATTATATGAAATTAACGATTTATCACAACCCACGCTGCCGGAAATCGAGAGAGGCACTTCAGTATTTACAGCAAAAGGCATATCCCTTGGAAGTAATCAATTATTTCGAAGCGCCATTGAGCGAGAGTCAATTGACAGCATTACTTAAGCAATTAGATTTTCAACCTAAAACATTGGTAAGGACCGCTGAGGCCTTGTGGAAAACAGATTTCAAAGGAAAAGAGCTTTCGGATGAACAAATTATTCACGCCATGTGTGAACATCCTAAATTAATGGAAAGGCCCATTATTTCTAATGGTTCAACGGCTGTTGTTGCCCGCCCAATTGACAAATTGATAGATTTCTTAAAATAAACTTAGATTTACATGAAACTTTTTTAGGTAAATGTGGTCTAATAGAAGTTAATCAACGCTATGAAAAAAACTATACTATTATGTCTATCCTTTGTGGTGGGCTTAAACACTTTTGCGCAACGTCCTGAAAATTTTAAGAAGATTAAGCTAACAGGAAAGGTTATTGACAAAGAAACGCAACAACCGTTGGAATATGCTACAATAACCCTAGAAAACGAGCGTCGCCCAAATATTCTTCAGGGGGGGATTACCCAAGCCGATGGGCGCTTCAGTTTTGAGGTGTTTCCTGGAAAATACAACATTACTACAGAATATATTTCCTTTGAAAAAGACGTCAAGAAAGAAGTGTTAATTCGTGAATCTAAGGATCTTGGAACAGTTGCACTCATCATGTCGGTTGCGTCCTTGGATAATGTTGAACTGGTAGGAGAAAGAACAGAGGTTGAAATCCAGCTTGATAAGCGTACATATAATGTGGGCAAAGACATCACTGTTCGTGGAGGAAGCGTCTCCGATGTGATGGACAATATCCCTTCGGTATCGGTAGATGTAGATGGGACTATTTCGCTGCGAGGCAACGACAATGTTCGCATTCTTATCAATGGAAAACCCTCTGGTCTTGTTGGTTTATCGGGACCCGAAGCTTTGCGACAACTTCCTGCAGAGTCTATTGAAAAAGTGGAAGTCATTACCTCTCCTTCAGCGCGGTATGAAGCCTCGGGAACTGCGGGAATTTTAAATATCATCTTAAAGCGTCAAGAGCTTGAAGGTTTTAATGGATCATTTATAATCAATGGTGGATTTCCAACCACCTATGGTGGATCGGCTAGTTTAAATTGGCGAACGGATAAATTAAACCTCTTCACAACGACCACCTATAATGATGGAAAATCAATGGGTGGCGGAGTATTTAATAGTGAATATTTTAAGACGGATGGCCCAAGCCTATACACTAACGAAGACCGCGATTACAATCGCAATAGAAAAAACATCTTTATCAATCTTGGGGCTGAATATTTTTTCAACCCAAAGACTACTTTAACCCTCAGTGGATTCGTTAGACGCTCGGACAACACCAGCGACAATACCACAATTATCGAAGATCTAACAGAACTGGGCGAGGTCATAAATCGCTTTGGACGTTATCAATACGAAGAAGAAAAAGATAATTCGCAGCAATTTACCGCAAACTTCACCAAAAAATTTAATGATAAGGGTCATGAACTGGTCATTGAGCTACAAACTGAAACAAGCTCTGAAGATGAAAATGACGATGTAGAAAACACCAATATTAATGATCAAGAATCGTTTACAAGTGAAACACAAGAAAGACAATTGCTTCAAATAGATTATGTCTTCCCCTTAAATGAAAATACGAGATTTGAAGCTGGATATCGTGGCAACTTTAGTCAACTGGATACCGATTATAAAGTTTATGATTATAATCCAATCAAAACGCTCAATACAAATTTGACCAATAATCTTGTCTTTACTCAAAATGTCAATGCCGCCTATACCCAATATGGGAAAAAAGTCAATAAATTCTCCTATCTGTTGGGCCTTAGAATGGAGAACACCAAAATAATTATTGACCAAAGAACAGATAATACTTACAAAGAAAAAAAATATACCGATTGGTTCCCCACATTAAACCTTTCGTATGAATTTGATGAAAAAGAAAACATTACCCTTGGATACAGTAGAAGGATTAGACGTCCAAGAGCCTGGTCACTTAATCCTTTTCAATCGTTAACAAGCCTTACTTTTTTTCGCCAGGGAAATCCAGATCTTGATCCATCTTACACCAATTCTTTTGATTTTGGGTATTTAAAACGGTGGGCGAAATGGACCTTCAACGGCTCATTGTATTATTCAAAAACAAAACAAACCATTACCCGTATTACCGAAAAAACTGGAGAAATTATTAGGGTTAGTGATGATCCCATTGTCGATGTTCCGGCGCTGCGAGCGACATCAATCAATTTAGCTGAAAACAACAGAACAGGAACGGAGTTTACATTGACCTATTCGCCAAAGCGTATGGTCCGCATCAGTGGAAATTTTAATATTTTCAATTCTGAAACCATTGGAACCCATCAAAACAATGTTTTAGATGCTGAAATCATCAGTTGGTTTGCAAGGATCAATGCAAACTTTCCGCTACCATTCAATTTAAATACTCAACTCAGAGCGTTTTACAGGGGGCCACGTGCAACTGCTCAAACCCAATCGCAAGGTGTTTTTTCTATGTCGGGTGCACTCAATAAAACCCTTTTTAAAAAGAAGGCAACCCTATCGTTTCGCGCTTCCGACATCTTTAATACTAGCCGTTGGAAAAGCACTACCACGACCGACAGCTTTATCAATTACACCGAGTTTCAATGGCGACAACCCACCTATATTTTTACCTTCACCTATCGGATCAACGAAAACAAGAATAACCGCAGATCTCGACGGTCAAATTATTCTCGAGGAGATGGAGGGGATTTTGAATTTTAATGCCAAAAAAAACACCGCATAAAGCGGTGTGTATTTATTTGCGTTTAGGAACTTCTTTTCGCCCTTCTTTTCTCTCCTGAAACCACTCAATCAGCGACCCTGTCAACCAGTAAGGAATAACAAAAGTTAAAAGGAAAATCATTAGCCAAAAGCCGATGGTTAATATAGATAAGAAAGATAAAAATCCTAAGTATTGGTCAAATTCAAACATGTTCATCAATTTGTGACTAAATTAAGGCATTTCACTGATTTTAACAACGGGAATTCTTTTTTTATTCACAACGCTGTTCACAATAGGCAAGCCACTAATTTTATCTTATTTTTGTGTAAATTAACAGCATGACTTATCGAATAGAAAAAGACACCCTTGGAGAGGTAAAAGTTCCTAGCAACGTATATTGGGGTGCACAAACAGAGCGTTCGCGCTCTAACTTTAAAATTGGTGTAGCGGGATCTATGCCCATGGAAATTGTATATGGTTTTGCGTATTTAAAAAAAGCCGCTGCCTATACCAACCATGAATTGGGCGTCTTAGAGATCAACAAAAGAGATCTTATTGCACAAGTTTGCGATGAAATGCTTCAAGGCACATTGGATGACCAGTTCCCTCTCGTAATTTGGCAAACAGGCTCAGGAACACAAAGCAATATGAACGTAAATGAGGTCGTGGCTAACCGTGCACATGTTTTGGCCGGAAAAACACTTGGTGAAGGAGATAAAGCACTCGCTCCAAATGATGATGTCAATAAATCGCAATCGTCAAATGATACTTTTCCAACGGCCATGCATATCGCTGCCTACAAAATGGTGGTTGAGGTTACACTACCTGGAGTAAAGAAACTGCGTGATAGCCTCGATAAAAAAGCCCAAGAATTTAAATCTGTGGTTAAAATAGGCCGGACCCACCTTATGGATGCTACTCCCCTCACCCTTGGCCAAGAATTTTCTGGTTATGTTTCCCAACTCGACCACGGTATTGCCGCATTAGAATTTACATTATCCCATCTGGCTGAAATTGCCCTTGGTGGAACGGCAGTTGGAACCGGGATCAATACTCCAATTGGATATGCCAAACGAGTGGCCGAGTACATAGCAGAATTTACAGGTTTACCTTTTGTCACGGCTGAAAATAAATTTGAAGCATTAGCCGCCCATGACGCCATTGTCGAAACTCATGGTGCACTCAAACAGCTGGCAGTTTCTCTAAATAAAATTGCGAATGATATCCGAATGATGGCTTCAGGTCCTCGCTCGGGTATTGGGGAAATTACAATTCCAGCCAATGAACCTGGAAGTTCTATTATGCCAGGAAAAGTAAATCCAACACAATGTGAAGCGCTGACCATGGTTTGTGCACAGGTTATGGGAAATGATGTCGCCATCTCTGTCGCAGGGACACAAGGCCACTACGAACTCAATGTTTTTAAACCCATGATGGCGGCAAATATTCTTCAATCTGCACGATTGATCGGCGATGCCTGTATAAGTTTTAACAGCAATTGTGTAGAAGGGATAGCCCCCAATCAAAATAGAATAGATGAACTGCTCAACAATTCGTTGATGCTGGTTACCGCTTTAAATACAAAAATCGGATACTATAAAGCCGCTGAAATTGCTAACAAGGCTCATCATGAAGGCACCACACTGAAAGAAGCGGCCGTTGCACTAGGCTATCTCACCTCTGAGGAATTTGACCAATGGGTTCGCCCTGAAGATATGACTGGCAATGGCTAAGATTACCTTTAGAAAATTCACCCCAGAAGATGCTCAGGCATTTAAAGACCTTAATATCGAATGGCTGAGTACCTACTTTGTGGTTGAAGCAATCGATGAATTGGTTCTAGG
>JBMZTS010000067.1:0-7595 GCA_049623905.1 Flavobacteriaceae bacterium
GTCAGAGGAATTGAATGGTGCTGGACGCCTTGCGCGTCAGCGACCGCTTTTAAGCGTTCGGGATGGGCGGAGACCAGAGTGATCTGATAATGGGCTTTAAAAAAACGCGCTTGGTCTTCGAGGAGTTTTTCCAAGGACAGGGGGATGGTCGTGATGCGGACGAGTTTTTTCACACCTTAAAGATAGCAATTCAGCCTGTTTCAGGGAAGATAAAATCGGTGTAGGCTTTGACCGTGTGCTTAAAGTCAAAAGTTTGCCGTGCTTTTTTGGCCGCCAAGGCACGCTGATCTTGCGTCGGCGGTGTGGCGAGGATGTGATTTAATTGTTGCCCAAATGCTTGTTCATTCTCGACAATTTCTCCCAAGGAATATTGTTCTAAAATCAGGGCAGCGTCTCCTGCTTCAAATCCTATAATTGGTGTTCCGCAAACGGCCGCTTCAACCAAAACATTAGGATAGCCTTCGGAGTAAGAGGTAAAAAGGAGGGCTTGTGCATGTTGATAATAGGGCACTAGGTCTTTTACATTCCCCAGAAAAAGAAGTTGTGCTTTAGTGTTGGTAGGGCGTTTCACATTCTCCCAACCCGAGCCAGCGATGAGTAGTTTTAGTTTGGGGGTCTGTGGCAAATAGGTTTCTGCCAAACGGAGTAAGCGATCGGGTCCTTTTGCGCGATTGTGTCTTCCGACATAGAGCACATAGGGAGTGTCTAAAGGCGGTTGAGAAAGAGAACTGAACTCTATTTTTTTGGCCAATCTGTTTTGGATGACCTTGCTCTTCAAAGAGCGGAATCCTAGCCTATGATGGTGGTATTTTGCTTTGTAGGCACAATAAATAATGGGGGGATTATTCCATCGGGTGAAGAGTCCGAATAAAAGTAAAACCATCTTTTGAAAAACTTCGCTGGCTTGAAAATTTGAGCGTCTAATGTTCCAAAATATTTTTTGCTGTGTTTTAAACTGGTATTTCCAGCTGTGGGCATAAACTATGGCTTTATACATCCAGGCTAGAAGAACCGCATCAGGTGATTTTTGAAAGACTTCTTTTATTTGTCTGTGGTTGTTTTTGGCATGAATCACCTCACAAAATTGCGTGATGTGGGCAAAGTGAAAGTTCTGATCAGATCCTTGAAGAGTAATTACGCTTTGAGCATAGCCTTGTTGATGTAACTCTTCCACCAAGCGCGAAAGGACTGTTTCGGCGCCGCCATTCTCAAGGGTAGGGATGATGTGTATAAGGGTTTTCAAAGCTATAAATAAAGAAAATCTTTGTCTTGATAAAATCCTTTGATATCGAAGACAATACCCTTTTCATTGAGGTGGTCTTTTGGATTGAGAGTGCGAAACGCTTCATGAGACACTGCCAGGACAATGACATCATAGGTGGTTGAAATTGCTTCCAGCTTTGTTTTACCATATTCTTTTTGGAACACTTGGCCATCGGCTTCGGGGTCATGGACATCAACCTGAAAACCGAAGCTGAGAAGTTCATGGTATAAATCGAGAACCTTTGAGTTTCTTAAATCGGGGCAATTTTCTTTAAAGGTAGCACCAAGAATGAGGGCTGAGGCGTTTTTTACCATTTTGTTTTCTTGGACAAAACGTTTGACAATTTGGTTGACAATAAAGGTGGGCATAGAGTCGTTGAGACGGCGTCCTGCCAAAATCATTTCTGGCGTATAGCCCAGTTCTTTCGATTTATAGGCCAAATAGTAGGGATCGACACCGATGCAATGGCCGCCAACTAACCCGGGGAAAAAATTGAGAAAGTTCCATTTGGTCCCTGCAGCCTTAAGCACTTCATGGGTGTTGATATCCATTTTACTGAAGATTACAGCGAGTTCATTGATAAAGGCAATGTTGATATCGCGTTGGGTATTTTCAATGACCTTAGCCGCTTCCGCGGTTTTGATTGTGGGCGCTTCGTAAATTCCTGCCATAATAATGGACCCATAAAGGGCCGAGAGTTGTGCCAAGGTCTCTGGGGTAGACCCCGAAACAACTTTGGTTATTTTGGTAATGGTGTGTTTTTTATCGCCCGGATTGATGCGCTCTGGGCTATAGCCCACAAAAAAATCTTTATTGTATTGCAAGCCAGAAACCTCTTCCAATAAGGGAACACAAATTTCTTCGGTGACTCCAGGATAAACCGTAGATTCATACACTACCGTGTCACCTTTTTTAAGGACTGAAGCCACGGTATGTGTAGCGCTGGTTACGGGAGACAAATCGGGTTGTTTACTTTGTGTTACCGGTGTGGGGACGGTAATGATATAGGTTGTGCAGTTTTGGGCATCTGCAATGGCGGTACTCAAATGTAATGTCTGTCCTATAACTTCTTTTAAGGCGTCAGTACTGATTTCATTGGTACTGTCCACAAAGGCATTTAGGGCATCAATACGCTTTTGGTTGATGTCAATTCCGATAACACGGTATTTTTGAGCAAAGGCGACGGCTAGAGGAAGCCCAACATAACCCAAACCGACAATGGCAATTGTACTGTTATTCATTTTTTATTTGATTGTAATACCATTCCAAGGAGGCGTCTAGGCCATCTTTGAAACGGTGCGAGGGACTATAATTTAATAATTTTTTAGCTTTTTCGATACTGGCTTGCGAATGGGGAATATCGCCCGACCGTTGCGGCCCATAGGTGATTTCTATCTTGGCAATATCTGGTTGGTATTTCGCCAAACCTATGCGGATGAGTTGGGCCATTTCATCAATGGTAACCCGATCACCAACGGCCGTGTTATACACCTGATTGATGGCCGCTGGGTTGGTGGTTTCCATGGCGCATTGATTCATTTGTATAACATTGTCGATATAAGTGAAGTCTCGTGAATAGGAGCCATCTCCATTGATGGTCGGCGATTCACCCTTGAGGAATTGGCCAACGAATTTGGGAATAACTGCGGCATATGCCCCTTGGGGGTCTTGTCGTCTTCCAAAAACATTGAAATAGCGGAGGCCTATCGTTTCTATGCCATAGGTCGTACTGTAAATATCTGCATACAACTCATTGACATATTTGGTGATGGCATAGGGCGATAACGGTTTTCCGATCTTGTCTTCAAGCTTTGGTAAGGATTCTGAATCGCCATAGGTGGAAGATGAAGCGGCATAAATAAAACGGGTGACCTTGTTTTGTCTTGAAGCCTCTAAGATGTTTAAAAAGCCGTTGACATTGACTTCATTGGTTGTGATAGGATCTTTTAGAGAGCGGGGCACCGAACCCAAAGCGGCTTGATGTAACACGTAGTCAACACCTTCCGTTGCTTTAAGGCAATGGTCAAAATCGCGTATGTCGCCTTCAATGAAACGAAAGTTTGGATGGTCTAGGAACGGTTGGATATTATGCGAGAACCCCGTAGAAAAATTGTCGAGACCCACGATGGCATGCCCCTTCTCCAACATATACTCAATTAAATTGGATCCAATAAATCCTGCGGCGCCTGTGATGAGAATTTTCATTTGTGTTTTCGCTTTACAATTACTAAGGTGTTTTCTTCAAAATCTTCAATAGTTATTATTTCAAACCTTTTGGGAGAAAATAATTTTTTTGTCCGCTTCCTGCTTGTAAATGGATGCCCTATTTTAATTCCAAAATAATCATTCAAATAATACTGTATCTTGATTAAGAATCTTTTAGACAATTGCTTTTTAAATACATTTTCATTGCCTAAAATACCAAAATAAATGCCGTTTGGATTAAGTCCTTTTTCGATCTTTTTAACAAATGAATAATCATCCATTGAATAGCAAAAACAGACATTGTTAAAAATCAAATCATAGGTGCCTTTGAAATTATCTAAATAGTCAATCGTATAGTTGAACTTTAAGTTTGGGAATTTCTCTTGAAACAAACGAAGGTACCTCAATGAAATATCATGGTAGTATGCCTTTGCACCTTGATCGACAAAATACTTGGTATATTGTCCTGGGCCAGCACCTAAATCTAAGACTTTTTTGTTATTGAGTGAGAGTGTGTTTTCTAGCCGATCAATAATATTCTGATTAAACCGTTGTCCGTTGTAGGCTTCTTCAAAGTATTTTTCAACATGAGCCGGCGGAACAGGATCATATCCTTTTTTTGGATCTTGTATAAGGGATAATATGAAATTGATCATGATAACGATTGGCGTTTTATTTTGAGTAAAATCTTGAGCAAAAATCCTGCTAAAGTATCTATAAATTTATAAAGATATTGCTGTTTTTTAAGGGTGTATTGTTGTATTTGGTTGGGCGAAATGAACCGCTTGTGGTTTCTTTCGATATGTTGTTGAATATGTAAAAAATCGCTGTCTTTCATGCTATCAGTATGCAGGCAAATGGTATAGAGTCCTATGCCAAAATGAAATGGAGAGGCAAATAGCTGTGGTATGTTTAAAAGCCCTTTTTTATATCTTGGCCACAAACCAAACCCATCTGTAATTCCGTAGCCCAATTCTTTAACTACCTCAAGTGTATTGTGATCGAAAGAATGCGAGGGGGCCATAAACAAGTTTGGCCGTAACCCTTTTTGTTCTAACTTTTTCTTCCCCAACACCATTTTCTCTTTTTGAATCGCATAAGAATGCCCTGCAAATTCAGATTGTGGATTAAGGTTTAAGATTCCGCCATTATCCGAATCATATACATGCTGAAAACCGTGTTGTGCTATGCAATATCCTTTTTCTTCAAGGGTTTTGATTTTCTTCCAAAACTCTGGATCAGCTTTTGATTTTTGTAAACTTTTATCCTGATTATCGGGTATAACGCCTAAAATTCCTTTAAGATTATATTTAGTCATGTAAACAATCAATCGCTGAAAGTTTTCTTTGTTCATCTGTGGATGAATATCGTCTAGTCGGATTAGAAATTTTGACATGTCTTGATTTCTAAGTCAATTAGTATTTGGTCTGCTATGTTCAGTCGACCGTTATCATTCCAATGATGATCAAACCCATAATTAAATGGTATTCTTTTATGATTGATGATTTCTATTTTATCTAATAAAAAATCAAGTTCTTCACTTATGACATCATTTCTGTATATAAATGACACATTCTTCGCTTTTTGGAGGAAGGCAATAGTTTTTTCTTTAGTGAATTGAGATATATGTATATTCAATTCTTTTTTAACGGCAAAAGGTTTATGGTTTTTATTAATAAATTTCACAAGCTTACTGGCATTATATAAAGGTCTAAAGTAAGTTTCTTTAAATTTATTGTATTTCGACCGATAAGGCTTATCAACTAAAAAATCTGTAATATGGATGAAAAAATAAACCTTTTTAAAGTTTTTCATATTCCTGCTTTCATAGATTTCAATATAGTTGTGGATGTTGTAACCGCCTATTCCATATTCAATCACAGTTATTTCATCACATTTGTTCTCAATTAATCTACCAATACTTTTTGAAACATCCACATGATATCCCTCAATAAAGGAATCTCCAACAAGCCCAATTGTTAGATCATAATTTAGATTTTCATTGTAATCTTTAATACTATTATAACCGTTTTTATTTATTTTAAAAAACTTTTTAATCAATATGGGAAGGGTTCCGTAAACTGAAATTCCTTCTGTGTTTTTTTTATTACGATAGAATCCATCTTTTACTTCAATTTTAACTTCATCCCCAACACCTCCTAAAATTCGAATCGCAATTTCAGCCATAAGAAAACTCAGGAGAAGGACTAGAAAAATGTATTTCAAAAATGTTTTCATTAGAACTGAAAGTAGATAAACGCGTTGGACGCATCGGCTTGGGCAAATAACAGTATAAGTGTTATAAACAGTGCATTTTTAACTATAGAGTAGCTATAATTTTCCTTCTTTTTCTTCATTGATGCATTCATGTGGGCATAATCAAGGTAAAAGAAAATTAAAACATAAACGATATAAACGTATGAATTTAAATTGTTGTAAGGGTTAAAATGTATCCCATAGCTAAAATCACTTAAAATTCTCCCTATGTAAATTAAGGCATCTTGTATAGAATTACTCCTAAATAGAATCCATGAAAAGACAATTAAAATAAAGAGTGAAAAAGTTTTTACACCACTTGGGATGTTCTTCATTAAATCATTGTGTTGTGATCTAGTATATAGGGTGTAAATTATATATATGATGGAATGAAACAATCCCCACGCAATAAATGTCCAATTGGCGCCGTGCCAAAGTCCACTTACAAGAAATACGATTGTTATGTTAATGAGGGTCTTTCTCAAGGAATATCTGGATCCTCCTAATGGAATGTACACATAATCTCTAAACCAGGTTGATAAGGATATGTGCCAACGTCTCCAAAAATCAGAAATATCAGTACTAAAATAAGGGAAGTTAAAATTTATCATCAAATTTATGCCAAGTAATTTGGCTAGACCAATGGCAATATCAGAGTATCCGCTAAAGTCACAATAAATTTGAATAGTAAAATACAGAGCTCCTAAAAATAAAACTGATCCTTCCAGATGCTGATAATTCATAAAAATATCATCTACGATAGGAGCAAGAGAATCGGCTATAACTATTTTTTTAAAGAATCCCCATATGATAAGATTGAACCCCTCTATAGATTGCTTCAAATCAAATTTTCTTTTAGCTGTGATTTGAGGGAGAAGATTTGTTGCCCTTTCAATTGGTCCAGCCACTAGTTGTGGGAAAAAAGAAACAAATGCTGCAAAGGATATAAAATCTCTTGTTGGGTTAAGTTTTTCCCTGTAAACATCTATGGTATAAGACATCGTTTGAAAGGTATAAAAGGATATCCCCACTGGAAGAATAATATTGAGTGTGTAATCGAAGTCGAAATTATAATTGAAATATTGAAGACCCGATTTAAAAGAATCAATAAAAAAACCCATGTATTTGAAATATCCTAGGATGCCTAAATTGAAAACAATACTAATTAACAATAATATCTTTTTCTTCTCAGCTGTTGATTTGACCATATATTTTGCACAATAAAAGTCAACCAGTGTAGATAAAAATATCAATGAGAGGAAACGATAATCCCAATAACCATAGAATACATACGAGGCAATAAGTAAAAATAAATTTTGATACCGTGGAAACTTTGCATTTAAAATCCAATAAAAGGAATATACAATACCAATGAAAACAATAAATACAACCGAATTAAATATCATTTCTTTTTTGCAACTACCAAAGTCTGAATCCCATAATCTTCCAGTCGAAGAATCTCAAAGGGAGAGGCTTCAAATATTTTTTTAATCTTACGTTTGCTTGTAAAAGGGTGCCCTAATTTTATATTCAGAAGATCATTCAACCAAAATTGGAGGTACAAGAGTGTTTTTTTTAAAGACAAAGACTTGTTATTAATAGAGAATACTTGGTTTTCATTGACTAAAACACCGAAATAAATCCCCCCCTTATTTAATTGATTGTATAGAATATCAACAAATTTTTTATCATCAAAACAATAGTTAAACGCTCCACGATTAAAGATAACGTCATAGGGGCCTTTAACGTGGTCAATATAATCGATCGTGTGAGTAAATGAATAGCCTTCTTTAGCTGCCTTTTCAATGGCGAGTTTAACGAAATTATGCGATATATCATGGTAATGCACTTGGGCACCTTCCTTGGCTAG
>JBMZTS010000068.1:0-7503 GCA_049623905.1 Flavobacteriaceae bacterium
GAGACAGCAGCTTAGACGGTTTTAGATGATGGTTATAAAAAAGATTGAGTCCCTGCTGGGTTTTCCCCCGGATAAAACTTAAGGTGTTGGGGTTGGCAAAAATTGTCTCCATTTCATCGGGGGAATATCCGGCGGCATACAAGCCCCCAACGACCCCTCCGATAGAGGTCCCTACAACGTAGTCAATGGGAATTTCATTGGCTTCTAAAGCACGCAATGCTCCGATATAGGAGATGCCTTTTGCTCCACCTCCACTTAGAACTAGACCTACTTTGGTGGAATCATTTTTAATTTGTGAAGAGAGACTGGTGCAGAATAGAGCCAGGAAAGGCAAGAGCCGAATACTTGATGAGGACATTGTTTATGATTTGGGATATATAAAGTTATGTTATATTTCTGGATTTGCCAATGCATTATCTGAACAGAAGGTCAATATTTATCTTCAAGAAAGGCTTGAAAGTTTATAAAATAAAATTAAATTTGCCAGTTCAAAAGCCGATGTAGCTCAGGGGTAGAGCGTTTCCTTGGTAAGGAAGAGGTCTCGGGTTCAAATCCCGACATTGGCTCTTTTTCCTTCTTTTATTTTGTTGATCCTATCCCACGAAGCATTTTACCAAAAAAACCAGATTTCTGAAGGTTTTTTTTTAAGATAACTTATCTTCGTGTAAATTATATTTAAGTATGCAAACCCCAGAAGGCTTATCACAACTGCTTACGCTCAAAAAGATCACTTCAGATAGCTTTGAGGGAGAAAATTATCAAACCCTATGGAAACGTGTTTACGGCGGTCAAGTTTTGGCACAAGCCCTACATGCGGCGAATCAAACCATTCCAAAAGACAGGACCGTCCATTCTTTACACGGTTACTTTATCTTGCCTGGGGACATTAAATTGCCGATAAACTATAAAGTCGATAATTTACGCGATGGAGGGAGTTTTACCACACGCCGAGTAACAGCTTATCAAAACGGCAAGGCTATATTTATTCTCGCAGCATCATTTCAAATCATTCAAGGTGCGATGGATCAGCACATCACCTCACCCGCTACCACTGCTCCTGAAAACCTGACTTCTGATGTTGACTTGCTCAAAAGCTCAAAGTCGGTTTCCGACGGAGTTAAACTCCATTTACTGGCTCGTCAACCTTTTGCGTTTGAATTTCGTCCTGAAAAGGATTATTCACACAAAATAGGTCCTGAAGAAAATCGAAATGTATGGTTTAAATTAAAAAAGAAAACCACCTTAACCCCTCAACAACAAAAAGAATTTTTGGCCTATGCTGTAGATTACGATATATTGATTATGGCCATCATCAGTCATTATCAAGATGAATTTGATCAACCCCTACAAGTCGCGAGTTTAGATCATGCGATGTGGTTTCATCGTTCATTTGATGTTAATGAATGGCTTTTATTTTCTATGGATAGTCCAAATATTTCGGGCGCACGTTGTCTGGGAAAAGGTAGTATTTTTGATCGAAATGGCCATTTGGTCGCAACGGTCATTCAAGAGGGCCTCGTCCGCCCGTTTAATTAGAAGAGATCGTTATAATAGGTGCGGAGAACCGACAACCACTGAGAGGGAATCTCCGCTTTTTTTAATTGTGTGATATCATAGGCTTTCAAGGTGCTTTTTGAAATGGCGACCAAACGATTTTGTGCACTACTGTAGAGTTCAGCCACAGCATGTAAACGGTCTTCTTCCACACCCACAATATCAAAATCAATAGTAACGGTATCGGGATAAACCACAGGGGAAATGTATTTGATGTCTTGCCAAGCTAAAATTGGACTTATGATGGAGGCCTTTTCGTCACCCGCGATAAGTTTTTCAAAAAGAAGTAAACGCGCCGATTCGACCCATTTCAAGTAGATAGTATTGTTGACGTGTTGCATAGCATCCATGTCACCCCATTGAACCCTTATGTCAAGCTGGATCATTCGTTTTTTTTGCTCCATTATTTTTGTTTCAAGCGTTCAGCAAATTCAGCAATGCGTTTCCTCATTTGAGGGTCTTTTCCAAAGGCAACAAAATCAGTTGCCAACTGATCAAGGTCACGATCTACAAGAGCGAGTAAGTGTTTTCTCGCCAAACGCTTACTTTCAATATATACCGGAGCATAGACATTAAGGCATTTTTCCATATGTGCTAAAGCTTTTGGTAAAACCTCTGCTGCTGGTGCGATTTCTTGAACAATATTTTCCTGAAGCGCATCATGGGCTGAAAACAAAGTTGCATTCTGAAGTGCTTGGAAAGCTTTCTGCTCGCCCAGGGTGTAACACCAAATGTCCATCATTAACTCTGGTACTTGCATCGAAAGTTTAAATTCATGCATTCCAATAACATGTTTTGGTTCTTGGGCCATAATGCGATAATCAGCACAAAGTGTTAAGATGGTAGCTCCTGCTGGCGCAAAGCCAGTAATAGCACACACAAACGGTTTTGAGTAGCGGACCATGGCTTGAAGTGCACCAAAATAAGCGACCCAAAATGCTCGTGCTTCTTCTTCCGTTTGCTGAGCAACCTCAACCACATCTAGCCCTGCACTAAAGGCTCCTGTTGATCCTGTTAATACAATACCACTAATCGTATCGTCTGTTTCTAGCTCAGAAAAAACGGTACCTAATTCACTGGCCAATTGATGATTAATGGCGTTGACTTTTCCATTATTTAATCGAATAATGGCTACTGTATTTTCAACGTTTAGCTCGAGTACTTTCATTTTAATTTAAATACAATTTAATTTTTTTTAAAGATAACAGTATTAAGTTATATATTTAGACGTTAGAAAAAAAAGGCTTTTTTCAAGTACTATGAAATTAGAGACAGACTATTTTGAAACTTCTAAGAGCGCACGTTATTCGACTTATGGCGAACTAAGTCCAGCCACAAAATATTTTTGGTTTGGCTTACACGGATCAAAAATGCTGTGTGAACAAGTGCTGTACAAGTTTAAAGATTTTGACAGCAAAGAACATTTTATAGTTGCTCCAGAAGCACTTTCACGTTTCTATGAAAAAGATTTTGGTGGTCCCGTTGTGGCCTCTTGGATGACAAAACGAGATCGACTCAGAGAAATAAAAGACAATGGAGATTATCTCTCGAGCCTATACCAGCATTTTACCTCCCGATTGCCCAAAGGGTGCCAAACCATTGTCATGGCCTTTTCCCAAGGAGGCACAATCGCTTTTAGATGGCTGCATAGTCATAAAATAAAAGTCGATTTTTTTCTTCCTTACGCTTGTTGGATCCCTGAAGATATTGATTTGACTCAGAGTCAAACGAATTTAAAGACTCTTAAAATTTTATTTTCCTACGGAACAGAAGATCAGTTTCTCACTTCAGAACGAATTCAACTCATAAAACATATTATCGCTTCAAAGCGTATAGAGATGATCCATCTCCCTTATGCTGGAGATCATAGAATTAGCAAAAAGCAACTTAAATTTATTTTTGAACATTATATAAGACAATAAACATGGCAGAAAAAAGCTATTGGGAAGGTTCCAATCGATATTTATGTGATCCAGAGTTGGCACAAGCTTTTCATATTTCTAGAACCTTGGGCATGCCACTTTTAATCGAAGGGGAACCAGGCACAGGAAAAACAGAACTTCCTCTACAATATGCAAAAGCACAAAAGTTAGAGCTCTTTGTTTACCCAGCAGGATCAAAAAGCAATGTCGAGCAATTCGTCGCTAAATTTGATCATGTAAAGTATTTGCGTGACTCACAAATTGAAATTCTCAATGCCCAACGTGAAGAAAAAGGATTGTCATCCAAGCTATCGACCGCAGGAAGAGATACCGAGTCTTTGGGAGACTATGTTGTGAAAGGACCAGCAGCTAAAGCGTTTAGTTCACCCAATTCCGTGCTTTTAATAGACGAGATTGATAAAGCTCCCCGCGAGTTTCCCAACGATTTGTTATACGCCTTGAGTCACCGAAAATTTGTGATGCCCGAATCGGGAGAAATTGTTGAGGTTTCTGAAGATGCCATGCCCGCCATTGTCATCACATCTAATCGTGAACAGGAACTTCCAACAGCCTTTAAAGGACGATGCATCTACCATTATATTCAATTTCCAGAGGCCGAAAAAATGCGCGATATTATCCAAAAACACCACCCTAAAGTGAGCGACAAAATTGTCGCTACAGCCCTTGATATTTTTTATCAATTACGGAAAATAGGACTTGAGCGCGCCCCTACTACACGCGAGCTACTCAATTGGTTAAAGTATATCAAAAGCTTTAGTTCCAAAGAAGCTTTAAGTAAGTTGAATGCTTTGGACGGACTCGGAACATTGATCAAGACACAGGCAGATTATGAAAAGGTACAACGCCAACTGGCTCTTGGTGGGGGCAATTCCCCTTTAGGTAGTTCACTTAACTAAATAGTATGTTTACCTCTTTACCCGAACGATTTAAAAACTACCACCTCAAAGTGGATGTCCGAACACTTCTTCTTTTGCAGAAGGCGATAGAGCGAGAACTGGTCAAAACCATCGGCGATCTTTACAACGTTCTTCGCACATTCATCGTTAAAAGCCCAGAACTGATAGGCCCCTATACACGTGCTTTTTATGACTATTTTCTGGCCATTGACATCAAAAACGGAGAGCTGCTTCACGATGCTGTTTTACGCTCAAAAACCTTTGAAGAATGGAAAGCACAAAATACAGGAAGACTTGATGAAGAGATGACGCGAAAACAAATGGCCGATAGGTTTCTCGACGATGTGCATATGACTCACTACGACATACAAAAGGTAATTGATGGGCGTGAATTATGGGAAAAAGACCGTGGAGATCTTGAAGATAACCCTCAAAATGACGAAGATGAGAAAGCAGAGCGTCGCCCGCTCGATCAGATGGCGGATTATTCTGATTTAACATTAGAAGAGCTGATGCAACGTATGGAAGAGGTTTTAAAGCAACAAAAGTCGGAACATTCAGGAGGAAGCCACTGGGTAGGTTCTGGAGGAATATCGCCTTATGGTCACAGTGGTGCCGCGAAAGAAGGCATTCGTGTAGGCGGAAGTGGTGGCGGAAAAATGGCCCGTAAGGTCATGGGTGATGCCAATTTTTTCCCTGTTGACCTTGATGCAATTTTAAACGATAATAATATAGATGCAGCTTTGGCCTCTTTAAAAGGAATAGTGGAAGAATCTGCTCAAGAAATGTTAGATGTTAAGCAAACCATTGACCGTGGACTGGAACGCGGAGGACTTTTCTTGCCAGAAATCAAAAACCAAACCGAAGAAAAATTACAAGTTCTTTTGTTTATCGATAATGGGGGCTATTCGATGCACCCCTATATTAAAGCGGTTCAAACCCTTTTTCGTAAAATGAAAACACGCTTTGCCCATGACCTGGAAACCTATTATTTTCACAACACCATCTACGGTCAAGTTTACAGCGATCAGCAGCGGCGAAAACGAGTACCCATAGAGCGAATTTTATCGAAAAGTCCCAACTATCATGTTTTCTTTGTTGGAGATGCTGCTATGGCTCCTTATGAACTTACCAATCAAAGCATGAATACTTACATGGAAATAACAAAACACTTTTCCAAATGTGCATGGCTCAACCCAGAACCTTTAAAGTTTTGGGAACACACCTTAACCATTCAAATTATCAAAGAATTAATTCCTATGGAATCGCTCACTCCAGCTGGGATAGAAAAAGCCGTTCTTCGTATGAATAAGAACAAAAAAAACACCCGCTAAGCCCCCTCAAGTTAGGAATTTAAATTCCCGTTATACAACAGATGTTTAGGTGATAAAAAAAAACTTGAAAAAGTTTCTCGTTTATAGCAACTTAATCATAAAAATGTATAAATTTGCACCTCTTAAAACACTAAAGAAAAACCTGTATTATGGCTAAAGAAACTTTTGATCGGTCAAAACCCCACTTAAATATTGGAACCATTGGCCACGTGGATCACGGTAAAACCACCCTCACTGCTGCAATTACTAAAGTATTGGCAGATGCTGGGATGTCTGAAGCAAGAAGCTTCGACCAAATTGACAACGCTCCTGAAGAAAAAGAGCGTGGTATTACAATTAACACCTCACACGTTGAATATCAAACAGAAAATCGTCACTACGCACACGTTGACTGTCCTGGTCACGCCGATTATGTAAAGAACATGGTAACGGGAGCTGCACAAATGGACGGTGCAATTTTGGTTGTTGCGGCAACAGATGGCCCAATGCCACAAACAAGAGAACACATATTATTAGGACGCCAGGTCGGTGTGCCACGTATCGTTGTTTTCTTGAATAAAGCCGACATGGTTGATGATGAAGAATTATTAGAATTAGTTGAAATGGAAGTACGTGAATTACTTTCTTTCTACGACTACGATGGTGACAACACTCCTGTAATCCTTGGTTCTGCACTTGGTGCATTGAACGGAGAGCAAAAATGGGTTGACACTGTATTAAAATTAATGTCTGAAGTTGACACATGGATTGAATTGCCTAAGCGTGATGTTGACAAAGACTTTTTAATGCCTGTTGAAGATGTCTTTTCAATTACTGGTCGTGGTACTGTTGCTACTGGCCGAATTGAAATGGGTGTAGCCAATACTGGAGACGAAGTTGATATCATTGGGATGGGTGCTGAAAAATTAAAATCTACTATTACTGGGGTTGAGATGTTTAGAAAAATCTTAGACCGTGGTGAGGCAGGAGATAATGTTGGTATCCTCTTAAGAGGTATTGAAAAGACCGACATCAAAAGAGGTATGGTAATCTGTAAGCCAGGTTCTGTAACGCCTCATGCTAAATTTAAAGCTGAGGTATATATCTTGAAAAAAGAAGAAGGTGGTCGTCACACACCATTTCACAACAACTATCGTCCACAGTTCTATGTAAGAACAACAGACGTTACTGGAAACATCAATCTTCCTAGTGGAGTGGAAATGGTGATGCCTGGAGATAACTTAACCATTACGGTTGACTTGATTTCTCCAATCGCCTTGAATGTTGGTCTTCGATTCGCTATCCGTGAAGGTGGTAGAACCGTTGGAGCTGGTCAGGTGACTGAGCTTTTAGACTAACTGAACAAAGTTTTTTAACTGACTCTAAGGTGTCCGCTTTTGGCGGACGCCTTTTGTGTCAAATAAAAACGGGTTTAGCTCAGTTGGTAGAGCACTGGTCTCCAAAACCAGGTGTCGGGAGTTCGAGCCTCTCAACCCGTGCAGAATTAAAAGCATTAGATGACAGCAATTTTCAACTATATCAGAGATTCTTTCGAAGAACTAAAAAACAATGTTTCATGGACAGCCCGTGAAGAATTGCAACGACTTACAGTCATTGTCTTGGTATTCTCTATCCTTTTTTCATTAGCTATTTGGGGAGCCGATACCGTATTGTCTCGAATAGTTCAAATATATTTTAACCTTATCAACGGATAACCCATGGCAGAGGTGAGCGAAAAAAAGTGGTATGTTGTTCGTGCAGTAAGCGGTCAAGAAGCAAAAATCAAAGATTATATTG
>JBMZTS010000069.1:0-7427 GCA_049623905.1 Flavobacteriaceae bacterium
TTGAGGACAGCCACCACCGAACTGTTGATCTCTGTTTCAGAAAAGGCAAATAAAAACGAAGGAAAAAAGGTGCCGACAAAACCAGTGAAAATCAACCATTTCCATTGTGCCCTTGTCAAACCCCTCAAGCGAGGATATCCTAAAGGCAAGAGGATGAGGGTCGTCAAAACAATTCGGAATGATCCGAGCTGGATCGGGGTCAATCCAACCAGGCCTTTTTTAATCAAAATATATGAGCTCCCCCAGATAAGAGAAAGTGTTATTAAGTAAACCCACTTTTTAACCGCTATCGACATCTACTATTTTTTTAACAAAAGTGCGGTTTTTCTAAGGAATATATTTTCAATAATTGATTAATTTTATCCCATGAAAAAGATTTTATCGCTAAGCCTTATTGTTTTTAGTTTTATAAGTTGCCAAGACAGGCATAGAGAGACCCAAACCCCTCCTGCACTTATTCAGCCTGAAGCAACCGTCGTTGTCAACGCTCAAGAAATAGAAATGACCATTGAAGGCATGATGTGTGCAATAGGCTGTGCTGCGACCATTGAAAAGAAACTAAATACGACTCCTGGAATTGTAAACGCTACGGTCGATTTTGATTCTAAACAAGCCAAGATTCGTTTTGATGCATCGGTGTTAAATACCACTCAGATTGAGACGGTCATTAATGGGGTTGGAGAGGCCTACTCGGTTAGTCGTTTTGAACGCATTAAGTAGCATTATTTTTTCCAACGCAACGTTTCCATGAGCTTAATCATATCGTTTTCAATATAAAGCGCTGCTGGAAGGATGGAGTCATAATTTGGCCGTGTATAAAAATAAAGCGACCCAACTAAAAAATGATCGAGACTATCGGTCATAAAAAACTGTGCTTGTGATGCGGCCTCACCTACAATGCGGAATAAGGTACCGTAAGCGCGATTGTCATGGTTAACAAAAACCTTTTCTGGAATTTCTGAAGCTTTTATGATGTGTTTACTGGGCATTTGATAAGCATCGTACAGCAAAGAGTCTAAGTTGTTGTTTATACTTCGGTAAGACAAATACACCGTGGCATTCATTTTAGGATAAACGATTTTGCTTTCACAGTTTTTTATACGTTGAAACTCTGCCAAACGGTTGAGCTTAAATTGATAAGGACAGGCGTGTTCAATGTCGTGGTAAACGGGTGCTGGGTACTGAAGACTGAGTTGGGCTTTGGGTTTTGGCAAAAGAGGTGTTCCGCTACAAGCAAAGCAAAGACAAACAATAATAGACATTGAAATGCTTTTCATGACAAGAGGGTCACTTTAATGCGTTTGATTCTCTTTTTATCGACCGATTCTATGGTGAATCGACAGCGTCCAAAGTCTATTTGCTGTCTAAGCACAGGTAGTTTCTGGGCGACTTCTAAAATAAAGCCCCCCAGCGTTTCGGCTTCGCCCTTTGCGGTTTCAAAGCTATCTATTGTTTGCAAATCTGTGATCCGATAGAAATCTTTTAGACTAACTTTTGCCTCAAAGACATAGGTGGTTTCATCTATTTTTGAATATTCGATGTCTTCATCATCAAACTCATCGGTTATGTCTCCAACAATTTCTTCAATCAAATCTTCTAAAGTCACCACCCCAGAAGTTCCTCCATATTCATCTACCACAATGGCAATATGAGTTTTCTTTTGTTGGAATTCTTTAAGCAAGTCGTCTAGTTTTTTGTTTTCAGGCACAAAAAAAGCAGGGCGAAGAATACTCACCCAGTTGAAATTGGGCTGATGCAACTTGGGCATTAAGTCTTTACTGTATAAAATACCTTGGATCTCGTCTAAGCGCTCTTTATAAACGGGTATACGAGAAAACCCATGATCAATGATCAAAGGGAGAATATCGTCTAAAGGCATTTCAGTGGACAGGGCAAACATATCAATCCGCGGACACATCACCTGCTTGGTTTCTGTATTTCCAAAAGAGACAATCCCTTTCAAAATCTTGTCTTCCTCTTTCGTCGTATCGCTTTGCTCGGTGAGTTCAAGAGCTTGAGACAGTTCATCTACTGAAAAAGTACGCGACCGCTGGCCGAGATGTTTTTCCAAAAACAAGGTTAAACGGCTCATGGGTCCCGTAATAAAAAACAAAAAAATAGTATCGAGCTTATGGAGCGGCCCCGCCATAAATTGTGAAAACAAAAGATTGTTCCTGTTGGCGTAAATTTTTGGGAGTATTTCTCCAAAAAGTAAAATGACAAATGTGATGACGACAACCTCTATAAAGAGCCGCAAAAGACCATTGTCCATATTAGCAAATAAGGACTGGCTCAAATTGGCAAACAACAACACAATAGCAATGTTGATGAAATTATTGGCCACTAAGATAGTGGCCAACAGCCGTTTTGGCCGATTGAGCAAGCGCTGAATTAGGGCAATCCTTTTAGGTCGTTTTTCTTTTGCCCCTTCAATATCCGATGGATTGAGGGAGAAAAAAGCGACCTCAGCTCCAGAAATCAATGCAGAAGCGAGGAGCAAAAGAAGCAGTAAAATCCATTTGATCAGTGTTGCACTAGGCAATAAAAAAAGAAACAAAAAGGGTTCTGGGTCCAACTAATTCATTTAAAATTAAAACGGTAAATCATCTTTTTTGTCTGAAGGCGTTCCCTCGGAGGAGGGATTTGAATTTTCTTCTGCAGATTTTTTAGTCGTTAAAAAGGTAAATTCATCGACATTTATTTCAGTACTGTAGCGGTCATTACCACTGTCGTCTTGCCATTTTCTGGTTTTAATTTTTCCTTCAATATAAACACGATCGCCTTTACTTAAATACTTTTCACAGACCTCAGCCGCTTTATTACGGACAACAATGTTGTGCCACTCGGTTTGTGTTACCTTTTCACCAGAGTCTTTTTTGGTGTAGGTTTCATTGGTCGCAAGAGGAAATCTTCCTATGCTCCCGCCGCCTTCAAAATAGTGCATTTTTATGTTATCGCCAAGGTGACCAATTAACATAACTTTATTTAAAGTTCCACTCATAACGGTAGATTTATAGGGTTAAACATATTCAAATATAATTAAAGTGTCATTAATCGAAAAAATGTTGGTCGATAAAATGCTGAATCACCACAGGGACGGGGTAGTTTTTAAGCTCTTTTTGCGCAAGGGCATTTTTTATTTCTTCTTGCCCTTTTATGTGCCAAAACTGAATAAAAAGGTGTTGATGAGATAACAGGTGTTTAATGGGTTGTGGCGTAATTAAATGGGGCAATGAAAAGACAGGGGTCTGCCATTGAGCAAAATCCTTTTGAGCCATCAATTCTTTTCTGTTTAAAAGCGAGGGCGACTCGATTAAAGGAAATTCATAAAGGTTTTGCCATATCCCTTTTTTCGCTCTTTTACGCAAAATGGTTTTGGCAGAGGGCAAATCTAAAACTAAGTAGTTGAAAAAGCGCTTTCTTGTTTTTACCTGTTTGGCTTTGATGGGAAGGCTGGCCACCTTTCCTTGCTCATAGGCTAGACAGGAAGAGAGAAAAGGACAGCGTTGGCACTGGGGTTGTTTTGGCGTGCACTGTAAAGCGCCAAACTCCATTAATGCTTGATTAAACTCTCCTGGCGACTCTCCTTTCATGAGTGCCATTGCCCTTGCCTTGAACTCTCTATGCGCAATAGAACTATCGATAGGGGTGGTGATCCCAAAATAACGCGATAAGAAACGATAGACATTTCCATCGACAACGGCTTGAAACTCGTCATAACATATCGATGCAATAGCACTCGCCGTATAATCGCCTACCCCTTTAAGTTGCATCAGCCCTTTAAATGTTTTAGGGAAAATGCCCTTGTTTTTGTTCACCACCCAATGGGCAGAAAACAATAGGTTTCGCGCACGGGAATAATACCCCAGCCCTTGCCAAAGTTTCAAAACATCCTCTTCAGCTGCCTCTGCAAGATCCTCTACCCTGGGATAGGTCGTCACAAACCTTAGGTAGTAGGGCAGGCCTTGCTGAACCTGTGTTTGCTGTAGTATGATCTCTGAAAGCCATATTTTATAAGGGTCTTTGGTGTTCCGCCAAGGGAATTCGCGTTTATTTTCAGCATACCATTGCATTAACTTTTTCGTCCAATTCATCGGATATAAAAATACACTTTACCGGAGATTAAATTCATAAATATTAATGATTTAGGGAATAAAGAATCTAATTTTAAATTTATATATTTGCGAACCTCAAATAAAATAAGGTAATTGTTTAATTTTTATAAAAACTAAGACATGACAAAGGCAGAAATCGTTTCTAACATCTCAGATCAATTAGGCATCGACAAAGGAGATGTTCAAGCAACTGTTGAAAAATTTATGGAAGAAGTAAAAGGCTCACTCGAAGAAGGAGAGAATGTTTACCTCAGAGGTTTTGGAAGTTTTGTAATCAAAACCCGTGCTAAAAAAACAGGAAGAAATATTTCTAAAAACACTGCAGTAATTATCCCAGCCCATAATATTCCTGCGTTCAAACCTGCGAAAGTATTTATGAACGGTGTTAAGACAAAAGTCGCCGTCAAATAATCATTAACCCTAATTAACTAGTTATTATGCCAAGTGGTAAAAAACGTAAAAGACACAAGGTAGCAACGCACAAACGTAAAAAGAGACGTAGAGCGAACCGCCACAAAAAGAAATAGTGATCGAATTCACTTTAAAAAATTCATTGTTCTTTGACATAAAACGCGCAAATGTAATGCCCGTTTTACAGGTTAAAATCCTGAAAAATTATTGTTTAATCGGCTAAAGGATCTTATATCCCAAGGCCACAAAATTAATCAGAGTGAATAAAGAATTGATTATCCGATCGAATTCCTCTGCTGTTGATTTTGCACTACTCAAGGATGGAAAACTAATTGAGCTCAATAAAGAAATTGAAGACAACAAATTTTCGGTAGGTGATATTTTTTTCGCTAAAGTCCGAAAATCTGTCTCCGGTTTAAACGCTGCTTTTGTCAATGTAGGTCACGAAAAAGATGGTTTTTTACACTATCACGACCTTGGACCGAAGCTCCCGTCTTTATTGAAATTCATTAAACAAGTCAGTACAGGTAAAACAAAAGACTATCTCCTCAAAAATTTTAAGTTTGAGACAGAGATAGAAAAAACAGGGAAAGTTAGTGACATCCTCAACTCGAATCAACACATTTTGGTTCAGGTTGTCAAAGAGCCCATTTCGACAAAAGGCCCTCGCATTAGTTCAGAGTTATCTCTTGCGGGACGCTATATGGTGCTTGTTCCCTTCTCAGACCGCATCTCTATTTCACAAAAAATAGAAGATCGCGAAGAGAAAAACAGATTAAAGCGACTGGTTCAAAGTATTCGACCAAAGAATTTTGGTGTCATCATCAGAACCGTTGCGAAAGACAAGAAAGTGGCCGAGCTAGACGCGGACCTTCAGCAACTGTTAACACGCTGGAAAAAAATGTGTGCTAGTTTATCAAAAATCAATAAATATCCCACTAAAGTGTTGAGTGAAATTAACCGCTCTTCATCGATTTTAAGAGATATTTTTGATGATTCCTTTACCGGAATCCACGTAGATGATAAAGGCCTTTTGGAAGAAGTCCAAGACTATCTAGAAACCATTGCTCCTAGTAAGAAGAAGATTGCGAAATTCTATTCAAATTCTTTACCCATTTTCGAAAAATTTGGTATTGAACGGCAAATCAAAACTTCTTTTGGAAAAACTGTTTCCATGCAGAAAGGAGCCTATTTGGTGATCGAACATACGGAAGCTTTACACGTCATTGATGTGAATAGTGGAAACCGTTCCAATAAAGCTAAAAGTCAAGAAGATACTGCTATGGAGGTCAATATGATCTCCGCCACAGAAATCGCAAGACAATTGCGTTTACGTGATATGGGAGGTATTATTGTTGTTGACTTTATTGACCTTGCTTCTGGTGAAAATAGACGAAAATTGTTTGAACATCTCCGTGAGGAAATGAGTCATGACAGAACCAAACATAAAATTTTGCCCCCATCAAAATTCGGTTTGATTCAAATTACACGTCAACGGGTTCGTCCAGAAATGAATATCAAAACAAAAGAACCCAATCCTAATATCAACGGAGAAGTCGAAGCTCCTATTGTTTTACTTGACAAAATCAACGCAGAGCTTAACAAAATTGTTAAGCACACTAAGCATCGTAAAAGGAAAGTACAGTTACATGTCCATCCTTTTATCGCCGCTTACCTCTCCAAAGGCATCTTTTCCATTCGGATGCAATGGTGGTTTAAGCACAAAAAATGGGTGACAATAGTACCCCGCGATGCTTATCAATATTTACACTTCCGCTTTAGCGATAACCGCAACAAAGCGTTTCGTAGATAAATTTACCATAGCGGCACTCTTAATAAGAGTGCCGCTTTTTTTTTGAAATATCCTATCTTCGTTTTATGCAAAACAAGAAGGGTTTTACGGTTGAAGAAGCCAAAAAAAAACTGGAACACTACTGTGCTTATCAAGACAGATGCCACCAAGAAGTCATCCAAAAACTGCGTCAAATGAATATGATTCCCTCGGCCATTGACCTTATCATAGGGCATTTAATTCAAGACAATTATCTCAATGAAACACGCTTTGCCCAAAGTTTTGCTCGTGGGAAATTTCGCATTAAAAAATGGGGCAAAGAACGGATTGTTCGCGAGCTTAAATGGCGAAAAATCTCTCCTTTTAATATTACAATCGCCCTAAAAGAAATCTCCGATAAAGAGTATTACTCCTCTCTTGAGCAACTGGCACAAAAATTTTGGAAGAGCCATGCACACAGGGACATCCTTATTCGGAAAAAAAAAACAATCGATGCCCTGCGTTATCGCGGTTGGGAATCGACACTTATCTATGAGACCATAAACACACTAGAGCGCGAACTGAAGTCCTAGCAAAACATTGGCCAGCGGCATGGGCACTTGGTTGCTTTCACTGTATTCTTCGTTAAAAATATTATTGGCTGAAAAATGAAAACGACACGATTTATATTGCCATTGCGCGCTTAGGTCAACCACATGGTAAGTGTCGCGCTGGGGGCGTTGGGCGGCTTTATAGACCAAAGTTGTGGTAACGTTTTTAGCCACACTCGCCGAATAATTAAAGGTGAAATGGTGGCGTAATGAATTAATGCTGTAGCGTGAAAAAAGAACGTCAATTTGCTTGACATCATCCTCTAAATAGCTATACCCGATTGTTAAATGCTGAGGATGATCTCCAAATTTAAACTTGGTTTTGGATTCCAAATCGATTCCAAAAGAGTTGACTCGTCGAATGTTTGTAGCCACGAATTGGCCCTCTTCCGTCGGGCGAATATAATCAATGAGGTTACGCGAAGACCGTTTATATCCCGCTATTGAAAAGACACTATTTCCACGACTAAAACGATACCCAATTTCTGTTGTCAATGCTTCTTCAGCTTCTAAATTTTC
>JBMZTS010000070.1:0-7395 GCA_049623905.1 Flavobacteriaceae bacterium
TAAGGCCAACATTAAAAGAACTTTATTCCCAAGGGGTTTTAGTTTTTGGCCCTTATGCGGCCGACAGTTTTTTTGGCACCGCTTTGCCAGAGCAGTTCGACGCGGTTTTAGCCTCTTATCACGACCAGGGACTCATCCCTTTTAAAACGCTCACCTTTGGCAAAGGAGTAAACTATACTGCGGGCTTGCCTCAGGTCAGAACATCACCAGACCACGGAACAGCTTTCGATATTGCAGGAAAAGGAGAAGCCACAACAGCCTCCTTTAAAGAGGCAATGTTTGTGGCGAGAGAAATCTTCTTTAATCGACAACGAGAGGCTAAGGACAAGCGAGAATAAATCTTTGATTAAAAACTATTTGGAATTATTTTTTTTGTAAATTTGCCCCCTCAATGACAAGAATATGGAAGCTTTGACCGAATTTGTCATCCCTTTTGTAGGGCTTAAAGAAGGTCATCATTCTTTCAATTTTTCAATTGACACAACGTTCTTTAAAGAATTTGACTTTAGTGATTTCAGTTCGGCCTCTTTAGAAGTTTCGCTTCTATTTGAGAAAAAACCGTCCATGATGAATCTAAAATTTACAGCCAAAGGCCATGTTGGTTTAAGGTGCGACCTTACCAACGAACCCTTTATGCACCCTATCGCAACAGAGCTTGATTGGATTGTAAAATTCGGGGATCAATATGACGACGACCACGATGAGTATCTTGTTTTACCTCATGGAAGTTATCAGGTTAGTGTTGCTCAGCCGATCTACGAAATGATAGTTTTGGCAACGCCGGTAAAAAAAGTTCATCCAGGTGTTGATGATGGGACACTAGACTCAGACTTGTTAAAACGACTAGAAGAATTACAGCCCAAAGAGGAAAAGTTAAAAAACAATGACCCTCGATGGAATAAATTAAAAGACTTATTATAACCTAAAACAGGAAAAAATGGCACATCCTAAACGGAAAATATCCAAAACCAGAAGAGACAAAAGAAGGACGCATTTTAAAGCTGCGCCATCTCAAATTGCAGTTGACAAAACCACAGGAGAAGCTCACCTTTATCACCGGGCACACTGGCATGAAGGTAAACTATATTACAAAGGGAAAGTCCTAATTGATAGTGCTGAAGAAGCGACAGCATAATTTATCTTTAAACCTAAATAATGCTCCCTATCTTCTAGGGAGCATTTTTCATATAAATCATTTTGATTAGGATAAAAAACGGTTATCTTCACTCCTCAAATCTTTCAGCGAAAAGATAAAGACCAATGAAACGGGAAAGCTTAAAAGTAACAAAGCCAGCTATTACAGCTGTTGGGAGTTATGTTCCAAATGAGGTTTTGACCAATCAGGATCTTGAAGGGATGGTGGAGACTAAAGATGAATGGATTCGTGCCCGAACGGGTATTATTGAGCGGCGAATTGCCAAAAACCCTGCTCATTCCACAGGCTATTTAGCAACACAAGCCGCAAAAAACCTCCTCTCCAAAAACAACATTAATCCGCTTACTATTGATTTAATTCTGGTTGCAACCGTAACACCAGATGTCCATGTTTCATCCACGGCACCCTATGTCGCTTCTCAAATTGGAGCCGACAACGCTTTTGCCTTTGATCTCCAAGCGGCATGTTCTGGGTTTTTATACGGCATGTCAACTGCCGCCGCCTTTATAGCGTCTAACCAGTACCAACGCGTATTGTTGATCGGCGCAGATAAAATGTCTTCAATTATTGATTATACCGACAGAACGACCTGCATTATTTTTGGTGACGGTGCTGGCGCCGCTCTTTTTGAGCCGTCCTCAAATAGCTTCGGTTTTGAAGGGTCACTTCACGGAAGCGATGGTGTTGGAAGAGAATATTTAAGCATAGCAGAGGGTGGATCACTTCATCCCATTAGCGCAACGACCTACTCTCAAGGTGGCCATTATGTTCGCCAAGAGGGAAAAACAGTTTTTAAGTATGCCGTCAAGCATATGGCCGAAGCAAGTGAGGCGATCATTAAAAAATTTGGGTTGACTCACCACGACATCAACTATGTCTTACCCCATCAAGCGAACCAACGCATCATTGATGCAACTACCTCGCGAATAGGGATTAATAAAAAGAAAGTACTTGTTAATATTCACAAATATGGCAATACCACTGCGGCCACTCTCCCTCTTTTATTGTCAGATTTTGAGTCTCAATTCAAAAAAGGTGATAAATTAGTGTTTACCGCATTTGGCGGAGGATTTACCTGGGGCGCGACATATTTAACATGGAATTACGACTATAAAAATTAAAATCACAGAACCAATGGATATTAAAGAAATTCAAAATCTAATCAAGTTTGTGGCTAAATCAGGCGCATCTGAAGTGAGTCTTGAAATGGACGATGTAAAGATTACCATCAAGACAGGAGGAGAAAAACCGGTTGGAGAAACCACAACGATTGTACAACAGATTCCTCCCGTTGTGGCGTCGCATGCAATCCCAACGACCCCACCAGCGCAGCCCCCAGTAGCGACTGAAGCTCCAGTAGCGAAAGCCCCTTCAGAAGATACAGACAAATATATAACCATAAAATCGCCCATTATAGGAACGTTTTATCGCAAACCCTCGCCAGACAAGCCCGTTTTTGTTGAGGTAGGCCAAAGTGTTGGCGAAGGGGATGTTTTATGTGTGATTGAAGCCATGAAACTTTTCAACGAAATCGAATCTGAAGTGAGCGGAAAAATTGTAAAAGTTTTGGTTGACGATTCGTCACCTGTTGAATTTGAGCAACCGTTATTTCTGATCGATCCGTCATAAGCGATAACTAACTAGAGCCTTTATGTTTAAAAAAATATTAATAGCCAATCGGGGAGAAATTGCGTTGCGAATTATTCGAACGTGTAAAGAAATGGGCATTAAATCTGTTGCGGTTTATTCTTCGGCAGATGCGGAGAGCCTCCCTGTAAAATTCGCTGATGAAGCCGTGTGTATTGGCCCTCCAGCAAGCTCAGAGTCCTATCTTAAGATGTCTAACATTATTGCGGCGGCAGAAATAACCAATGCCGATGCGATTCATCCCGGATATGGTTTTTTGTCCGAAAATGCTAAGTTTTCAAAAATGTGTGCCGAGCACGATATCAAATTCATTGGCGCCTCTTGTGATATGATCAATAAAATGGGAGATAAGGCGTCTGCCAAAGCGACGATGAAAGCTGCAGGAGTGCCCACCATTCCTGGTTCTGAAGGCATCCTTGAAGACCTTGAGGAAACAACAAAATTAGCCAAAGAAATTGGCTATCCTGTGATGTTAAAAGCCACTGCTGGTGGAGGCGGAAAAGGAATGCGCGCGGTATGGCAAGAAGAAGACCTTGAAAAAGCCTGGGAAAGCGCCCGTCAAGAAGCTGCGGCTTCTTTTGGGAATGACGGGATGTATATGGAAAAATTGATTGAGGAACCTCGACATATTGAAATTCAGATTGTTGGCGACAGCTTTGGCAAAGCCTGTCATCTTTCTGAACGCGATTGTTCTGTCCAAAGACGCCATCAAAAGTTAACCGAGGAAACCCCTTCTCCTTTTATGACAGATGAATTGCGCCAAAAAATGGGAGAAGCTGCGGTTAGAGCATCCGAATATATTCAGTATGAAGGCGCTGGAACAGTTGAGTTTTTAGTCGACAAGCACCGCAATTTTTACTTTATGGAGATGAACACCCGTATTCAGGTCGAACATCCCATTACAGAACAAGTGATCGACTTTGATTTGATAAGAGAGCAAATTTCCGTCGCTGCGGGCATTCCCATTTCCGGGAAGCACTATTTGCCCAACCTTCATTCGATTGAATGTCGAATCAATGCCGAGGATCCATATAATGATTTTCGCCCGTCTCCAGGCAAAATCACTAACCTGCATGTTCCAGGAGGGCATGGAGTCCGCTTAGATACGCACGTTTACTCGGGTTATATTATTCCACCCTATTACGACTCTATGATTGCCAAGTTGATTACAACAGCTCAAACGAGAGAAGAGGCCATCAACAAGATGAAGCGCGCCTTAGATGAGTTTATCATTGAGGGAATTAAAACGACCATACCCTTTCATCGTCAACTCATGGATCATCCCGATTATGTAAAGGGAGACTATACGACCAAGTTTATGGAAACCTTTGTTATGGAAGACTAAATAAAAAACCGCCCACGGGCGGTTTTTTTGTTTCAAGTTAGAGGCGTTTGTGTTGAAAAACACGGTTATTTTAAAAGATCATTTTCCACTAAATATTCGGCAATTTGTATTGTGTTCGTTGCAGCGCCTTTTCGCAGATTATCCGAGACAATCCAAAGGTTAAATGTGTTCTCTTGAGAAAAGTCTTGTCGGATTCTTCCCACAAAAACAGCATCTTTCCCTTCAGCATAGATGGGCATCGGATACGTGTTTGTGTCAGGATTGTCTTGAACCACAACCCCAGGACTTTGGTGAAGCAAAGCTTGGATTTCGCCAACGGTTGTTTTGGCCTTGAGTTCAATATTGACCGATTCGCTGTGTCCTCCCACAACGGGAATACGAACGGCTGTAGCAGTAATCCCAATATGTTCATCCCCAAGGATTTTATGGGTTTCTTTAACCAATTTCATTTCCTCTTTTGTGTAGCCGTTTTCTTGAAAAACATCGCAATGCGGAAGGGCATTTCTATGAATAGGATAAGGATAGGCCATCTCGCCTTTGGTTTGGCTGTATTCGTTTTCTAATTGCTGTACAGCCGCAACACCAGTTCCTGTAATAGACTGATAGGTTGAGATAACGATGCGCTTAATACCAAGGTGCTTTTGAAGGGGAGCCAAGGCTACAAGCATCTGAATTGTAGAGCAGTTTGGATTGGCAATAATCTTATCCTTTGAGGTCAGCAGATTAGCATTAATCTCAGGGACAATCAATTTTTTTTCCGCATCCATGCGCCAAGCAGAAGAATTGTCGATCACCGTTGTTCCAGCGGCAGCAAATTTTGGCGCCCAGCGAAGAGACGTTTCCCCTCCGGCCGAAAACAAGGCGATGTCTGGTGCTTGTTCAACAGCCGTCTGTAAACCGACAACAGTATAATTTTTTCCTTGATATTCAACCTGTTTCCCCACAGATCTTTCGGAGGCCACAGGGATTAATTCGCTTATCGGAAAGTTTCGTTCTGCCAAGACCTTCAACATCACTTGCCCAACCATTCCTGTAGCACCAACAACTGCAATTTTCATCCTGAGTAATTTTCAGGCAAAAGTAGGGATAAATCCGACTGCCTACAAGCAGAGAACAGAAACAAATAAAATAAAAACAAAAAGTTGCATTTATAACAACCGGCGGTAACTTCTTTTAATTCTCGGGGAAAGAGCGGCTAACAATTCATAAGAAATAGTTCCAGCCTGTTGTGCAAAATCACTTACAGGATAAAGAGCGTTGAAGACAATTGCCCGATCATTCACAGAACAAGCAATAGAAGACACATCGATCATGAGCATATCCATACAGACATTTCCTACGATCGGTGCTTTTTCCCCATTAATCCAAACAGCACCAACCTCTTTTCCAAAGCGTCGACTAATTCCATCGGCATGGCCAAGGGGTAAAACGGCGACTCGGCTTTCTTTCTTTGCCGTCCACCCGAGGTTGTACCCTACACTCTCCCCTTTTTTGACGGTGTGAATTTGAACAATCGGAGCGCTGAGTTCCGCAATGGGCTGAAGGGACTCATCCCATTCTGAACGATTAGCAAAGCCATAAAGACCAATACCCGTTCGGACAACATCCATCTGATGTTCGGGATAATTAAAGATTCCGGAAGTGTTTAACAGATGAAAAAGCGGAGGTGTTTGGAAAGCCGTTACCACGGCTGCTTTCATTTCTAGAAAACAGTCTATTTGGCCTTGAGTATAGGCGTTTGGGGATTCATTTTCGGAAGCACCAAGATGTGAATAAACGCTTTTAATGCTGAAGGGGAAGTTGTTTTTCACCTCTAAAAAAGAGGTGAGCTCGTTGGTGGATAAGCCAATGCGATTAAGCCCCGTATTACACTTTAGGTGAATCGGATAATTGTCTACCTTCTTTTTTTTTAGGGTTTTTGAAAACCCTTGAAGCACAGAAGGAGAGTATAGGGATGGTTCGAGCTGGTAGTCAACAAGACGATCGAAATGTTCTAACTGCGGATAAAAAACTAAAATAGGCGACTTAATTCCAGCTTGTCTTAGTTCAATGCCTTCGTGAGCATAAGCAACTGCTAACCAATCGACCTTTAATGCTTCGAGCTGTTTAGCAATAGCAACAGCGCCAAGCCCATAGGCATTTGCCTTAACTACAGCAATGATTTTTGTTTTCGCCTTTAGCCTTTTTTTAATCGTCGTAA
Source organism: Flavobacteriaceae bacterium (assembly GCA_049623905.1). Classification (GTDB taxonomy): domain Bacteria; phylum Bacteroidota; class Bacteroidia; order Flavobacteriales; family Flavobacteriaceae; genus Arcticimaribacter. The sequence goes on from JBMZTS010000070.1 coordinate 6,349, forward strand.
AATTATGGTGAAGACGACCTAAATCGATTTTAAGTTGAGTCACGGTTTTTTCTTTTTTATTGGGGCGGAACGATCGCCTTTTTTTTTCTGATTTTCATTAAAAAAAGCAGCGCGACTCAGAGGTTCATAGACTTCTTTTTCGCCTAAAACCACCAGAGAGTCGTCGTGAGATTTGCGAAAGCTATACTGCGCTAAATTTCCTGTTCTGGTGCAAACAGCATGAACTTTGGTGACATATTCTGCAGTTGCCATTAGGGCAGGCATGGGACCAAAAGGATTGCCTTTAAAATCCATATCTAATCCTGCAACAATAACGCGCAGACCTCTGTTGGCCAAGGCGTTGCATACTTGAACGATTTCGTCGTCAAAAAATTGCGCTTCATCAATGCCCACAACATCACACTCATTAATCAGAAGAGGAATATTGGCCGCCGCGGGTACTGGAGTTGAACGAATTTGATTTTGATCGTGCGAGGTCACCAATTCATCGTCATAGCGGTTGTCAATACGTGGCTTAAAGATTTCAACGCGTTGTTTGGCAATTTGGGCCCGTTTTAACCGACGAATCAATTCCTCTGTCTTTCCCGAAAACATGGAACCACAAATGACCTCGATCCAGCCGAATTGTTCATTTTGATTTACCGTATTTTCTAAAAACATTTTTGTAATTTCACGGTGATAGTATTTTTCGTCACCCTAATGACAAAGGTATCAAAACAATTTGTTCTTAAGAATCGTTCCATGATTAATCCCGTTAAAAAAGAATTAATTCGACTGGCCAACCAAATTTTAGCTCAAGGCGAATCGCTCAACACACAAGACCTTCTTGAAAGAGTTCAGGAGTTATACAAACAATTAGTCGTCTTAGAACACCAAGAAAGCCACGAGGTTTCTGACCATCAGGCCAGTCAAGAGGTTCCCCCTTTGATGGAAACGATCAACGAACTTGTCACAGAGCTTCCGCTAGAAGAAGAATCTGCGGCGATCAATGATTTGTTTGCCTCGGTGGCCAACCCTGTGTTTGTCAAAAAGAAAAAGGCAGAAGAT
>JBMZTS010000071.1:0-7300 GCA_049623905.1 Flavobacteriaceae bacterium
GATTTTTGTTTTAACCTTCACGAGCAAAGAACCATTTTCTCTGTCGGTGAGCCCCCAGTACCAGCGACCTTATCGTTCCTTGCTCCTGCTGCCGACACCGAACGATCGGTCACTAAAGCACGAAAAATTGCCATGCAGATCATTGCCAACATTTATGCCGAACACAAGCACGCATCTGAATGGGGGATAGGTCGCTATGACGATCAATTCAATCTCAATTGTACGGGAGATTATTTTACTGCCCGTGGCGTCCCTACAGTTTTATTTGAGGGTGGTCATTATCCAGACGATTATCTTCGCCTTAACACTAGGGAGCTTTATTTCAAATCCCTAAAAATTGCACTAAGGTCAATCACCACCAGTGATTTTAATCAATACACCACTCACGATTATTCGGTCATCCCCGAAAACGAAAGTCGTTTACGTGATTTAGAAATACAGAATGTTACAATTGTAAACAAGCTGAATATAACAAATTCTCGTCTTTTTGTGCAATACAAAGAGCAGCTTATTGACGGTGAGATTGCTTTTATTCCAGAAATAGTTGATAAGACAATGAATTTGAAAGGATTGCGCCAAATTAAATTGACGAAAAGCCAACAAAAGATCGCTTTCGCTATTGATGATTCTGCGGATGACATCCTTAAACAGTTAAAATTATTGACTATAATTTAATAAAGTTGATGTATTTTTGTCAAAAATGTAAAGAAAAATAATGCTATGACAAAAATCAAACTCGATGACATAGATCATCAAATCTTGGATATTCTTATTGATAATACCCGCGTGCCATTTACAGATATTTCTAAACGTTTATTGATTTCTGCAGGAACAGTACACGTTCGGGTTAAAAAAATGGAAGATGCTGGAATCATTAAAGGATCCTCATTAAATCTCGACTATGAAAAATTGGGGTATTCCTTTATTGCTTATATCGGTATCTATCTAGAGAAAAACAATACAACACAACAGGTCTTAAAAAATCTTGAAGCTATTCCTTATGTTACAGTAGCCCATATTACTACCGGGAAATTTAACATCTATTGTAAGGTCAGAGCGCGTGACACAAAACACGCCAAGGAGCTCATTTTCAATATCGATGATATCCCTGGCATTTCAAGAACTGAAACCATGATTTCTCTTGAAGAAAGCATCAATGATAAAAAGCGCTTAATGCACAGTATTTTTAACGATTTATAACCTCTAAAAAAAACATGGCTCGAAAAACGAAATTGGAACGTTTCAATGATAATGTTCTCTCTAAGTTTGAAATCTATAATAGTCTTTTTTTAACCCTTCCATTTGATGCAATAGCCCAATCGTCTATTCTATTGCCCTTGTTTTCGCATCACTGTAAAATAGGGTTTCAGCAAAAAAAATCTCCTGTCGAAATTATTCATAGTTTTTTTGAAATCTACGGGAAAGAGATGCCCGAAAAGCGGATGCACGATCTGCTTTTTAGTTTTATCCAATATATCGAGCGTCAGGTTGTATTATTTGATGCGATAGAAGATGCAGGTTTTGCAGAGGTCAACAACATGCATGGTCGTGGAACCCTCCGTTACATTAAAGAAGAAACCGTTTCTCGCGGAAAAACACAAGCTCTCAAGGATTATCTCAACCGCTTTAATGTTCGGGTGGTTTTAACAGCCCATCCAACACAATTTTATCCCGGATCAGTTTTGGGCATCATCAATGACCTGTCTTTAGCGATTAAACAAGGTGACCTTAACAGTATTAAACTTTTGCTTACCCAATTGGGGAGAACACGGTTTTTCAAAAAAGAAAAACCAACTCCCCTAGACGAGGCCGTCAGCTTACTGTGGTATCTAGAAAATGTTTTTTATCATTCTGCTAGCCGCATATACAATTACTTGCAGCAACATGTTTTTGAGGGCGAATCTATTGACAACACTTTGTTTAATTTTGGCTTTTGGCCTGGAGGAGACAGAGACGGTAATCCATTTGTTACACCAGAAACTTCTCTTGAGACGGCCAATCGATTGAAATACTCTATTCAGCGAAATTATTACAGAGATTTAAGACGTTTAAAGCGCAAAATAACTTTTGATCTTGTTGATGAAAAAATCAATGCGCTCGAAGAGGGGATGTACTCCACATTGCTTTATCCTGAACAAGGAGAACAAATCAGTCTTACGCATTTGACAGAAGAATTAGAACAAATCCAAGCGATTTTAATTGATAAACACAATGGCATTTATTTAGATGAAATTGTCGATTTAACAAATAAAGTTAAGCTTTTTGGGTATCATTTTGCCTCTCTAGACATTCGCCAAGATGCTCGAATTCACCAGAAGGTTTTTGACACTATTGTCTCTCATCCCGCCATCCAAAAGTATGCTGAAAATCTCCCTGAAAATTTCGGCAGTCTTTCGCTCGATGAACGCCTTGCCGTTCTACCAAATCTCAAAGGAGCGGTTCCTGTAGAATTGTTTGAGGACGAAATTACCAAACACACCTTGGGGTCTATTTACGCCATGAAAGCAATTCAGCAACAAAACGGTGAACGCGCTTGTAATCGATATATAATATCCAATTGTGGGAGCCTAGAAAGCATTCTTCAATTATTTGCACTCCACCGCTTATGCCAATGGGATGAACCAACAGTAGATATTATTCCTTTATTTGAAACCGTTGATGACCTCCGTGAATCTGAAGGCATAATGCGTGAGCTATACCGCAATACGACCTATCGCAATCATCTCGAAAAGCGTCAAAACAAGCAAACCGTGATGCTTGGTTTTTCCGACGGTACTAAAGACGGCGGATACATTATGGCCAATTGGAGTATCTACAAAGCGAAAGAGATGCTTTCAGAAGTCTCTAATTCCTTTGATATTGAAGTGGCCTTTTTTGATGGGAGAGGCGGACCTCCAGCACGTGGTGGAGGAAACACCCACCAATTCTATGCTTCTCTAGGGGAAAAAATTAGCGCCAATGATTTACAAATCACCATCCAAGGGCAAACCATTAGTTCCAATTTTGGTACCACCGACTCGAGCCAGTTTAATCTGGAACAACTCTTGAGTTCAGGAATAGAAAATCAGGTTCTTCGCGATCAAGCCACCATTCTCAGCGACACCGACCGTCAGACACTCGAACAACTTGCAGAAGTGAGCTATACGGCCTACCAGGATTTTAAAGCACATCCGCAGTTTGTGCCCTATTTAGAAAAAATGAGCACCCTCAAATATTATGCAAAAACAAACATAGGAAGCCGCCCTTCAAAACGGGGAAATTCAAAAGAACTGAATTTTTCCGATTTAAGAGCCATTCCTTTTGTGGGCTCTTGGAGTCAGTCCAAACAAAACGTACCAGGATTCTTTGGGGTGGGGACGGCCTTGAAGCAATATGAAGATGCCGGTAATTTTGATCAAGTGGTGCACCTTTACAATAATTCTCCTTTCTTTAAAACACTCATTGCCAATAGTATGATGAGTCTCTCTAAGTCTTTCTTTGGCTTAACGGCCTATATGGAAAATGATCCCGTCTATGGCGAATTTTGGAAAATCATTTATGCTGAATACACACTGAGTAAGCGTTTGATTTTGAAGCTAACAGGATTTAAAACACTGATGCAAGATCAACCCGCAGGGAAAAAATCAATTGATTTACGGGAGGAAATTGTTTTACCATTGCTGACCATTCAGCAATTTGGTTTGATGAAGATTCAAGATTTAATCAAAACAGGTAAAGAGGGGAGTCCGTTGTATTCGGTTTATGAAAGACTGGTCACCCGCTCTCTATTTGGCAACATCAACGCGAGTCGTAATTCAGCCTAATCCGCTTGATAAAACTCAAAAGCCTTAAAAAGAAGTTCTTCCGAGGCTTCAATATCCCACTGTGGTGTGCCTATGCTTTTTAATAGGGAAAATAAGATTTTACCGTGACTGTTCTTTTTATCAAAAATTAAAAGTTTGATAATCGCTTTCAAATCATCAGGGGTAAAAACTACTTTGGGATATATACTTAGAAATACAGTTTTAATCTCACGACATTCCTTTTGGGGAAAATCTAAAAGTTTCAAAGACAAATACGCTTCTAAAACCATTCCAATGGCGATTGCTTCCCCATGCAGTAAAGTGGTTTTGTCTTTGTTAGTTAAAAAATAGGACTCGATTGCGTGGCCAAGCGTGTGGCCATAGTTTAAAATTTTACGTAAACCCATTTCATGCGGGTCTTCTGAGACAACCCCCAGTTTAATGTTTACCGAATGCCAGATGAATTGGGCAATAGAATCTGTGCTGATTTGTGTATAATTAGACAGGGTTTGCCAGTAAGCTTTATCATGAATCAAGCCGTGTTTAAGCATTTCGGCATATCCGCTTCTGTATTCCTGTGGTGGAAGTGTGTCTAAAAAGAGAGAATCAATAATTACAGCGACGGGATTAGTGATTAACCCGACCTGATTTTTTAATGGCCCAAGATCGACGCCTGTTTTCCCTCCAACAGAGGCATCAACCATGGCTAGGAGTGAAGTGGGAATATTAACAAAATCGATTCCTCTTTTAAATGTTGCGGCAACAAATCCCCCTAAATCAGTTACAACTCCTCCGCCAAGATTTATGAGCAAACTTTTTCGATCTGCTCCTCGTTCTGAAAGGGTTTCCCAGACTCCAGAACATGTTTCGATATGCTTGTTTTCCTCCCCAGCATCAAAACAAATTACCTCAATGTCTTTAGGCAAATCGTAATGTTTTAAAAAATGAGGTAAACAGGCCTGTTCGGTGTTGGTGTCTACTAAAACAAAGAACTTAGAATAGGGTTTTTTATTGACAATTGCGCTGAAAAAATGCTTGTCGTCATCGGCAAAAAAAATACTGTGATCGTGTGCTTGAAGTGTCTTCATAAATTTTAACAAAAATACATTTTTTAAACTAAAAAAAAGAGCTATGTTTGTAATGCCTCAAATAAATAAAACACTATATTTATTTATGAAGAGGCAGTTCTTTTTTTAAAGGGCTGCTTTTTTTTTCTCCTTATTTTTTCGATTTTTGTTTTAAACAGATGGAATGAAATTATTTGAAAATACAGCCGTTGCCTTTGCTTCTAAAACCGATGTAGCATTGGAGCGTGCTTATTTTCTTTTTCGTTTAATTGCTAACGAACCTTTGGTCCGTATCGGCAACCACATGGCACAATTTGCTCTTAAATCGGGTTTGCCAATTGAAGGGCTGATTCGCGCGACTGTTTTTGACCACTTTTGTTCAGGGATATCCGCTGAAGAGTCTTTAACCGTAGTAGATAAACTCGCTAAGCAAAAAGTCTTTTCTGTTCTCGATTATTCTGTTGAAGGGGCCAAGGCAGAAATCAGCTTCGATGCTTGCTTAGAAAATATTATCGCAACAATCAAACTGTCGGCCAAATCTCCGTACATACCCTTTACCGTTTTTAAGCCAACAGGATTCGGGTGTCCAGAACTTTATGAAAAAATAAGTAGTAATCAAGCTTTGACTAGCGAGGAAAATGAAGCCTGGAAGCGTGTAAGAGACCGTTTTTTCACGTGTGGTGAAGTGGCCGAGTCACATCAGATGAAACTGCTTATCGATGCTGAAGAAAGCTGGCTTCAACCAGCGATTAACCTCTTGGTTGAGGAAATGATGGAACGCTTCAATAAAACCGTACCGCGTATTCATACAACAGCTCAAATGTATTTAAAGGACAAACTCAGCTATTTAGAGCATTTAAATACATTGGCCTTAGAAAACGGATTTATTGCAGGGGTAAAGCTTGTTAGAGGGGCCTATATGGAAAAAGAAAGTGCACGTGCTCAGCGTATGGGATATGACGATCCGATTTGTGATGGAAAGCGTGCAACTGACGATAATTTTAATGCCGGATGGGAATTTATCTTAAAAAACATTGATCATTTTGGGCTTTATTTTGGAAGTCACAACGAGGAAAGCTCTTATGCCATTATTAAGGCTCTTGCAAATGCTGGCCTAGACAAAGCACATCCCCATATTTGGTTTGGTCAACTCTACGGAATGAGCGATCATATCAGCTTTAATCTGGCTAAAGAAGGTTATATGGTTTCTAAATATTTGCCCTTTGGCCCAGTTAAGGACGTTCTACCTTACTTGATTAGAAGGGCAGAGGAGAACACCTCTGTCGCTGGTCAAACTGTTCGGGAACTCGAGTTGTTAAAGAAAGAAAGAAACCGCCGTAAACTTAGTTAAGAGGCTTAACCGAAAGTACGGTGACTTTTTTCGTACAATTCTCGACTTTCAATTGAATGTTTTGATTTGCTTTAACACTATTTAAAACATATATCTTACAACTATCGAGTCGTGTGTCACTCTTTGAAAAATCAACCTTTGCACCCTTTAGAAGACGGGCAATTGAAACGCTGTCTAGAGCAATACTAGATTGCACTGAAGCTCTAGCGCCCCATACTTTGTTGGACAAATTATCAATGACTCGATCCTGAGGGCCATAATGACATTGCGTTCTCTTGCCGTTAAAAATAAAAAAGAGTAACACTAGTCCCACCGAAAAGCCCCCTAAATAATACCCTAAGCGATATAAAAAGTTCATAGTTATAGTAATGTGAGTTGACGTGTTTTAGGGTTGATTTTTTCTAATCGTATGCACTGATGCTCGTCGGGAATCAGTGGAGCGATATTTTCCGGCCATTCAATCAAACAAAGGTGCCCTGAATAAAGATATTCTTCTGCACCAAAATCGAGAGCTTCTTCCGCAGTTTCCAAGCGATAGCAATCAAAATGATAAATGATTTCCCCTTGGGTATTTTCATATTCATTGATCAATGAAAAGGTTGGACTGCTTACCTTGTCTTCAACCTTTAGCGCTTTACACAGGGCTTTTATCAAAGTGGTTTTTCCCACCCCCATTTCGCCTTGGAGTAACACGACTTTCATTTTAAGTAAAGGCAGTAATTCTTCGGCAAGCGAATCTATCTCGTCTATGGTATATTGTTTGTTCAGCACCTGATTTATTTCGGGGTCAAAAATACAAAAGGAATTAACATTTCTTCCATAGAAATACCTCCATGTTGGTAAGTATTTTGAAACAGAGAGGCGTAATGATGGTAATTTTTGGGATAAACAAAGTAATGGGCCTCTTTTGCAAAAACATATTGACTATTTAATCCGAGTTTTGGTAATTTGAAGCGCTCTGGTTGCGTCACTTCCAACACTTTTTTAAAAGGGTATTTTAAGTTTTTACCCGTTTTGTAGCGAAGGTTTGAACTTGTCTCACGGTCCCCGATGAGCTCTACAGCTGTCTTAACGTTAATGGTTCCATGATCTGTAGTCAG
>JBMZTS010000072.1:0-7188 GCA_049623905.1 Flavobacteriaceae bacterium
ATGACATCGTCAATACCGAGGCTAGAAAAATCATTCATACCCTAGAGGATGAGCAACCCTTAGTACACGATTTAACAGAGGAAAAGAATTCGCAAAATATTTTTCAACAGCCTGTTGAGCCGTCAACGAGTGCCCCAGTAGTCAAATATACCTTAGAAGATGAAGAAGAGCTCAGTGAAGAGACATTTACACTCAAAAAGGAAGAAGCTCTAGACGATTTAGTTTCTTCTGAGGTAGAGATAAATAATATCGCGATAGATTATGAATTGGTCTCTGCCACTTTACCATCTGTTGACTCACCTTCTGAGACGCTTTTAGATGAAGAAGAAAACCCTCTAATAGCCACCTCGGATTTAATTGCCGAAATTGATGTGATTGCACAAACGGTAGAGATTGAACCACTTGAACAAGAAAGAACTTCTGTTGAGACAGGAGTTACTGATGATGAATTTATATTTAACGAGATCCCCTCTAGAATTGATTCAATCGAGGTTATTGATCACGAATTGATTGCGGCAGAAAATCAAAAACAGATTGAATTTGAATTTGAGCTGCCTTTGCCCTCAGAGGTTTTTGAAGAAAAAAAGGAAGTCAGTCTTGAATCAGAGGATATAAATGAACCTACGGTCTTTCAGCTCGATACTCAAGAAGCGATTTTGAATAAATCACAGGAGACCATGGCCGAAGAAGCGATGGAATTAAAAATCGTTACAGAAAGTACTTCAGAATTAAAAGAGGACAAAGTAAATACTGCGGCTGAAGGAAGTCCTTTTGATCAATCTATCCGCGAGAGTATTAAGCAGCAAAATGAAAAACGCAAGGAGCAATTGAAGCAATTTAATTACACGTTTAAAAACAATTTAAATCGTATTGAGGAGATGGAGCGTCAGCCAGCTTACAAGCGCTTAGGTTTTGAATTAGATGCCCCTTCAGAGCAAGATTCACCCTCGACATTTACTTTAGACAATGACAGTAATGACGATATTCAGCTCCGATCAAACAACTCTTTTTTACACGATAATGTAGATTAATTATGAGCATACTTTCCAATTTAACGGATGAAATAAAAAACGCCATGCGCGCCAAGGATAGTTTAAAACTAGAAGCTCTGCGCGCCATAAAGTCGGCCGTAATCCTCGAGCAAACGTCTTCGTCTGCAAGTAACACCCTTTCCGAGGAGCAAGAAATCAAACTGGTTCAAAAATTAGTCAAACAACGCAAAGACAGTGCCCATATTTTTCGCGATCAAAACCGAATTGATTTGGCCGAGCCAGAGGAAGCACAAGCCGAGATTATTTCTTCTTTTTTGCCAGAACAACTATCGGAAGCCGAAATCACCTCTGTTGTGACTGCGATTATTTCGCAAATCGGTGCTTCAGGGATGAAAGATATGGGAAAGGTGATGGGCATGGCCTCTCAGCAAATGGCTGGAAAGGCCGATGGCAAAACTATTTCTACAATTGTAAAGGCAAAGCTGTCTTGATGAGCTTCTTTTAGCTACAGTCGATGACAATTTTTCCACGAACCTTACGGTTCATCATTTCTTCCATCGCTAGTTGAGCTTGATCAAGCATATATTGCGCATGAATATGTGGTTGTAGTTTCCCTTCGGCATGCCAATTGACGAGTGTCATAGTGTTTGCCATGTTTTGATCTGGAAACTGCATGGCCCACGACCCCCAAAAGACACCAACAATTTGACACCCTTTCAACAGAGCTAGGTTAAGAGGGATTTTCGCGATTTCACCCGCGGCAAAACCAACGACTAAAAAACGTCCTTCCCAAGCGATAGCGCGTAATGCGGGTTCCGAAAATTTGTCGCCTATGGGATCGTAAATCACATCAGCCCCTTGACCTTGGGTTAATTCTTTGATCCGTAGTTTTAAATCTTCAGTTGAATAATTGATACCTTCATCGGCACCATAGCTTTTGCAAAATGCAACTTTTTCATCTGTCGAGGCACAGGCAATTACGCGTGCACCCATTAATTTTCCAAGTTCAACTGCAGCCAAGCCCACACCTCCAGAGGCCCCTAAAACGACAAGGGTCTCTCCTGCTTTTAGTTGTGCTCTGTTCTTTAATGCGTGATAGGAAGTTCCATAGGCCATTAAAAATGAAGCAGCGGTGGCGTTGTCCATTTTCGGGGGCTTGGGAAATACATTTTTAGCTGGGGCAATGACTTCTTCTGCAAAGCCCCCGTGTGGAACAAATCCAAATACTTCATCTCCAATTTTAAGATGTTTGACTCCTGGTCCAATCTCCTTAACAACACCAGCAATATCACTTCCTGGCGTAAAAGGTAATTCAGGTTTATATTGATATTTTCCTTGAATAATGAGGGTGTCAGGAAAATTTAAGCTACAGGCTTTCACACGGATGACAACTTGTTTTTCAGCGGCATGTAATTCTGGAAGGTCTTTTAATTTTAACTCTGACGGAGGGCCATATTTTTCACAAACAATTGCTTTCATGAGATAGGTTTTTTAATCATTATTTAGTTATATAAAGGTGATCATTTCTTTCTTAAGGTGAGGAATTTCGTTGAAAGCGAGTAGATTGAACTTATTCTCGGTATGCAAAAAAGTGCTAAAGGAAGTGTTCCGTATGGAAAAATTAAGCTCTGCAACGGCCTTTTCAGAAGCTAAGCCAAGGCATTCGGCTGTGATCGCACTAATGGTTCCTCCTGAACTAAAGACGCCGATGGTTTGACCACTACCAACCGAAGATAATATTTGATTTAATCCCTTTTTCACTTCTTTTCTAAAAGATTTCCAGTTCTGTATCTCAGGAATTGATATCTTTCCTTCCGCCCATTCTCCCAAAAAATACTGAAAAGCCAACATCTTATTTCTCAATCTTAACTCTGGGTTTTTTAGGGTCGCTTTAGACAGAGACTTAAGGTAGGGATTTTCTTTTTCTAGTTTTGGCAATGCGATTTTCATTGCTTCAATCCCGTGGTGTTCGGCTAGACCACTTATTTCTATGGGTTGGGGTATGGTCATGTTTTCTTTTCTGTAGACCTCTTCTACCATTTTAAAAGTGTTTTTTTGACGTTCCAAAGGACCAACATATATTTTATCGAACTTCAGCGATTGAGCGATGAGATACTCTCCTAAAAGACGCGATTGCTCCCCTCCTTTATTTGAAAGCATATCGTAATTGGAAGTGCCAAAAGAGGCCTGTCCGTGGCGAAAAAACAACAATTTACTCATGCCTATTTAGCTTAAGACCTCTACGAAACTACGCAAATGATTATTTATTCTTATGCTTTCAGAGATTTCTTTATTGCGACAACATAATTTTGTTTTAGCACAAGATAGTTCTACATTTACAGCAGGTTTTAACAACCACCATGGCCCAGTAGTTCAACTGGATAGAATATCAGATTTCGGCTCTGAGGGTTAGGGGTTCGAATCCTCTCTGGGTCACTATTTAGACCTCACTTTATAAGTGAGGTTTTTTTGATTAGGAAAGTTCTTTGAGTTTGTTTTCAAGTAATTGGATTCGTGCGTCTAATCCTTTAATGATAGACTCCAGTTGTTCCACTCTATCTGATTGTATGTCATCGCCTTCTTTTTTATTTGAATCAGCAATGATCATTTCCCCCGTTCCGTTTATTAGCCATTCGTAATTAATTTCAGGGTAGCAGTTGTTGATTCTTTTGGCAAGTCGGGTTGATATTCCATTACGACCAGAAATGATATTATTAAAAACACTCCCATTTTGAAATCCTAACTCTTTACTTAACCCATACTTTGTTTGTCGTGTGTAGGTAAGAAGTTTTTCAATCCTCCCGATTGTTGGTATCTTTTTCATTATAGTAAAGATAAGATTTTTTTATAAAATGTTTTTAAATAAGTAAAAATGTTTCTTTTACTTAGGCGATATTTTCGTTCAAAAGGAGGTATTCCCTTCTACGTAACTATTTTTAATTTATTGTATCTTACTCATTAGAATGAGACAGTTGTATGAAACAAATTGATCATATTGGGATTGCTGTTAATAATTTAGAGGACTCTATTTCCACGTTTACTGCTTTACTCAATACCACTTGCTATAAAATAGAAGAAGTGGAATCTCAGAAAGTAAAGACGGCCTTTTTTAAGTTGAAGGATCAGAAAATTGAGTTACTCGCGGCCACGTCAAATACCAGTACCATTGCGCAATTTCTTCAACGTAAGGGTGAGGGTATTCATCATATTGCATTTGAAGTAGAAGATATCGTTCTCGAAATGGAACGTTTAAGAAAGGAAGGATTTACACCCCTTCAAGAACATCCTTTCCCTGGTGCGGACAATAAATTAGTTGCTTTTTTTCATCCAAAAACAACACAGGGTGTTTTGGTAGAAATTTGTCAGCAAATTAAAGTGCAATGAGTCAAATAGCCATTGATATTGATCAGCTTAAAACAGCGATTTTACTGGGAGATAGGGCAGCACTTAGCCGTGGGATCACCCTTTGCGAGAGTTCTTTACCTGTCCACAGAAAGGCTAGTTTAGCTCTTTTAGAAGCTCTTCTCCCTTCAACAGGTAATGCGATAAGAATTGGTGTTAGTGGTATTCCAGGAGCTGGAAAAAGCACGTTGATAGAAGCTTTAGGCCTTAACATAATCCGCAACCATCATAAAAAAGTTGCAGTTCTGGCGGTTGATCCTAGTAGCCAGCAAAATAAAGGCAGTATTTTAGGCGATAAGACCCGAATGGAACAGTTAAGCCAGTCACAAGAAGCCTTTATTCGGCCTTCACCATCCAACACTACCCTTGGTGGGGTGGGTGAATTTTCTTACGAAACTATTTTACTTTGCGAAGCGGCAGGGTATGAAGTAATACTATTGGAAACCGTTGGTGTTGGGCAGTCTGAAACGGCGGTAAACCAATTGACCGATGTCTTTATTTTATTGCAAATCGTGGGTGCAGGAGACGATATTCAAGCCATCAAGCGAGGGGTTTTAGAACACATTGATATTCTTGTGATGAACAAAGCCGACACGGGATTAGAAAAACAAGCCGAACAAGAAGCGGCCAATTTAAAAAAATCACTGCATTTATTTCCTTCAAAACACCAAGGATGGGAAAGACAGGTTTTAACCTGTTCAGCTACAGAAAATAAAGGGATTTCTACTTTGTGGAAGACCATTGAAGAGCATCAAAAGCACTTGAAATCTACGCAAGGGTTTAAAAATCAGCGCTTCGATCAGCAAAAGTCTTGGTACAGGCGTTTGGCCCAACACACTTTAAACCACCACATTTTCAATCATGAGGTGGTTAAAACCATTAATAACACATTTTTTACTGCTTTGGAGAAAGAAGGAGCCAATCCCTTTGAATTATTGACTGGCATGGGAGATGCCCTAGATGACCTCTTTAAGGGGTAAGTACCGTTAATGCTTTTTTGAGCAATTTAATTTCTAAAATCGACTGATCAATTGAGAGTGCTTCACCATCTAGTTGAAAATTAAAGGGCAATTTTTCTTTTGAAAGTGTTATTTGTGACACCTGCTTTCGGAAAATTCTAGTTGTTTTTAAAGGTTGCTTAAAGAGAAGGGAATAAAGAATCAGCCCAATTTGTATGAGACGGTTTTGCTGGGGTATTTCTATTAAGTCTAAAAGCCCATCACTGCTATTGGCTCTAGGCGTTAAACTTATGCCATAACCTTGTTCATTCGTATTAGATAGCAACAAAAGAAAGGGAGTATGCCTTGTTTCAATCGACTTTCCTTGGCTATTAGCAATCAAATAATCCTCGTATTTGAAGCTGTAAAAAGCTTTTATTGCGGCGATGAAATAGCCAATGAGCCCATGTTTTTTATTTTGCTGATATGCCCTGATGAATTCGGCCTCTATTCCAAATCCGATATTGCCAAAAAAATAGAAGTCATGCGCTCTACCAACATCCATTTTTCTGCATTTTCCATCAATGAGTATAGCCAGTGCCTTGTTGATCTTTTTGGGAATATTGAAGTGATTGGCAATTCCGTTTCCTGATCCTAAAGGGATTATTCCCAGTGTGTGGTCCGAGTCCACCAAGGATTTCCCTACCTCTCTAACCGTTCCATCACCACCACAGGCCACAATAGAAGTATAGCCTTTTGCTTTGGCTATTGTGACCAACTCTGCAACCGTTATATGATCTTCCCAAATAGAGATGCAAAATCTATGTGGTCTATCATTGAAGAAAGTGTTAATTGTTTCAATGATAGCATTACTTTTTCGTTTTGTATAGGGGTTCAGAATAAAATAAAAACTCCTTTCCATTCTATTTTTCTATAGGACTGAGTTCTTCATTGACAATTCTATTCATGTAGTCTTGAATATGCATGTGAAGACTTGTTTCAAGCGCTTTCATTTCGGGACTTGGGTTGTCGATGAGGTTGTTCTCTAGGCCTTTGTCAGACGCAAGATAAAAACCAGTAGCTTTTTCACCGTTTGAAACACAGATGTATTCATTGTCCATGTAAAAATAACTTTCACTTCCAAAGAAATTGATCACATAAGGTTTCTGTACTGGCGCTGAAATTAAACTCTGTCCCCAACTTCTAAACGATTTTTTATAACCGATCAAATCAACGATAGTGGGGTAGATATCGATGTGTTGGCCCAATTGATCGTTGACACCGACAAAATCTTCTTTAGGAGAGTAGATCATCAGTGGGTTGGCAAACCGATTAATTGCTTTTTGATAAAACGGATAGTAACTTTGGTTACTGTGATCTGCAGTAAAAATAAAAATGGTGTTTTCAAACCAAGGCGTATCTTTGGCTGCCGCAAAGAATTGTCTTAAGGCGAAGTCAGTATAGCCTACACACTCGTGCATTTGAAGGTGTCCTTTTTTAAATTTTCCTTTATGTTTTTCAGGAATGATATAAGGTTCATGTGAAGTAACGGTGAAAACAGTACTAAAAAAGGGTGTTTGGGTAGTGTCTAAGGTTTTTTTCATAAAATCCAAAAAGGGTTCATCCCAAATCCCCCAATAGCCGTCAAAATCACTGTTCTTGTTGTATTCATCTTTACCGTAATAATGATTAAACCCTAAAACCTTTGAAAACCCGAGCATGCCCATTGAGCCGTTTGGAGCTCCATGGAAAAAAGAAGTATCATATCCCATACTGTTGGCAATAGAGACTATAGATTCCACCGACTGATTTGTGTATGGTGAGGAAGTATAGGCGGTTTTAAACGATGGAATTCC
>JBMZTS010000073.1:0-7160 GCA_049623905.1 Flavobacteriaceae bacterium
ATAGTGATCAGGCCACACAAAAGAATAATAGCGGATTTTGCCATGGATATAAATTTGGATTTAAAAGTACGAATTACCCCCGAGTTTTTGCCCCCCTAGGGCGTATTTTAGGGTCTGTTCGCCAGGGGTCGATCAGTAAAACAATCCCATGTGATTTGACCTTGAGCCGAAGCGGCCGATGGGTCGTGGCTTGTAAATGCTTAAGGGCCGTGTTTCGATGAGCTTTGGCCTTACCCGTCCCAAAGGGTAGCTAAAACGAGTCCAAGAAAACAGTAGGTCGATTTCATGCTCTGTAAAGATTTGGTTATCCTCAAGATGCTCTACTTTGGAAAAAAATCAAAGTATTGTTTCAAAAAAAGTGGAGTTTTTTCACTAAAACCGGCCTTTGGTCGTTAGCTTTTAGGTACTATTTATTAATTATATATATTGTAATAATTATGCGCTTTTCACTTTTAGCTCCTTGTTATGTCTATACCACCCACTGTCCCGAGGGGGTCGTGCCTTTTTGCAGTGTTCAGGCCCCAACCGAGACATCCTATATTCTTGAAAGAACACAAGCCGAAGCTGAAGCCATTCCCTTTATTTTCGCCTGTCGTGCCCTATGGTTAGGCCAGCCCACTGCCCTGTCTATGGTGGGTCTAACCGCCAAGGTGAGTCACTGTCTGGCCCAGCATACCATTCCCTGCAATGTTGTAGCCGCCTATGCTCATGACTATTTTTTTGTCCCCGAACATGAGGCCCAGCGCGCTTTAGAATTGCTTAATGAGGCCTTTGCCCAGGGTTAAAAATTCTGTTAAAAAAATAAAATGCTTGGCACAAGCCAATTGCCCTAAGTGAAAATTTCCTACCTTTGAGCATAGGAGTAAAAAAGGCGCTATGAATGAACCCAATCAAGGTATTGCCACCCTCGAACAAAACATCGTGTTGCTGCTAAACAAGCTAAAAGACAACCACTATGCCCTCGAGACGCTTCGCGAACAGCTCGATGAAAACAAACGTCATCTTGAACTGTTAAAGGAAGAAAACAATGCCCTGAAAGCCAATAACGATTCATTAGCCATGGCAAATTCTTTACTCGGTAGTAACGATAGTAATGTAACAACCAAAAATAAAATTAATGCCCTCATTCAACAAGTAGAGGCCTGTATGGACCACCTACTTCAATTGGGATAATTAGATGAGTGAATTGCTTAAAATAAAATTGACTATCGCCGATCGGGTTTACCCCTTGTCGGTAGCTCCAGATCAGGAGGAAGCCCTTCGTGCTTCGGCCAAAAAAATT
This sequence comes from Flavobacteriaceae bacterium, assembly GCA_049623905.1. GTDB lineage: Bacteria > Bacteroidota > Bacteroidia > Flavobacteriales > Flavobacteriaceae > Arcticimaribacter. Next base: position 1,283 of record JBMZTS010000073.1, read on the forward strand.
GATGCAATGATTAAACAGTTGGAACAAAACTACGCGGTGCGCGACAAGCAAGATGTCTTGGCCATGTGTGCTTTGCAATATGCCACACAATTAGAGCAGCGCCGCAATAATGAAAAAGAAAGTACCGCTATAGATAAGGCCACTCTAGAACAGCTCAACGCGATGATAGAGGACCATATGGCAACTTTCTGATGCGTTCTTTATAAAGAGATACACTTACTGCCTGTATTGGTTTACTTTTTTGATAAACTCAACGAACTTTTATTTAAAAGAGGTGAGTCCTTATGGTGAAAGCACGCTGCCCTGAGCAGATCCTTGAGCTATAGGTTAGCCGCAATCCTGTTATTACGGAGTTTATACAAATCCTAAACTGATGCAGGCTTTTTTTAGTTAAAAAAACAAACAAATGACAACATCAATCATCATAGCGGCTGCAGCTGCTGGAGGTCTCCTATTCGGGATAATCGCCATGCGTATTTTGCAGCAAAGCCAATCCAATAGCCGCATTAAAAAAAGCGAGCAACAAGCCAAACGCATCATTAAAAAAGCCCATCAAGAGTCGGATCGCATCAAAAAAGACAAGATGCTTCAGGCCAAAGAACGGTTTATTGAGCTAAAATCGGAACACGAAAAAGAAATTTTTAACCGCGAAAAAAAGATCAGCGAGGTTGAAAAAAGAATGAGAGAAAAAGAAAGCACGCTCAACAAAGAAATTTCTCGCACCAAAAACGCCAACGATCGCTTAGAGCAAAAGGGCAACAACCTCGACCAGCGGATTCAAAACATGGACCGTAAAAAAGCGGAGTTGGACAAAGCAGAAAAACGCTATCAAGAACAACTCGAAGTGGTCTCGGGCTTAAGTACTGAAGAAGCAAAAAAAGAATTGATCGCCTCCTTGGAAGATTCTGCTCGGACCGATGCCATGTCGTTTATCCAAAAATCGATAGAGGAAGCGAAACTTTCGGCTGAACAAGAAGCTAAAAAAATCATCATCAATACCATCCAACGTATCGGAACAGAGGAAGCCGTGGAAAATTGTGTCTCGGTTTTTAATATCGATTCCGACGATGTCAAAGGCCGTATCATTGGGCGTGAAGGACGAAATATTAGAGCCATAGAAGCCGCGACAGGAGTAGAAATTATTGTCGACGACACCCCAGAAGCGATTATTCTTTCGTGTTTCGACTCTGTTCGCAGAGAGATTGCGCGCCTATCTTTACACCGCTTGGTAACCGACGGACGCATTCACCCCGCGCGCATCGAAGAAGTGGTTAGGAAAACCACAAAACAGATCGAAAATGAAATCATTGAGGTGGGCAAACGAACTGTCATTGATCTGGGAATTCACGGTTTAAGTCCCGAATTGATCAAGATGGTAGGACGAATGAAATACCGTTCGTCTTATGGTCAAAACTTATTACAGCACTCTCGCGAGGTGGCGAAACTTTGTGGTGTAATGGCCTCAGAATTGGGGGTTAATCCAAAGCTGGCCAAACGAGCAGGCTTACTCCATGACATTGGGAAGGTCCCAGAAGAAGAAACAGAAGTACCGCACGCAATTTTAGGGATGCAATGGGCGGAAAAGCACGGTGAAAAAGCCGAGGTTTGTAACGCCATCGGCGCTCACCACGACGAAATTGAAATGACCACCTTGCTCTCGCCTATTGTTCAGGTGTGCGACGCTATTTCTGGCGCTCGTCCTGGCGCAAGACGTCAAGTACTCGACAGTTATATTCAACGTCTAAAAGATTTGGAGAAAATCGCCTATGACTTTAGTGGGGTGAGCAAAGCTTATGCCATTCAAGCGGGTCGGGAGCTGCGTGTCATTGTTGAAAGCGAAAAAGTTTCGGATAACAATGCGGCGGAACTCTCCTTTCAGATTTCACAAAAAATCCAAACGGACATGACCTATCCTGGTCAGGTAAAAGTAACGGTGATTCGCGAAACCCGAGCGGTAAATGTGGCCAAATAACTAGCCCATTAAAAGTATATAAAGCCCCCCAGCAACGGCTCCTCCAGCCAGTGGCCCCAATACGGGAATCCAACTGTAGGCCCAGTCGGCGGCCTTGTTTTTTCTCGGCAACAACTGATAAACTAAACGGGGCCCAAAATCCCGTGTGGGATTGATGGCATAACCCGTTGTGCCACCAAGTGCCATCCCAATGACCCAGACCAAAATTGCCACTGGGAGCGATTCTAATGCACCAATCCCAAAGTTTTGGGTCACTGCCCCTTCAATCACGATGTTGGGTGAAGCGATAAAAAAGATACCAAAGACCAAGATAAAGGTCCCGAGAAACTCACTGAAGAAATTGTTTTTATAATTTCGAATGGCTGGACCCGTACAAAAAGTACTGCGCACCACGTCTTCATCTGTTGTAATCCGATAATGATCGATATAGAGCATATAAGTTAGCCAACTGCCCATCATGGCACCCAAGAGTTGGGCCATAAAATAGGTAGGAACGAGACTCCAAGAAAATTTTCCAATAATTGCTAAGCCAAGGGTAACCGCTGGGTTGAGGTGGGCACCACTAAATTGCCCAGTGACATAGGCGCCAACAAAAACAGCAAAGCCCCAAGAGGCTGTGATCAAAACCCATGGACTTTGCCCTTCGCCTATGGTGTTTTTAAGACTTACATTCGCCACCACACTTGATCCAAGGAGAAGCAAGAGGGTTGTGCCGATAAATTCAGCAATAAAAGGTGTCATCATAGTGTAAAAGTTTATGGTTGTTTGATTTTTAATTGTTTTTTAAAACTTTTGGAAGGCGTTGCTCCCATAGTCTAAGAGTATGCTGGGTTTGTGCTCCTGCGTCTGGGGTAAAGGTGCGGTCTTCTTTCCAGATCGATTTCAGTTCGTTTTCGTCTTTCCAAAACCCTACGGCAAGACCTGCAAAAAATGCTGCGCCTAGGGCGGTTGTTTCGGTGGTGTTGGGGCGGATGACCCGCTTGTTTAGAAGATCGGCCTGTATTTGCATCAAAAGATTGTTGTTGCTGGCTCCGCCATCGACTTTAAGACTGGGGAATTCGACCCCAGCATCTTTTTGCATTTCAACGATGATTTCTCTCGATCGCAATGCGATGGCTTCCAGTGCGGCACGAGCAATATGCCCTTTTTGTGTCCCACGTGTAATACCCATGATGCTTCCTGTGGCGTCTGGATCCCAAAAAGGAGCTCCTAAGCCAGCCAGGGCTGGAACAAAAGTGACCCCCCCATTATCTTCTACGGTTTCGGCTAGGGCTTCTATTTCTGGGGCAGCTCCAATAAGTTGCAGTTGATCGCGCAGCCATTGAACCAATGCGCCAGCAATAAACACACTCCCTTCGAGTGCATAAGTCACTTTACCATTGATTTGCCAACCGATGGTGGTGAGCATTTTATTTTTAGATCTCACCGCTTTTTCTCCCGTATTCATGATGCAAAAACAGCCCGTGCCATAGGTGTTTTTAACTTCTCCAGCTTGGGTACACAATTGTCCAAAGAGGGCCGCCTGCTGATCTCCTGCAATCCCACTGATGGGAAGGGCCTTGCCGAATAATTTTTCCGAACTGTGCCCAACGGTTTCTGAAGAACTGACCACCTGCGGAAGTAGGGAAGCTGGGATGTCTAAGAGTTTTAAGAGCGCTTGATCCCATTCCAGGGTGTGAATATTAAACAAAAGGGTGCGACTGGCGTTGGTCACATCTGTGGTGTGGATTTTTCCGTCGGTTAAGTTCCAAATCAACCAACTGTCGACAGTTCCAAAGGCGAGTTCTCCCGCCTCGGCCTTTTGTCGAATGGCCAGATCATGGTCTAAAATCCATTTGATTTTCGTTCCCGAAAAATAAGCGTCGAGGACCAAGCCTGTTTTGGCTAAAAAGGTGTCGGTATGCGGACTTAGATCAGCACAAATAGAAGCAGTTCTTCGGTCTTGCCAAACGATTGCATTGTGAACGGGCTCCCCCGTTTGTCGATCCCAAATGATGGTTGTTTCTCGTTGGTTGGTAATGCCCATGGCAGCAATTTCATCGATTGAAACCCCTTGGGTAGCCACAACCTCTCGGATGGCCTTAAGTTGGGTGGTCCAAATTTCGTTGGCATTGTGCTCTACCCAACTTTCTTGGGGAAAATATTGAGGAAATTCGTATTGTGCAATGGCCTGCTGTTGTCCGTTTTTGTCAAAGAGAATGGCTCTAGAACTGGTCGTTCCAGCATCGATAGAAAGGATGTATTTCATGCAAATAGTTATAGTGGTTGAACGCTGATGTTTTTGTTGGTTTTATTTTGATATTTTCGGTAGCTAAAGCCTTGATGAATGCTTCGCGCCCCAGTATTTCCTGCCTTGTCTAGGGCAATGTAGGCGACCTGAAAGTCGGGGCGCTTATGGTGCTTTTTCAAGATGCGCTTAATGGCTTCGTCGCATGCCTCTTGAGGACTTCTGCCTTGGCGCATGAGTTCGACAATTAAAAAACTTCCAACCGTTTTAACTACCTCTTCTCCCATCCCCGTAGCCACAGCACCTCCCACATCGTTGTCGATGTATAGTCCAGAGCCGATGATGGGTGAATCGCCTACGCGTCCATTCATCTTATACCCTAATCCACTGGTGCTGCAAGCCCCACTGAGGTTGCCCTTACTGTCGCGACACAAGACACCTATGGTATCGTGGTTTTCAATGTTGATGATGGGTTTAAACTGGGCTTTCTTTTTCCAGATCTTCCAGTTGTTTTTAGCCTCTTTGGTCAAAAGTGAGGTGGTAGGGTAGTGGTGAGCTTTGGCAAACTTTTCAGCCCCTTTTCCAGCGAGCATGACATGGGGGGTCTTTTGCATTACATCCCTGGCTAAGGCTGCCACATGCATAATATTTTCAACGGCCAAGACGGCACCGCAATTCCCTTTGTGATCCATCACACAGGCATCGAGGGTAACCTTGCCCTCTCGATCGGGTGTACCACCATAACCTACGCTCGTATTTTTTGGATTTTCTTCCTCGACTTGTGCTGCTAATATGGCCGCATTTAAAGCCGAAGCCCCTGTTTCTAAAGCATGTCCTGCAGCGGCGATGGCCGCTTTAAAATCCCAGGTGCATAGTGCTATGGGTTGATCAAGTACAGTTGAAGCAGACGATGTTTGGGCGAAAAGTTGCTTTGGTAATAGTGCGGGGAGGGTTCCAGCCAATGTTATTTGATTTAAAAAAGATCGTCGTTTCATGACTAACAATGTATTAAAATCTGTTTACCTTTCCTAAAATTGTGAAGAACTAATCGTTTTAATGACCGATGAAAATAGAGGTGTGTGTTAACCGTATTGAAGACGTAATTGCCCTTCAAAATTTTGCTGTTGATCGAATTGAATTGTGTATAGAATTGGGTTGTGGAGGGTTGACCCCTTCCACTGCTATGGTCGAACGCGCATTGGAAATCAGTGCGATACCTCTCCATATTCTAGTTCGTCCACGCTCTGGTCATTTTGTTTATTCTACAGAAGAATGCCAACTCATGGAGAGCGATTGCCTTCACTTTCAGCGTATGGGTGTTGCCGGTTTAGTGGTGGGCGCTCTTGACACCAATAGAGAGCTGCCTCTTGCTTTTTTGAGCCGTTTACGGCAACAGCTCCCCGACCTCTGTCTTGTTTTTCATCGTGCTTTTGATGAAATAGCAGTCCCTTACAGTGCTCTCGATCACCTAAAAAACATGGGTTATGACGGGGTTCTAACTTCGGGGTCTTCACCCAGAGCAGCCGAAAATATTTCCGAATTAGCCGCATGGCAAAGCCACACTAAAGAGCGGCCATTCATCTTACCAGGAGGCGGTATCAACCCTCAGAATTGCCTTTCTTTCGCTGCTGCTGGTTTTGAATGGATTCATTTATCAGCAAAGCAGCAAGTCCTCCCTC
>JBMZTS010000074.1:0-7148 GCA_049623905.1 Flavobacteriaceae bacterium
TTTTTTAGAACTGCCAGCCAAAATTCACACCAAATTTTCCAGTAAACTCTTCTTTATAAGGGTCGTCTGTAAAACCAAGGTTTCGACCTAAACCGACATTTGTATCAATAAAGAAACCAGAATAACTTACCCATTTCCAGCCGAGACCTATGCCTATCGATGTTTCAAAATAGGTTTTAGCTACCCAATTTGTGTTTACATCTCCGTAGTAAAAATGAATGTCATTTTCATAGGTGTAAAATTTAAAAAAGCCTTCGCCATAGAACCCTTTAGCCCCATAATCTTCTTTCGAAAAAAAGTACTGGCGATAAAAAGGAGAAAACGAAAATTTTTCTAAAGTTTCAGCGCCATTCTCATCATCCAAATTTATATTTAAATCGGCGCCAATAGCGCTGTATTTGCTTAGTATGTACTCATACCTTGGGTTAAAGGACGGGACGACAAGCCCAGCCATTACGTCTAAACTAACGCTATGACGTTTTGCTTTAGAAAATTCTGTCATGCTTTTTTGACTTTCTGTCTCTATATCATCCGTCTTGTTTTGCGCTTGAGCTGTGAGGCTTATTGTCAATAAAATTAGAAATAAGTGTTTTTTCATATTGTTGCATTTGATTTTATCAGTCTTATCAATGTGTTGCCATCTGAACCTTGATGAACAAATTGCCCGACAACTTCGGGAGGGGTATCTAGAGATTCCGCAAGCTCTTCACAGAGAATATCGCAGTCGATCGGGATTTCATTCAATAGATTATAGCTCGTTTGGAAAGTCCCTGCAACAAAACTAGGCGGTGAGATATGAGGTTCAGATTTCAGTCTGATTTCAAAAAGTGTATTCTCATCAACTTTCGTTTTTGAATTGACCTCAATCAAGGAATACTGAATCGCTGAGCCATCGGCTGGAGGATGACCAATTGTGTTTTTACTGACAGTTATATCATACAGGTAACCCACTTCTTTTTCCTTAATGCAGGAAATCAACAAGAGCAAAGACAATAGTGTGGTAGTATTTTTCACTGCAGTAGAACAGATATGGGCTGTTAATGAGATAAATGTATAAAAAAAACAATTACGCCTACTTCTCTCACGGTCTTTATCTATGTGCGATTGAGGTACTGATGGTCTTTTCAATGTGTTCCGAACCCTAGGTGCTACCATTGTATGCCAGATGTTTTACGAATATAAATGATCTGTTATCATCCTTATGGTTAAACGGTCATTTTATTCAAAGGTCTGTTCCAATTCATGGGTATTCACCACTCCAAAATTTCCCAGCACGAGTTCATCGGTGGTTGCGTTAAAGATATTTCCGCTGAGTTGAATTGGAGGGGGTAGGAACAACAGTCCTGGATCTCCACCGTCGTCTTCATTATAGTTTGTGTTGTTATTCAATTGTTGGGTATATTTGAAAAAGAATTCATACACTTCAGGATCCATATGCATCAACGCGACTCTTGCCCGATTGCCATTGGTATTAGCGACTTCCAAATAAGCGTTGGAATTTCCGTCAAATAAGGTGTCTGTATTGGGAATAAGTTCTTGATTCAGTTCTATTTCGTTCTCGAAAAACAGAAAAGAGGCAAGATACTGGTTGGGTTCATTGGGGGGATCTTGAAAGATAATTCGAGTGGCTCCATTTATACGTTCAATGGATTTAATTTCAACAGTTTTAACCATTTCAATGGCAGTAGATGTATAGATTCCTTTTCGATTGGGGATCTCGACTTCTAACCAATAGGAGTGTCCAACACGGGTTTGAATTTCATTTGTACTTTGATATTGTTCTGTGTAGTTATCAAACGTAAAATCATCGGTATTTGCAATTACTTCAGTGCGGTCATTGCTGTTTTTGGTGTATAGGCGTATTTCCGCATTTTTAATCGGTTTGGATCGGTAATCGACGGTCGTTGAAGTTTCAAGAATATCGATATGTAAAGTATTGGCGGGATATTCGAGGTTGGCAAAAATAACCACATGGGTTTCATCGACCACTACGGGGTCCACTTTTTTGATACACGAAACTAAGATTAAGGAAAAAAGGATAAAATAAAGAGTCTTTTGAGGCTTCATGGCTTAAAATTTAAAATTGTAGGTAACAAAAGGAATTGGACTACCGATCACCGAAAACTGATAGGTGCGTAATTGCTTGCTATTTGAGTCAAAACTGGTAAAATTTGAAAATGCGTTTTGCGCCCCATAAAGGTTGTAAACGCCAAAGGCCCATTCGCCTTTCCATTTTTTTTGTGGTTTTCTATTGGGGCGGTAATTAAAGGAGAGGTCCATTCGATGGTTGTCGGGTAGGCGGTAGGCGTTGCGTTCGGCATAGGTTAAAAACCATTCCCTTCCCTTATCCACACTAAATTGACCAATAGCAGGTGTTATGGGTCTTCCCGATTGAAAAGTAAAAAACAGGTTGGCCGTCCACTTTTTCCCTAAGTTTCGATCAACGCTAAGATTAAGGACATGCGGGCGGTCATAATTTGAGGGAAAATAGGCCCCTCCACGAATATTTATCGCATCGAATGGACTGGTGGTTTTTCGTTTGGATCGGGAATAGGTGTAGTTTAACTCACCTTTCCATTTGCCCTTGGTTTTTTGAATGACCCCTTCAAGGCCATAGGCGATACCTTTGGCGGGGAGCAGTTGGGTTTCAATTTGATCATTGATGAATAGATCTGCGCCATTTTTATAGTCCACCATCTGGTCAAAGGTTTTGTAGAATCCTTCAATGGTAGTCTGCCATAGGTCATTAGCGGTGGTGTAAGCATATCCCAATGTTGCTTGATAGACATCAAGCGGTTTGATGTGTTCGCCTGCGGGTTTCCAGATATCAAAAGGCAAGGCTGCAGTCGTATTGGAAATCAAATGAATGTATTGCACGTTTCGATCGAATCCCGCTTTGATTGCTTTGCGATCACTCAATTGATAGTTCAGGGCCAAACGGGGTTCAAAATTACTATAGCTTTTGGTCACTTGTCCACGATCAAAAGTCTCTCGGCGTATAATGGTGTTGATGCGCATGATTCGGTTGGGATCATAATAGTTAACGGTGTAGGGCCCTAGATTTCCAAACCACGAATAGCGTAGCCCAGCCAAAAGTGAAAATTTATCCCAATTGTGTTCATACTCGACATAGGGGGCAATCTCTAGCCCGCGTTCTATGGGAAAATTGGTGGTGTTGACCCCCTCTTCTTCACTGACTACTTTTGCTGGAGTGAATTTGTAGAGCGTGGCATTAACGCCAAAGTGCCATTTGACATCGTTGTTTTGATAATAGGTGAAGTCTGGCTTGACAATGAAATTGTCAATGGTCGATTTCCATTCAAAACTACCCGTGGTATTCGCTGGGCCACCACCACTGTCATTTTTAGAATTTAAACCATAATTGTATTGGCTGTAAACCCCCGATAAATTCATGAATAATTTATCATTAAAGATGTGATTCCAACGGACCGTTGCAGTAGCATTTCGCCAGCGAAAGTCGATTTCTTCCCTTCGCTCATCGCCGTGGTCATCGGAAGTATCAAATCCAAAGCGCATGACATCGGCACCGAAATAGCCCGAAACATAGAGCCTGTTTTTGTCATTGATAATCCAAGACAGTTTGGTACTTAAATCATAAAAGAAGATGCTGGAATCATCGCCGAGTGCACTGGAGGGGAGTAGCAAATCAAAGTAAGATCGCCTCCCCGAGATTAAAAAGCTGAGTTTGTCTTTTTGGATAGGGCCTTCCATGGTCAATCGAGAAAACAACAGACCAATTCCTCCCTGGCCTTCAAAATTTTGATTGTTCCCCTCCCGTTGGCGAACATCCAATACCGCCGACCCTCTTCCACCAAAACGTGCAGGGATACCGCCTTTGTACAGTTTGATGTTCTTAATGGCGTCGGCATTAAACACAGAGAAAAACCCCCATAAATGTGCCGCATTATAGACCGGTGCCTCATCCAATAAGATCAGGTTTTGATCAATATTTCCCCCGCGAACATTGAATCCAGAAGCCCCTTCACCAACGGTGTTGACCCCTGACTGTGTCAATAGAATGCGATTGATGTCGGGCTCTCCAAATAGGGCGGGCATTTTTTTAACATCCGCAATTTTAAGTGTTGAAACCCCGCCAAGGACACTCTGTACTTGGTCGACCTGCCGTTCGTCTGATACCAAGACAACTTCATCCAAGGTATCAAGCTCAGGCATTAGTTTAAAATCTATCCGTTGATTTGCACTTAGTGTAACCCGCTGCTGCAAGCGTTCAAATCCCAGATAGGAAACATGTATGGTATATTCTCCTTGGGCAAGCTCGAGGGAAAAATAACCGTAATTATTGGTCACTACCCCATGGGTAGTACCGGGCACCAGAACCGTTGCCCCTATGAGGGGCTCTCCACTGGAATTATCGAGTACATTTCCACTAATCGTAAAGGTTTGAGCGGTGGTGCTATACCATAACAGACTGCAAATCATTGTGAATTGCAATTGTAAATTGAATTTCATAGGTTAAGATTTAGGGTTGCTGGAACATGTTTACCAATATTCGTGCCAATAGATCAAGCCGTCTGGTTTTGGTTTTTCTTCGTAAATGAAGCACCCCTTGTGGCGATACAACATCCTAGGTTAGTTTTACCTTAGTGGGTAGAGCAATTGGGTGAACTGTCGTTGGCAGAAAGCAACATAATCTTGTAGGAGATAATCGATGGAAAACCTATTATTTATCCTCGCCGTAAAATTTTATCCATCGCTCGACCGCGCGCCAGTTCATCGACCAACTTATCCAAGTACCGGCATTGGCGATAGAGTTCAAATTCATCGGCAATCTCTTCAATCCGATAACCACAGATGACCCCTTTAATCAGATGCGCATTGGGGTGAAGGGTGGCTTGTTCAAAAAAACGTTCAAAGGTGACTTCTTCTGCGATCAGCGATGCTAGTTTTTGCGCATCAAAACCTGTAAGCCACTCAATGACTTGATGTAATTCTGCTTTGGTGCGTCCATTTTTTTCTATCCGATTGAGATAGTGCGGATAGATGGAAGCAAAGACCATTTGGGCAAGTTGTTCATTTTTTTTAGCGGTAACGTTCATAAGTAACAATGATAGGGTTTTAAAATAGGCTTGTTGTTAGCTAGGCAAGGGACTAAAACACGGCAAAACAGAACAACTTTGCACTAATCAAATGATTGATACAGGTAATTTATAAATCCAAGGTGTCCTTATTTTAACGGATGATAGCGACGCCTTAAAAGTTCAGCCGTTTGATCGAATAAAGGTCGTGTAAAGGCATAAAACAACTCTTGCGGTGCTGGGGGGAGCAATTCTTTGTTTTTGGTGAGATCAATTTCTGCCTTGGTCAAAGCGCGTTTGTCTCCTTGGTAAGTGGCCCAATGGTTTTCCCACACATAGGTACTGGGTATTTTTTGTTGGAAAAGCACTGCATTGGTTGCGGGCTCTACAATGACAATATTCAGCAAACCTCCACTTTCTAGGGTTTTATTGAACAGCTGTAATTCTGCTTCAACTTTTCCAAAAACGCTCCGTTTTCTTCCCAGACTATCGGTCACCTTGCCCACCTTAACACTGTCGCGTACTACTGTCTCACGAGTTTCTTTAAGGTAGGTTTGCCCGATATAGTAATCGTCAAACGAGAGGTCGATGATTTGATCGGGTACGGGTGGTTTATTCTCCTTCCCATCTGGGTTTTGAACAAAATGGTCTAAGGGGTAAAATTCTGCGAAGCGATAATTTAAGTCGTTTAGGGCTTGTGTCAATTGCTGCAAAAAGAAAGCAGAATTAATTTCTAAGCCTTTGCTGGCGACAGGAATTTTAGAGATACCAATAATTTCTGTCCCTAACCGTTTGGCTTGAGCAAGGTATTCGTCAATATTTGCGTAATCGTTTTGGTAGGTTTTGGCTTGTGCAAAATGATTAAAGGCCGTTCGACCACCTGCTTTGGTTTGTGTGGTTAAGGCCGCTAGGCCTTCTTCAACATGAACTTGAGCTCCTTGTACAAGCGCTTCGTTTAAGTTGGTTTGATAATCGACAGGGGTCACCACGTTCAAGCAACCAGGACATTGGAGTAGTTCACGATACAATTTTTGCATCTGTTGGTATTGCGCAATGACCTTGTCCCACTGGAAGCGGTCTTTGCTTTGTTGATATAGGATGATTTTTTGAGCCGAAACCTTTACCGCATAGCCATAGGCGGCTTTTAAAATGGATTGTTGTTTTTCGTTGGAAGGTTTTTTTCGAAGCTTGTTAATACTGAGTTGTACGGCTTTTTCATAATTTCCTTTCTCAAATTGATTTTTAGGAGAGGAGCAGCCCGCTGCAATCATCAGAGAAAACAGAAGAAAATAAAGGTGGTTTTTTTTCATGTGAATTTGGAATTGGGATATTAATTTACAAATATCTTCCTACATTGCAACTAAAACTAATACAAATGGAAGCTTTAGATCAAATCATGGAGGCCTTGTTCGTCCCCTATCGTAAACGTGTTCCCGATGTGGGTAAAATTATCAGCGCGATGCAAACCGAGGGAATTATCGCGGAAGAAAGTCAAATCGAAAATGATCACGTGGCCTTTCGCACACTTGGTGTTCCCCATCTGGGCATTTCATCTTTTGAAAAGATTTTTTTGCATCACGGGTATGTCAAAATGGCTCCCTATCACTTCGCCAAAAAGAAATTGGATGCCTATTGGTATGCTCCTCCTCACCCTAAATATCCGCGAATATTTATTTCTGAATTACGAGTAAACGATCTTTCTGCGAATGCGCAAAATATAATTAAAACGTTTACTGCACCCATTCAAAAAGACCCTGTTGATGCTTTGAATTTGAATGATCCCAATGCAGTGGGTGCCTTTTTTCATCAACCTTTATGGGAGCTTCCAAGCGTCGCCCAATATGAACAATTGGCCGCTGAGAGCGAATACGCCGCTTGGGTGATCTACAACCGTTATTATCTGAATCACTACACCATCAGTGTGCACCAATTGGAACAGTTTAACACCCTAGAAAAGTTTAATGCATTTCTAGAAGGAGAAGGCATCCAACTCAACACTGCCGGAGGTAAAATAAAAGTAAGCCCCGATGGGTTGCTGCGTCAATCTAGTTCTGTGGCAAAAATGATCCCCGCCACTTTTTCCTGTGGAAC
>JBMZTS010000075.1:0-6952 GCA_049623905.1 Flavobacteriaceae bacterium
ATGCTTTCATTGTTGAGAAAGGTCTTGAGGTTTTGTGCCACTTGAATTAATTCGTCATAGTCTTCACCTGTGATTTCAATGTTGACGGGATAGCCCACGGGAGGACCAGCCGCTTCTTTTTCAACGGAAATGGAAATTCCAGCAAACTTTCCTTTAAGGGCTTGTTGAATTTCTTGGCGCATTTCTTCACTTGAAAAACCGCGGCGGTATTTAAACTCGGCCATGGTCAGGGTGATTTTTGCCTTGTGGGGCATGTCTTGATCTCCCCCTTTGTCGGTTTCTGGATTTTGTGCGCCCAGCCCGACCATGGTGACATTAGAATCGATCATAAAGTTTGTCGTTCCATCGCGGTATTTGCTTTGCTGAATAACTTTGGTGACTTCAGCTTCAATTAATTTTGAGGTGGCATTGGTTTTTTCGATGGAGGTTCCTTCAGGATATTCCACATAGATAAAGATTTGTTGGGGCTGATTTTCAGGGAAGAATTCTACTTTTGGCGCGGCCAGCCCAAGGATAATAAAGGAGGAAAACAATAGGCCTATGGTTCCAAACAAGAAGACATAGGGGGTTCTACCCGTAAGGACATAACGCAGAACGCGCGTATAATTTTCTTCCAGACGCACCAGAGAGACGGTTTGGAAATAGGAGGCCCATTTTTTGATAAAAAACTTGTAAGCCCAAAATAAAATAGTCGTCAAGAGCATCAGCGTCCCTAATCCGCGAAGGGTGCCTTGATTAAAGAGGAGCAGAAAGCCCAGTCCTCCCAAAACAAAGGTCATGCGCCACAGGCTTTTTTGGCTGATTTCTCGGTCTTCAATTTCCATAAACTTTGAGACCAACATGGAATTAAAAAAGATGGCCACAATAAGGGAGGAGCCCAAGACAATGGAAAGGGTGATGGGGAAAAAGATCATAAATTTACCGATGGTACCGGGCCAAAAGCCAAGGGGCACAAAAGCCGCGATGGTGGTGGCGGTCGAAATGATGATGGGGTAGGCAATTTCACCAATCCCTTTTTTGGCCGCTTCGATGGAGGACATCCCCTCTTTTTCCATCAGGCGGTAGGCGTTTTCGACGACTACGATACCGTTGTCGACCAGCATACCCAGTCCCATAATAAGGCCAAACAAGACCATGGTGTTGATGGTTTCTCCCAGAAACCCGAGGATCATAAAAGACATGAACATCGACATGGGAATGGCAAACCCGACAAAAAGGGCATTGCGAAAGCCGAGGAAAAACATCAAAACGGTGATGACCAAGAGTACCCCAAAGATGATGTTGTTGGCCAGGTCACTCACCAAGTTTTTAGTGGTGTTAGATTGGTCGTTGGAAATATCGACGTCAATGCTGGTGGGGAAGTCGTTGGCGATTACATCGGCGGCAATGGTTCTGATTTTTTCAACGGTCCGAATGAGGTTTTTCCCACTTCTTTTTTTGATGTCGAGGACAAGTGCTTTTTTACCATCGGAGCGGGCGTATGAGTTTTTTTCTTTTTCTTTAAAACGGATGGTGGCGATATCGCCCATATAAACGGTGCCGTTTTGATTTTTTAAGACAAATTTTTCCAAGTCTTCTGGCCGCTCGATTTCGCCGATGACTCTGAGGTTGCGTCTAAGGCCGTTGCCTTCAACATTCCCGGCCGATACGGTGCTGTTTCCGCGGGCAATGGCATTGATAACATCATCAAAAGAAACGGTGGCGGCATTCATTTTTATAATGTCGAGGGATACTTCAATCTCAAAATCTTGGACTCCGCGCAGAGCAACTTCTTTAATTTCGGGCAATTCTTCAATCTTGTCTTGTAAAAATTCGCCGTAGAATTTCATGTCTTCAATGGGCAAGTCACCACTGAGGCCAATGTTGAGAATGGGGATTTCTTCGGAGAGGCTAAATTCAAAGGCTGTGGGCTCGACCTTGGCATTGTTGAAGGTGGGCCAGTCGGCTCTTGAGGTCACAGCGTCGATTTTGTCCTGCACTTTGATTTTGGCACTTTCTTTACTGATGTTTTCATCAAATTCGACGGTAATGATCGAAAAGTTTTCAAGGGAGGTCGATTCGATGCCCACCAGATTGGGAACGCCTTTGAGTTCTTCTTCCAGTGGATCGGTGATCAAGCGTTCGATGTCTTCAGCCGTATTGCCAGGATAAAGAGAACTGACAAAGATCTCATTGGTGATGATCTCGGGATAATTTTCACGGGGGAGGGTGAGGTAGGAAGAAATACCGAGGATAAAAAACAACCCAATGACGACATAAACAACAGTACTGTGGTCGATGGCCCACGAGGAGAGGGAAAATTCTTTGAGTTTTGAAGATTTTTTCATGGATTAAGCCAAATTAAGATTGAATGATTTTTACCAGTTGTTGATCTTCAACCAAACGAATTCCATCTTCGATCAGACGCTCGCCAGCAGATAAACCATCGATGATTTCGGTCATATGGTTGGTGCTTTTACCCGTTTCAACAAAAGTTTTGAGGGCTCTAAAGGTATTTTCCTGGTTCTCCACTTTTTCGATTTTGTAGACATAAGTTTGCCCTTTTTGATCTTCTAAAATATTTTTAGAAGGCACCAAAATAGCTTTTGGATTTTGATAGTCGTTGATGTTGAGTTGAACGGTCATATTGGGTTTTAATCGCCCGTTGGTATTGTCGAGATCAATTTCTATACGAAAGGAGCGGTTGTTGGGGTTGATGAAATTTCCCACTGCATTGATGACGGCAGGGCGCGATTCACCGAGCACGGGAATGGTTATCTTGACCGCACTGTTTTTTTGAATGTTGGGCAGGTGTTTTTCTGGGATTTCAGCGACGACTTTCATGTGGTCGAGATTGACCACGCGCATCACAGGGGTAGATCCTGGCATCATGTTGCTTCCAGTGTCGGCCATGATGTGATCGACCAAACCATCGAAAGGGGCTTTGATTGTGGTTTTGCTCACTTGGTCGTTCATCTGTGTGACGCTTTTTTGGAGGCTGAGGTATTGGGTTTTGGCTTGAAGGTATTGAATTTCAGAGCCAATTTTTTGGTCCCACAATCGTTGTTGACGCTCATAGGTGGTTTTTGCGAGATCACGTTGCAGTTCCAATTGCTGAAGTTGGTCAATCAGGCCACCATCTGAAACCGTGGCCAAGGGAGTTCCCTTTTTAACCTTTTGTCCCTCTTTGACCGCAATGTTTTTTAGTAGGCCGGGTAGTTCGGGATAGAGCACGATGTTTTGATCGGTTTCTAAGGTTCCTTGAAAAGAAACAAAATGGTCGTAGGATGTTTCTTTCAACGGAATGACAGTAACCAACAACAATTTTTGCTCGGTGTCGACCTCTGCAATAGCCGTATTGAGCTGCTCTAATTCAGCTTGAAGACCATTGATGGCTTTTACAACTTCAGCCTTTTTGTTTTGTAAGGCGGGGAGCTCGCCGCTATTGATGATATCAGTGGTGGTTTTTTTGTCTGGAGAGCCACACTGGGTAAGGAGTATGCTGCTGAGGATTATGAATCTTTTTTTCATGGGTCGATTATTGTGCGTTGTTGATGATGGTGGTTAGGGTTGTTTTGTCTAAAATGACTTGGCGCATGCTTTGAATCCAAGTTTGCTGTGCTTGGTAAAGTTGGAGCTGTGCTTGGCGGAGTTCGAAGCTACTGGCTAAGCCTTCAAAAAACTTAACCGTATTTTTTTGTTCGATACGCTGGGCGAGGGCAAGATTTTTTTTGCTGGTTTCTAAGTTGTTTTGGGCCAAGTTAAAATTGTTGATGGCGTTTTGCCAGGCGACGAAGACCTCAGACCGTGTTTCAATGAGACTGGTCTCGGCTTGTTTTAGAGTCAGCTTGGCTTTTTGTGTGCCAGCAGCTCTCCCAAACGAGCTGAAAATGGGGACCCTAAGGCGTAAGCCAAAGGCCGACGAGCCAAACCATTTTTGGCGCCTGTCGGTAAAGTTAAAAGTGTCGTTATTGCCCATATAGCTTCCGTTGATAAAGGCACTAAATGAGGGAAGCGCTTTTGCTTTTTCGAGGCGGTAAAGGAGTTTTTCAGAAACGACATTATCTTCTGCTAGGCGGATGTCGATGTTGTTGGTATAGTCCTCAACGTTTTGCTTCAGCAGATGTAGAGTAGTGAGTTGTTCAAGAGAGTTTGACCACTGCGGGCGGGCATCTATTTCAATACCGAGGAGGAGTTTAAGGACATTGTCGGCTAAGATTTCCGCTTGTTTTGTGTAGTCGATTTGTGTTGTGAGATTGGCCAAAGTGAGCTGAAGTTGCTCGAGATTTTCTTCTTCGGTAAAGCCGTTGTCAAAAAGCGCTTGGGTTTCTTGAATGTTCTTTTTAAGGACCGTGGCATTTTTTTCTAAAATAGCGAGAGATGCCTTTACCACAAGGGCATTCACATAGGCGGTGACGATGGCTTTTTTGACTTCAATTTGGGTTTTTTCCAAGACGTTTTCAGCCATTTTGATATAGTGTTGAATCCCTTGAACCCCGACGATATAGGTGCCGTCGAAGAGCAGTTGACTGAGTTCTGCCATTGCAAAGGCGGTTTGTTTGGTCCCGAAAATGGCCTCTGTAAATTCCCCTTCGTTACCGCCAAAAAATTGTGCAGGGATAAGCGTGACGGGTTGCTCAATGTTGTTTTGATACTGCATATTGGCGTTGATCTGAGGGAAACCAATGGAAATGGTTTTCCATTTTTCTTTATGGGCTTTTTGCAGTTCGAGCGAGGCTCTTTGGAGAGTACGGTTATAGGTCATGCCCCATTCGACAGCTTCTTTAAGGGAGAAGCTCGCGGGAGGTTCTTGCGCCCAAAGACCATGAGGAAGGATGAGAAGAATAAGACGGACTATGGTGTTTTTCATCGGTTGGTTTACTTTACGTTTGTGGCAATAAATTCGTTTAAAATGGTTAGGCCCTTGGGGGTTACAATGGCACGGGAGTGATATTCTAAATAACTCTCAAAGAGGGTTTTGATGTCAAATTCGTTAGGGGGAAAAAGATCAAAATCGCGGATACCCCGCATGCCATTCATGTAGAGACGCGATATAAAATTGACATTGATGTTGGGGCGAAAAAGCCCCGTTTGAATACCGATGTTTAAACTTGATTTGACCAAGCCACCCAAACGGTCATATTCCTGATCTTTTAAATTGGAATAGATGTCGGGATAATATTTTTGTAACTGGTAGGCTGGTGATGTGGTTTCGTTTTGAAAATACTTCAACATGGCCGTTTTAATTGTAAACAATTCTTCTATGGGATGGATTGCTTGTTTTTTGATTTCTTCAATTTCGCGGCAGGCCTGATCAAAAATAAACCCAGACGTTTCACGCACCAATTGTTTTTTATTTTCAAAATGAGAATACAGTGTTTTTTTGGACACCCCAAGCGCTTCGGCTAAGTCGTCCATAGTGACACTTTTAAACCCCAGTTGGAGAAAAAGCTCGCTCGCTTTTAGTACAATGGTCTTTTTCATATTTTGGCCAAAATTACAGAAGGAAACTTTAAAAACCAAATAAGTTTCCATGGTTTTTATACGCCCCAAATTTTTATTCTATTTTTGTAAAAATTCTCACTGTGTTAGCACATTATCAAAATACTTTTATCGCCTATTTAGAAAAACAGCTTCCAGGGCAATCGCCAGCGTCTTTGTATGCCCCTGCGGTCTATATTTTACAACTTGGGGGAAAGCGTATCCGTCCTGTTTTAGCCTTACTTGCCGCAGATGCGGTAGGAGGGAAGATTGCTTCGGCTTTGCCAGCGGCCATGGCCGTTGAGGTTTTTCACAATTTTAGTTTAGTGCACGACGACATAATGGATGCGGCTCCTTTGCGACGTGGTCAAGCGACGGTTCATGAAAAATGGGATATCAATACGGGGATTTTATCGGGAGATGTCATGTTGGTAATGGCCTATCAATGTTTGAATACCTATCCGGCAGACATGTTTCAAACCTTGACGCAGTTGTTGAGCACAACCGCTCGCGAGGTTTGTGAGGGGCAACAATACGATATGGACTTCCCCAAGCAGGCTCAGGTTACCCAAGCCGACTACCTGCACATGATTAGAAATAAAACAGCGGTGCTGTTGGGCTGTTCATTGCAAATGGGAGCACTTGTGGGGGGGTTGAACAAAACCGACAGCCAAGGATTTTACACCTTTGGGATTCAATTGGGCATTGCCTTTCAGCTCCAAGACGATTATCTCGATGCCTTTGGTGATCCGACGAATTTTGGCAAACAACTCGGTGGAGATATTATTGAAAATAAAAAAACACTGTTATATCTTTTGGCTCTCGAACAGGGGAATGCTGCTCAACGCACTGAATTGCAAGAGTGGTTTGAAACAACACCACCCGAGAACAGTGAAAAAGTAGCACGAGTTAAGGCACTGTTTAAAGCGACTGCAGCCGATACTGTCCTACAGGAATTGATTCAAAAGTACACCAATGAGGCCCTAGCCACGGTGGAAACCTTTCCCATTTTAGCCGAGAAAAAAGCACTGTTTAAGCGTTTTGCCACAGAGTTGATGGCGCGCCAACTCTAACCAAAAAGGCGTTTGATCAATGCTTTGACAAAGCGAAGTGTCGGGAATGAAGCCATCAGCAGGACTTCCTGTCTCCAGCTTGTTTTTTCATCTAGAAATTTAAAAATGCGTTGCGGTGGATTGCGTTTAAACATTCGAGTAAACAAGGCACTTCCCTCAGCGTTGTATTTGTCGAGGACATCGAGAAAAAGCATGTCGTAGAAATTGAATTTTGACCAAGACTTAAAGTCATTTAAAGGCTTGTCTTTTTTGAGAAAGGCAACAAGTTCTTTGACTTTAGTTGCCGATTTTTGGAAGGTAAAACCTGTGCTGGCTTTGGTCCACCCTCCTGCAGTTCCAATGTGCAACAGAGAGGCGCGGTTGTGTTTTGTAAAATCGTAAGCCGTCATAGGGATACTGCCTTGCTCCTTTTCGGTTAT
>JBMZTS010000076.1:0-6820 GCA_049623905.1 Flavobacteriaceae bacterium
GCTCTTCGCGGGATAAAAAAAGACGAGGCATTAGTTCGTTCGCTCGATAGGTTGCGTTAGAGTTTTCCTCTCTTACCCAATTCAATGACTTCCATATTGTGGAGTCGGCCTTTGCCCACCTCAAAGCGAAGCATGGTTCGCATTTGATGAAAACCGTGAATACCAGCAGCTCCTGGGTTGAGGTGCAACAATTGGCGGTTTTTTAGCTGCATTACCTTTAAAATATGTGAGTGGCCACAAACTAAGACATCCACTTTGTTTTCTGCCAGTAACTTTTGAACGCGCGCAGTGTATTTTCCAGCGGCCCCTGCAATATGGGTCATGAAAATTTGAACTCCTTCACAAGTAAAAAAAAGATTTTCAGGGAAACTTACCCGTGCATCTTTTCCGTCAATATTTCCATACACGGCACGAACCTTTTTGTGTTCAGCCAATTGGTCGGTGACCGCTAGATTTCCGATGTCTCCGGCGTGCCATATCTCGTCGGCTTCTTTGGCATAAGCTAAGATCCGATCATCGATATGGCTGTGTGTGTCGGAAAGTAAAAGGATTTTTTTCAAAATGACTATCTTTAAAGTGTCCAATTCTTACTATCAATGCAATATACAGCAAATAAACCTGCAGACGCTGTTTTAATCGTTCAGCCCGATGGCTTGCGCTACCGCTTGCAAGCCGACCACCTCTTCAAAAATATTCGTTATGCTCAAATCACCAAGGTCAAGATTATCAAAGATAAATTTAGACTGTTTCTTGCGATTTATATCCCTTTATTAGTATTGGGCCAATGGGAAACCATCCGATCATTTAATTGGAATTGGTTCTCCATAACCTATTTCATTCTAATCCTTTTATATTCGGTCTACTTTTTTTTCACCAAACCTGTATATACTCTGGCCATTGAAAAAGGTCCATTAACAGCAGAGGTGTTTATGACCCATAACCATAAAATTGTAAGGCAGATTAAAAAGGAGATTGAATCTCATTTATAACACCCCTTAATAATGAATAAACACTTACTCCCTTTATCTAGCCTACTCATTCTACTTCTAACATTGTCCTGTAAAAAAGAAGAACCCCCTCATCCTTTAGTTGGAGATTGGGTTCGCCATTCCTTATCATATGAATGGGGGAGCAAATCGGAGAGATTAATTTTTTTTGACGACGGTACGGGTGAATCAATCTATGAGATGGAACAATTTTGTGTAGATAATATTTCAGTTGTGAGTGGTGAAATAGTCACGATCTGCAGTTCTTTCCATTATACCAGTGGTCTTTACAAGGAAATGTCAAATTTTAGTTGGAAGACAGAGGAAAATCTCTTGACTAGGATATATGAAAGCGAACAACAAGAAGTAATTACTTTAGTTACCTCGACTGAAACAACTGCCCCCCTTCTCCTTGACTTTGATGAGAATGAAGTTTTTCTTACAAAAGATGTTTTTACTAGAAAAGGGGACATTTTATTTTTAGCAAATCCAAGTCAATCAAATAACAATTTCTTATATGGTAGTGGGGATCATCAATTAGATACTTTGAGGTATAGAAGGGAATATTGAAAATTAACGTAGTTGTTAGACCAGCTTCGTATATCTTTGCATGGTGCGGTATTTTCTAACTTTAGCATACAATGGAACTCCTTTTCATGGGTGGCAACGCCAACCCAATGCGATAAGTGTACAACAAACTTTAGAGGAAGCCCTTTCAACCCTTTTGCGCCAACCCATAGCCATCGTTGGTGCCGGAAGAACCGATACGGGTGTGCATGCCAGAATGATGGTGGCCCATTTTGATGCCGAATTAGATCAATCAACCCAAGAAAATTTGGTACATAAACTCAACAGCTTTTTAAATGAAAATATAGCGATTTATCGACTTCAGACGGTCCATGAAACGGCTCATGCTCGATTTGATGCCTATTCACGATCCTATGAGTACCACCTTGAATTTGACAAAAATCCGTTTAAGCATCAAGCCGCGTATAGAATCTATCAGTTACCAGATCTTGAGGTGATGAATCGCGCCGCGGCGATGTTGTTAAAACACAAAGATTTTGAGGCGTTTTCAAAGTCGAATACAGATGTCAAAACCTTTCTTTGTACCATTACCCATGCACAGTGGGAGCCGACTCATCGGGGCGCAGTATTTTACATCTCGGCCAACCGTTTTTTACGCAATATGGTTCGCGCCATTGTGGGTACTTTGTTAGAAATTGGGTGGGGAAAATTGACACTAGACGACATGAACCGTATCATTGAAAGTAAAAATAGGGGAGAGGCCGGTTTTTCTGTTCCTGCATCGGGCTTATATTTGACCCAAATTACCTACCCTGAAGAAATTTATAAATGAAAAAAGAAAAAATAGCATTATTTGATCGGGCTCTTTTTGGAAAAATAATGGTCTATTCTAAACCCTATAAAGGGTATTATTATCTGGTCATGCTTTCTGCAATTTTATTGTCTGCTTTTTCCACCTTGACACCATATCTTTTAAAAGTTGCTGTGGATGACTACATTACCCCCCGTCTTTATGACGGATTACTCCTGTTTATCCTCGTCATGTTGGGAACACTTCTTTTGGAAGTGATCTTTCAATACATTTTTGTTTTTTATGCCAATTGGTTGGGACAAATGATTGTAAGAGACTTGAGGGGGACGCTTTTTCAAAAACTAATTGGGTTTAAAATAGCCTATTTCGACACAACTGCTGTGGGGCGATTGGTCACCCGTTCTGTCAACGATATTGAGACCATTGCCAGTATATTTAGCCAGGGTCTTTTTATGATCATTGCCGATTTTATAAAAATGGGATTAGTCATCATCGTAATGTTATGGATGAACTGGGAGCTTTCATTGATTGTTTTCTCCGTATTACCAATAATTGTCTATGCCACACGTGTGTTCCAGCGATCGATGAAAAAGGCTTTTGAGGACGTCAGAAAAGAAATTGCTAACCTCAATACTTTTGTACAAGAACGCATAAGTGGAATGAAAATAGTTCAACTTTTTGGGCGAGAGGCCATAGAACAAGAGACGTTCAATGCCATAAATCATCGCCATAAAAAAGCGTGGTTAAAAACAGTGTGGTTTAACTCTATCTTTTTTCCCGTTGCTGAAATTTCCACTTCGGTAACCATCGGATTGTTGGTCTGGTATGGTGGATTTCGCTCCATCGCAGGAATAGAGGTCAGTTTAGGAACCCTGTTTCTCTTTATTCAATTGGCTCAGATGCTTTTTCGTCCTCTTCGACAAATTGCTGATAAATTCAACACCTTACAGATGGGAATGGTCGCTGCCGGGCGTGTTTTTGACATCATAGCCACCCAAAGTAATATTGAAGACAAAGGACAATTTACCCCTAAACAGGTTGAAGGTAAAATATCTATTGAGAAGCTTCACTTTTCTTACCTCCCCAATGAAGATGTTTTAAAAGGAATAGATTTAGAGGTCCAGCCTGGAGAGACCATCGCCATTGTTGGGGCGACGGGCGCAGGTAAATCTACTCTAATCAATTTGATCAGTCGTTTTTATGAATTCAACCGTGGGGATATAAAAATCGATGGGCATTCGATTCGTGATTTTTCCCTCCATAACTTGCGATCTCATGTAGCTTTAGTGATGCAAGATGTCTTTTTGTTTGCCGATACAATTTTCAACAATATCACCCTGTTCAATGCCGAGATTAGTCGCGAGGCGGTTATCCAAGCGGCAAAAGATATTGGGGTGCACAAATTCATTAAAAGTCTTCCCAAAGGCTATGATTACAATGTGCAAGAACGTGGGGTAATGCTGTCTTCTGGACAACGTCAATTGATTGCTTTTTTACGTGCTTACTTGTCTAAGCCAACAATTTTGGTCCTCGACGAAGCAACTTCCTCAGTCGATTCTTTTTCAGAAGAATTGATTCAAAAAGCCACCGACCGTATTACCAAAGAGAAAACGTCCATTGTGATAGCTCATCGCTTGGCAACGATAAAAAATGCCGACCGTATTGTGGTTATGGAAAAAGGGAAAATTGTTGAAATAGGGTCGCACGACGAACTTTTAGAAATTACCGATGGAGCGTATCAAAAACTACATCAACTTCAATTTAATGAAGAAGAAACGGTGATTTAGAACGATAAATCTTCGGTTAGAGCACGTTTGAGTTTTTCTCCAGAATTGAATTTTTCTATTTCACCATCTTTAATGTAGACGATTTCACCCCGTTGTTCTGAAATAACGATAACCAAAGCATCTGTTTTTTCAGAAATCCCAATACCAGCACGATGTCTTAAACCATAGCGGTTAGGGACCGAAGTAGATTCAGTGACTGGTAAAACGACTCGGGTGGCGGTGATACTATTTTCGTTGATGATAACCGCTCCATCGTGTAGCGGACTGTTTTTGTAAAAAATACTCTCCAATATTTGAGGACTCAGTTTAATATTGGTTTCATCTCCAGTGCTCTTGACAAAATCTAGGGTGTTGCTTCGTTCTAAAACTATGATGGCCCCTGTTTTTTCTTTGGCCATGTTTTCGCAAGCATTGACAAACAAAGGTAAATCGAGTCTGACCATCTTGGTTTCCTCTTGATTGAGAAAATTGAAATAACGAACTAGATTTTTTCGACGTGCATAATTGGCAGAACCAATTAAAAGGAGAAATTTTCGTATCTCTTGTTGAAACACAACAATCAAAGCAAAGAAACCAACACTCACAAAATTCCCAAGGATATTACTCAATACATTCATGTTCAGTGTGATGGTAAGCTGATACATGAAATAAAAGATGACGATCCCTAAAAATATATTGATCGCAACGGTACCTTTTACCAATTTGTAAAGATAAAACATTAGGAAGGTCACCAAGATAATATCAATGGCATCGACAAAGTTGAATTCGAGAAAGCTGAGGTTATTCAAAAGCGCACGTTTTTTGTAAAATTAGAAAAAACTATTGGAGATGTTGGACAAGTGCGACACATTCTTTTGCTTCTTTGACATCGTGAACGCGTAAAATATGAGCGCCTTTCTGAAGCGCAATGGTATGTAAAACACTTGTTCCGTTGAGAGCTTCCTCTGGTTTAATTTCGAGTAGTTTATGAATCATTGACTTTCGCGAAACACCAACCAGTATTGGCGTTTCAAATTCTTTAAAGCGCTCCAATTTATTGAGCAAGGTATAATTGTGCGCAATGGTTTTACCAAAACCAAAGCCCGGATCTAAGAGAACATCGTTAATTCCTGCAGCATGACAGGCCCGAATCTTTTCAGAGAAAAAGCGCCATATTTCGGAGATCAAATCATCGTAATGGGGCTGGTTTTGCATGGTTTGAGGTTGTCCTTGCATGTGCATGGCTACGTAGGGTACATCATATCGACCAACGACAGTCAACATGTCTGGATCAAATCGGCCGGCAGAAATATCATTGACCATGGCTGCGCCTCTGTCTAGGGCTGCCTGAGCGATAGAACTTCTAAAGGTATCGATTGAGAATAGCGCTTCAGGAAACCGCTTGATAAGGGCTTCTAGTACTGGTATTAATCGGCGATATTCTTCTGAATCATCAATTTTTGCTGCTCCAGGTTTTGAACTGTAGGCGCCTAAATCGATAAAATCGGCTCCCTCGAGAAGAAGCTTTTCACATTGTTTGAGGGCTACATCACGCTGTGTATATTTTCCACCATCAAAAAATGAATCGGGGGTAAGATTGAGGATTCCCATAATCTTAGGCGAGGAAAGCGGAATAAGCACCCCTTTGCAATTGATTGTCATAGCCGTTAATTTCTCTGAATAACTTTTGTGAATTGAATTTGATAGACGTAAATAATTCACGAAATTTACGCAAATTTTAAGCAAAATGATTCCAACCGATACCCATTATCAACAAATCACGGAACACTGCCGTGCTTTGTTTGTCAAGAAGATGAAAGACTATGGTGTGGCTTGGCGAATTTTGCGTTTACCTTCATTGACCGATCAAATCTTTATCAAGGCTCAACGCATTCGAAGTATTCAAGACTTAAAAGAGCAAAAAGTAGCGGAGGGCCAACAAAGTGAATTTATTGGGATTGTAAACTATTGTATTATGGCATTGATTCAGTTGGAGAAAGGCGTCGCAGAACAACCCGATCTTTCAGCGGTAGAGACCATGGCCTTATATGATCAGCATTTGCTGGCAACGAAGACTTTGATGCAGGCTAAAAATCACGATTACGGTGAAGCGTGGCGTGACATGCGTGTAAGTTCTCTTACAGATTTAATTTTGCAAAAACTTTTAAGGGTAAAACAAATTGAAGACAATCAGGGGAAAACTTTGGTGAGTGAGGGTATAGATGCCAACTATCAGGACATGATTAACTATGCTATTTTTGCGTTAATACATTTGGACAAATAGGGATGTTACAACTCATTGTAAGCAAGGGATTGAATGGACTATTGACCCTTTTTGGTGTAGCCACCATCGTCTTCTTCCTCTTTCATGTTTTGGGTGATCCAGCCCAAATGATGGTAGATCAAAACGCCTCTGAGGCACAGGTCACTAAAATCCAAGAGAAATATGGATTTAATCTGCCCTTACATCAACAGTTTTTATACTACTTGAATGATCTCTCTCCTCTTTCTGTCCATCCAAAATCGCCAGAGCACTTTGCGCGTTATACTCAAGAAAAGTACGGAGGTTGGCCTCTCATACTTGGAGAAAATATAATTGTATTGAAATGGCCCTATTTGAGAACCTCCTACCAAAGACAGGGCAAACCTGTGTCAACCATTATTGCGGAAACGCTACCCAACACACTTTTACTCGCTTTGACCTCTATAGGAATTGCCATCTGCCTAGG
>JBMZTS010000077.1:0-6793 GCA_049623905.1 Flavobacteriaceae bacterium
GCTTAAAAGCGGTCGCTGACGCGCAAGGCGTCCAGCACCATTCAATTCCTCTGACGCGCAAAATAACACCTTTACAAGATCTGTGGTGTCTCATTCAAATGTATCGCTTTCTCAAGCGAGAACAACCCCTGATTGTACACACCCACACCCCAAAAGCAGGAATTATTGGTATGTTAGCAGCCTATCTCGCTCGAGTTCCGATCCGTTTACACACCATCGCTGGCCTCCCCTTAATGGAAGCACATGGTCTAAAACGGAAGATTTTACTTTTTGTAGAACGCCTTACCTACCGTTGTGCCACTAAAATTTACCCCAATTCCTTCGGTCTCAAAAAGTTTATCGCAGAGGAAAAACTGGCCCCCCCAGAAAAATTAGCAGTGATTGGACAAGGCTCTTCCAATGGGATAGACACCGACTATTTTTCCAAAAAACAAATCTCTAGCCAAACGCAAAAGACCATAAAGGAAAACTTTGCTATTCCAGCATCAGATTTTGTTTTCATCTTTATCGGTCGCTTAGTAGGCGATAAAGGGATCAACGAATTGGTCGAAGCCTTTGTGCAACTTCAACAAGAGGTACCCGAGGCAAGGCTTCTCCTTGTGGGGCCTCAAGAAGCTGATCTAGATCCTTTACACGACCATACCTTGCAGACCATCAAACAACACCCACAAATCACAACAACAGGCTATCAATCCGATGTCCGGCCTTTGTTGGCCCTTAGCCATGTTTTTGTATTCCCCAGTTACCGTGAAGGCTTTCCCAATGTAGTGCTTCAAGCGGCTGCCATGGAAGTTCCATGTATTGTCTCCGACATCAATGGTTGTAACGAGATCATACAAGATCAAGTCAATGGAGGGATTGTTCCACCCAAACAAGTTCTTCCTTTGATTGAAAAAATGAAGTATTTTTATACGCATCTAGATCGCTTAAATGAATTTGCACAAAAAACCAAAGAGCGTATTTATCAGCACTATGATCGAAAACAATTTTGGAGCCTATTATTGAATGAATACCATCAGCAAGAAAAAAATGTATCCGACCATAAAACACAGCCTTGATTTCTGTTTTGCCTTCGTTTTGGGGGTTATTCTTTTTCCCTTGGGATTGTTGGTGACCCTGCTCATTGCCATTCAAAATGGTGGAAACCCTTTCTTTTCTCAGCTTCGCCCGGGGAAAGAGGGCCATTTTTTCACCATCTATAAATTCAAAACCATGCGAGACACCAAAGATGAAAAAGGCGACTTATTGCCCGATGTTCAGCGCACAACGCCTCTGGGTAAAATCATTCGCAAACTTTCTTTAGATGAACTCCCCCAATTGTGGAACATCCTCAAAGGCGAAATGAGTTTTGTCGGACCTCGGCCTTTATTGCCAGAATACGTACCTTTATACGACAAAAATCAATGGCGCAGACATCATGTTCGTCCCGGGATGACAGGATGGGCGCAGGTCAATGGTAGAAACACCTTGTCTTGGAAAGAAAAATTTACTTTTGATATAGCCTATGTCGATCAACAAAGTTTTGGGTTGGACTGCAAAATCATTATCAAAACAATGATCAAACTTTTTCAGCCCACTGATGTGAATGCAAATACAACATTAACCATGGAACCATTTAATGGGAAAAACTAATTTTTTACTTTTCGGTGCTGGAGGTCATGCACGGGTGCTAGCCAGTGTTATTGAAGCCTTAAACAATAAGATCGCAGGGGTATTCGATTCTAATTCAGCAATAACAATGCTAGATGGAGTCCCTCACCTTGGTGAATATGATCCTTTGACTGAACCCGAAGCTGAAGTGCTCATTGCGATTGGAGACAATAAGTTACGTCATGCCTTGGCGCAAACAATCCAACACAATTTTGGTCGCTTAAAGCACCCCTCAGCCATAGTTGATAAAACGGTAACCATAGGTGAAGGAACACAAATTCTTCATGCTGCCATTGTCAACCGAGGAACCGTTGTAGGAAAACATTGTATTTTAAACACTGCGAGTAGTGTTGATCACGATTGCCAGTTAGCAGATTTTATTCACATCGCCCCAAAGGCAACCCTATGCGGAGGTGTAATTGTGGGTGAAGGAACCCTTGTGGGTGCAGCGGCAACGGTTTTACCAAACATAGAAATAGGGAAAAACGTATCCATTGGCGCTGGTGCGGTTATCACCAAGAACATCCCCGACCACGCCATTGTAGTCGGAGTTCCTGGAAAAATTGTGGCCTATGATAAATGATAAAATTTGGCTGTCTTCGCCCCATATGGGAGACCGAGAATTGAAAAACGTTCAAGAGGCTTTTGCCACCAACTGGATCTCTCCTGCAGGCCCTTTCCTTGCCGTGTTTGAAGAAAAGCTCGCAAACTACTGTTCCACCAAAGCAGCCGTAGCCATTTCCTCGGGAACCGCAGGCATCCACCTCGCACTTCGTTTGTTAGACATCAAACCTGGCGATACTATCCTCTGCCAGTCCTTCACTTTTGTGGGCTCGTGTAACCCCATTCTCTACGAAAAAGCCACGCCCGTTTTTGTCGACTCAGAACCCGATACATGGAACATTTGCCCGCAGGCCCTAGAAGAGGCCATTATCGCTCTCGAACAGCAAGACCAAAAACCCAAAGCCATTATTGTGGTTCACCTCTACGGCATGCCCGCCAAAATGAAAGAGATTAACAGCTTGTCGATCAAATACAATATCCCCATCATTGAAGATGCTGCAGAAGCCCTAGGCTCTTCAATTGACGGCAAAGCCTGTGGCGCCTTTGGTGCCCTAGGGATACTGAGTTTCAACGGCAATAAAATCATCACCACTTCTGGAGGAGGAGCACTGCTCTCCAACAATCCCGATTGGATAGATAAGGCCCGTTTTTTGGCCACTCAGGCCAAAGACACGGCCCCACATTACGAGCACAGCCAACAAGGTTATAACTATCGCTTGTCCAATGTCGCCGCCGCCATTGGCGTTGGCCAGCTTGAAGTGCTTGAACAACGCATCGCCGCCCGACGCGAAAACTACGCCTTCTATCGCCAATTGCTCGGTCAGGTCGAGGGCATCACCTTTCTCGATGAACCCCAAGGCTACAAAAGCAATCGCTGGTTGAGTTGTATTTTAATCGACCCCTCTAAAACCAAAGGAATTTCGCGTGAAACCCTCCGTTTGGCCCTCGAAAAACACAACATAGAAAGCCGACCCCTTTGGAAACCAATGCACCGTCAACCTCTTTTTAAAGACGCTCCTTTTTACGGCAATGGGATATCCGATCGGCTTTTTGATCGAGGCTTGTGCTTACCGTCGGGCAGTAACCTGACAACTGAGCAAAAAGAACGAATCGCAAGTCAATTGAAAGTAGTATTTTCGCTCTAAGATGTTCGAACACATATTCAAATACCATTATTCAAAGAAATACGCCTATGTCCTCGACGCCCTCTGTGTCTGGATCGCTCTTGAGGGGATTTTATTTCTCAACGGAGCCAATATTGTCGTGCGTTTTCAAAGCGATAAACTCATCTTTATTGCGTTGGCCCTCGGATGTATCACCCTTTTTAGAGGCTATACCATGTTGTTGCGCTTCACCACCTTTATCGACATCGGAAAAATTGCTTTAGGCCTCGGCTTAACGCTTTTGATTTATGCGGCCTTGATTCAGGCCGATACAAGAGGACACTACAATTATCTTTTGCTCTTGTTCTACTTTAACCTTTCCTTGCTCTCTGCCTATCGTCTCATTGTTCGTCTTCTCTATGCCCGTGCAACCAAAGAAGAGGAACGCATCAACACCCTTCTTTTTGGCGCAGGATCAAACGGACTCCGTACAAAACGAGCATTAGACGACAGTAATGCCGTTAATGTTTTAGGCTTTATTGATGACGACCCCGCTAAAATCGGAAGAAGTATTGAAGGCCTTAGTGTGGTAAGTTTAGATCAGAAACTCGAAAAACTGATCGAAAACAAAAAAATTCAACAGATCATTATCACGACGACCAAAGTAAACCAAAAGAAGAAAAATGAATTGTTTCAATTTTTCAAAACCAAGGGCGTCAAGATTTTTACTGTCCCCCCGCTCGATGATTTGGCGAGCAACAAAGGCATTGTTGGAAATTTAACCCCGGTCAAAATTGAAGACCTTCTCAAAAGAGATCAAATCAAGATTGATCTAGAAAAAAACAAGGCCCAATACAAGGATAAAACCATCATGGTCACAGGAGCAGCCGGGTCTATTGGAAGTGAAATTGTCCGCCAACTGCTCTTATTTGAACCCCAGCACCTCATTCTCTACGACCAGGCTGAAACCCCCCTATTCGAACTTAAAAACGAATTGGCAAAAAAGAAGACAAAGGTTCAATTGCACTTCTATTTACACAGCATTACCGATAAGGCTGCTTTAGAACAGTGTTTTCAGGCCTTAAAGATTGATGTTGTCTTTCATGCAGCGGCCTACAAGCACGTTTTTATGACGGAAGCCGATCCCAAAGCAGCCGTAATCAACAACATCTTGGGTACCAAAAACCTTATCGATACCGCCATCGCCCACCAAGTGAGTCACTTAGTCATGGTTTCTACCGATAAGGCCGTGAATCCGTCCAATGTCATGGGAGCGTCTAAACGCATTGCTGAAATATATGTCGCGGGAGTCGCCCAACAAGCTCCTGCCACCCAATTGATCACCACCCGCTTTGGGAATGTCCTTGGTTCCAACGGTTCCGTGGTTCCCATTTTTAAAGCCCAAATCGAACAAGGGGGCCCCGTCACGGTTACTCACCCCGATATCACCCGCTATTTTATGACCATCACCGAAGCTTGTCAATTGGTGCTTGAAGCTGGAGCCACAGGTGTAGGCGGTGAAATTTATGTCTTTGACATGGGTGATCCCGTTAAAATTACGGACCTGGCGACCTCCATGATTCGCCTTTCGGGTCTTGTTGAAGGGCAAGACATTGCATTGCACTATACCGGCCTGCGCCCAGGGGAAAAGCTCTATGAAGAGCTGCTAACCGATAAAGAAAGCATCAAGCCTTCACACAACGAACTGATCTTTATCGCAGAGAAAGAGCATTTTTCTGCCGCACAACAGACCGCCATAGCCAAACTCATCCAAACGAGTATTCAGGGCGCTCAACCCATGGAAATCGTCAAGCAAATGAAAGCGATAGTCCCCGAATTTAAATCCATGAATTCGACTTATACCGCACTAGATCAATAAACGGCTAATCTTCGTAGCTAGGAATGATTTTAATGTTGCGCACACAAACACTAAAGGGAAAGCGTTGTTCCCCTGCCGCGTTGAGCGAGGAGGGAAATTTGGTAAAGGTCAGCCTAAAATCTGAAATCAACGGCAATGGGAGGATGACCTGACGAAATTCGGTCACATTGTAGGTGCTGTCCGACCAAAGTTCACCCGGTTCTACAGTGAGGCTCGCCGTTTCCGAAAATAACGGCGTGTACCCAAGAGAAATTTTCTTTGTTGTTTCATTGGTGTTGGGCAAAACCAAAAAATCAATTTTGTATTCGAAAACCAAATTTTTAGGACTTGATCCAAAGTTTGTGAAATCTTTGATCAGATAAGAAGCCTGCCCTGGCGCCACAAGATCGTCGGTCTCATAATAACCTACCAAAGCATTTTCACAGGGCTGGAAGGTCACTGTGGCACTTGCCGATGGCCCAAACCATCCGTTTTGCGGGTTTTCCCAACCAATGGTGTTTTCACCGTCTTGAACACGTAAATCGTCGAGGTATTCGTAGGTTACATAATCCTTTTGATGATTGACATCAAAACTATTAGCATTGGCCACGGCATGGGTCACATCGTAGCGACCAACTTGTGTGGGATAATCGACAAGAACCGCAATCTGATCGGAAGTGCCATCGTCCAATCGCCCTTCAATCGTGGTGGTGCCACTGACCAATGAACTCGAGCCAACAGTCGTGTAACCGCCTTCAAAGATCCATTTAAAGACATCAAAATTTTGCGCTGTCGTCACATAAGAAATCCGGAAGGTATCCGACCCAACCGCACTGTTTGCAAATGTCAGATTGTGTTCCGATGAAAGAAAACTCGCCACCACTGCCCCCGATCGCCCATTGGGCTCTCCTGTGGGAAGGATTACTGTATTTTCATCTTGATCAAGCGCAGAAGGGGGGACAAATTCAGGAGCACAAGCACCAAAAATGACCAAGCCAATCAGGATAAGTTTTCTTATACGCATAAAATAAATCTAGTTCTCAAAGATAATTAAACAGGACTTTCTTTCACTTAAAAAAGCCCTCTAATCCCTATAACGCTAAAATGAGCAGATATCGTATGCGTATATTCGATAAAAAACGTTTGTTTAATAGGTAAAATTAAGTACATTTGCAGTCCAAAATTTAACAATAATGTATGCAATCGTAGAGATAGCAGGGCAGCAGTTTAAAGTTGCAAAAGACCAAAAGGTGTTTGTCCATCGTCTAGCACAGGAAGAAGGAAGTCAAGTTTCTTTCGACCAAGTGTATCTTTTAGACGACGGAAAAGCAGTGACTCTTGGCGCCCCGGCTATAACTGGCGCTTCGGTAGAAGCAAAAGTGGTGAAACACCTTAAAGGCGACAAAGTCATCGTCTTTAAAAAGAAAAGAAGAAAAGGCTACCGCGTAAAAAACGGACATCGCCAAGCTTTGACAGAACTTTTAATCGAAAGTATTTCTGCCAAAGGTGGAGCGAAAAAAACCGCTCCTAAAGCGAAGGCTGAAAAAGTGGCTGCACCGGCAAAAGAAACTGCCAAAAAAGCGGCCGCACCGAAAAAGGCTGCTGCACCAAAAAAAGC
>JBMZTS010000078.1:0-6748 GCA_049623905.1 Flavobacteriaceae bacterium
CCGATGTAGACACTTTTCGAGACTCCTTACCCATCATCGAAAAAGACTTGGCCGCGCATAAAAGCGATAAAAATTTATTGATGTATTGCACTGGAGGTATCCGCTGTGAAAAAGCCTCGGCTTATTTCAAGCACAAAGGTTTTGAAAACGTCTTTCAACTCGAAGGGGGAATCATTGAATATACTCGACAGGTTAAAACTCAAGGCTTAGACAATCACTTTCGTGGAAAGAACTTTGTTTTTGATGAGCGCCGTGGCGAACGTATTTCAGAAGAGGTTATTGCGCAATGCCATCAATGTGGCGCTAGTTGCGACACCCATGTCAACTGTGCTAATGAAGCCTGTCACTTGCTTTTTATTCAATGTGAAACCTGTTCTAAGAAGATGCGAAGTTGTTGCTCCGACTCCTGTAAAACAACCGTACAATTGCCGATTGAAGAGCAACGTGCCTTGCGGAAAGGCACCCACAACAGCAATAAGATTTTTAAAAAAGGGCGCTCGGAAGTCTTAAAATTTAAATCGCATTAACCTTATTTTTGGGAGGGCGGTTTTCACAAAACCTCCTATCTTTACCATGTAACAAAAAAACGACTATGGCCTGTGCTTCTTGTACTTCTTCCGACGGCACCCCGAGAGGGTGTAAAAGCAATGGTACTTGCGGAACAGATAGTTGCAATAAACTCACGGTTTTCGACTGGTTGGCCAACATGCAATTACCCAGTGGGCAAGAGGCCTATGATTTGGTAGAAGTACGATTTAAAAACAGCCGAAAAGAATTTTTCCGCAACACCAAACAATTACCGCTTAAAATAGGGGATATTGTGGCCGTAGCCGCAAAAACAGGACACGATATTGGTCAAGTAACTCTGACAGGTGAATTGGTGCGTTTTCAATTGAAAAAGAAAAAAATAAAAGAAGACAGCGAAGAGATTTTAGAGATATACCGCATGGCCACTCAAAAAGACATCGACCAGTGGCAAGGGGCTCGCGACAGAGAAGCGGAAGTTCAAAAGCGCGCTCGCGAGATGGCGATTTTTTTACGCCTAGAAATGAAAATATCAGACGTCGAATTTCAGGGCGACGGATCAAAAGCCACCTTTTATTATACGGCCGAAAACCGGGTCGATTTTCGACAGCTCATCAAAGACATGGCGCAAGCCTTTAGCATTCGAATCGAAATGCGTCAAATTGGCCTTCGTCAAGAAGCCTCTCGCCTTGGCGGGGTAGGTTCATGTGGAAGAGAGCTCTGTTGCTCCACATGGCTAACCGACTTCAGAACGGTTTCAACGGCTGCGGCCCGCTATCAGCAACTTTCTCTTAACCCACAAAAACTGGCTGGGCAATGTGGAAAATTAAAGTGTTGCTTGAACTTTGAGTTGGACGCCTACCGCAAGGCCCTTAAAAAATTTCCGAGAACCGAGACTAAATTGCACACCGAAAAAGGCGTCGCTGTTTGTCAAAAAGTAGATATTTTTAAAGGACACATGTGGTACGCCTACAAAGGTGAATGGATGAATTGGCATTTGCTTAGTACTGAGCAAGCCAATGAAATTGTGCGAAAAAACAAAGCCAAAGAACCGGTGGCGAGCCTTGAAGAGTTTGTCTTAGAGTTACCGCCAAAAACCACTGAAAAAGTATTTGAAAACGTGGTTGGACAAGACAGCCTTAACCGCTTCGATCGCCCCAAGCGAAAAAGCAAGTCAAGAAACAAAAAAGCACGCCATCGCAATCGCAAAGCGCCGCAAAAAAAATGAGCAAACAATATTTTTTTATTGGTCTATTTATCATCGGCTTCTTTGTTCAGTGTGGCGAGACACCCGTTTACCGCCAAGACCAAAACCTTTTAAGCGGATGGGAACTCAACAACACGTTACGGTTTACCCTGCCAGAAAACGGCAATGCCCCTATGGATGTCTATGTGCATTTGAGAAATGATCAAAACTATCCCTTTGCCAATATTTTTTTAATCATTTCCGTTAAAGAAGGAGACAGCTTAAGGGAAAGAGACACGTTAGAATACGCCATGGCGAAACCCAATGGCGAATGGCTAGGGACAGGCTTTTCATCGGTAAAAGAAAGTCGGTTAGAATGGAAAAAAAACTGGGAATATAACGGAGAGACTCCTCCTGTTGTTGAGATTGCACAAGCCAACCGCACCAACGGTAGAGAAAAGGCAGCTGAGGTTTTGCCAGGCATCCTTTCGGTGGGTCTGTCGGTTGAATTATTAGAGGAATAATGGCGAAAAAGAAACAACCCAAAACAAACACAAAGACAGATTATCGCAGGCCAATAAAGTTTTTTTGGTTAACGTTTTGTGTGGGCCTATTGGGTGTGGCTCTTATTTTTGGCAGCGCCGCTTTCGGACTATTTGGTCCGATGCCTCCCTTGGCACAATTGGAAAACCCCAAAACCAATTTGGCAACTCAGATCATCTCTTCTGACGGCGAGATTCTAGGAAAATTCTTTTATAACGACAACCGAACAGCCATTCAATTCAACGAATTGCCCTCGCATTTAGTCGATGCTTTGATTGCGACAGAGGATGAACGGTTTTATTCGCATTCGGGTATCGATTTTCGCGGAACCCTTAGGGCAATTGCTTATTTGGGAAAACGTGGGGGTGCCAGCACCATTACTCAACAATTAGCACGTCAGCTTTTTGTGGGTGTCCGGTCACGCAACAAAGTTCAAGCCATCACCCAAAAAATAAAAGAGTGGGTTTTAGCAGTCAAACTCGAGCGGCGCTATACGAAAGAAGAAATCATCGCCATGTATCTCAACATTTATGACTTTGGCTACCAGGCCGATGGCATTCAGTCGGCGGCGAAGATCTATTTCAATAAAAGCCCAATGACCCTCAGTATTGAAGAAGGAGCAACCTTGATAGGAATGCTTAAAAACTCCTCTTTATTTAACCCAAAACGACGGCCAGAGAGAACACAACAAAGGCGAAACGTGGTGTTTCAACAAATGTATCGCAATGATTTTCTCACGGAACAAGAGCGCGATTCTCTCCAAAGCCTTCCGTTAACCCTTGAGTTTACACCAGAGTCACACCGCGAGGGATTGGCAACATACTTTCGCGCATACATCAGAACCTATATGCAAAAATGGGTTCAAGAAAACCCACGGCCTAACGGAGAAAAATACAATATTTATCGCGATGGCCTTCGGATTTTCACCACCCTTGATTCACGTCTTCAGGCTTTGGGGGAATCGGCAATGGAAACTCATATGCAAAACTTGCAGGCAGAGTTTTTTAGGCAAAACACCGAAGAGCTCAACCCCACGGCACCTTTCCTCGAACTTCGAGAGGGAGAAATCGACACCCTTCTCGAGCGTTCGGCCCGTCGCTCTGAGCGCTGGCGAGCCATGAGAGCTTCTGGAAAAGACGAGGAAACCATTTGGGCGTCGTTTAAAGTGCCAACCCCGATGACAGTTTTTAGCTGGAAGGGCGATCGTGATACCATCATGAGTCCGCTGGACTCAATGCGCTACTACAAATCCTATTTGCGGTCGGCGATGATGTCGATGGATCCCACCAATGGTCATGTAAAGACATGGGTTGGCGGGTTTAATTACAAGCATTTTCAATACGATCAAGTCAAACAAGGGCGCCGTCAGATTGGATCGACCTTTAAGCCCTTTTTATACGCCACGGCGATAGATCAATTGCGCCTGTCGCCTTGCGATGTTTTGCCCGATGCTCTTTTTTGTATCGAACCAATGAAGTATGGGAATGTTGAAGCGTGGTGTCCTAAAAATTCGGGAGATAAATACGGGCGAATGCGAACATTAAAAAATGCCTTAGCGAACTCGGTCAACACGATTAGTGCGCGTTTAATGGATAAAGTAGGGCCGACTCCCGTGGTGAATTTGGCACGAAAAACAGGCATCACTTCCTACCTTCCTCGCGTCCCTTCGATTGCCCTTGGAACGCCCGACATCAGCTTGTTTGAGATGGTAGGGGCCTATAGCACCTTTGCCAACAAGGGGATTTACGTCAAACCAATTATGATTACGCGAATTGAAGACAAGAATGGCACTGTGCTTTTCGAGGTGGTTCCTGAAACCCGGGATGTGTTGAGTGAGGAATCGGCCTATGTGACCCTAAGCCTGCTTAAAGGCGTTACCGAAGGGGGCTCAGGACAGCGCCTTCGCCATGACATCGCAACGGAGAATTATGCATATCAATCGGTCGTTACAGGCTACCCCTATCTCTTTGAAAACCCCATTGCTGGAAAAACGGGAACAACACAAAACCATTCCGACGGTTGGTTTATGGGGATGGTGCCAAATTTGGCAACGGGTGTTTGGGTTGGCGGTGAAGACCGGGCTGTACATTTCAAAGACATAGCCTTTGGTCAAGGGGCCTCTATGGCCTTGCCAATATGGGCCAATTATATGCGTTCGGCCTATGAAAACGAAGCCATTGGAATTTCAAAAGAAGATTTTATTGCTCCAGAAAAAGTAAGCATTCCTATCGATTGCGAGGGTGTTGATACCTCAATCATTGACCCCCTAGAGGAGAAAGAAGATTTAGATGAGCTGGGTTTTTAGACTTGTTCTTCGACTAGCCACTCGGCAAAAGAGGTTTCGGTTTCTCTCAATTTAATCCTGACCAATTGAATGTTTTGCGGTAAGCGCGCCTTAATTTTATGGGCAAAATCGATCACCATCATTTCACTGGTAGGTTGATAGGAGACCCGTAAAACCTTGTGTCCACGTTTTTCCATTTCGTCGGCAATTTCTTTGTGTGGCGTTGAGGTATTTAAGACAGTAGCGTGGTCGAAAGGGAGAACAATCTCTTCTCGAACTATTTTTTTGAGATCACTAAAATCGATGACCATTCCATTTTTCACATGCTTTGGGTCGGTAATGGGTGCTCCTTTGACCGTGACCGAAAGCTTATAGCTGTGGCCATGGACGTTTTTACACAAACCATCGTACCCATATAGGGCATGGCCTGTTTCAAAGTTAAATTCTTTAGTAACACGAATAGTAGACGACATAGGTTTTCTGCATTAATTCTTTGGCAAGTTCCGTAATTTTTTGGAATTCTTTAGCATGGACTGAATTTCTTGTTAGAAAAGGGGTTACTCTATTTTTCCTTAGTAAATTTGTATTAATTTACTCATTATCATGAAAAACATCATTCTTCCATTGGGGGTGTCCGATAATGCGCAACACTCCCTTTCTTATGCTATTGATCTTGCGGCTTCTTTCCAAGGAGTCATCTATGTCATGGATTCGTTTAACCCAAGCTTTCCCAACGCGCACCTGCTCAATGTTAAGGAGATTGTTGGCCGAAATAATTTTAAGCGCTTAAAAGCACTGATTCAGACCATAGACCATAAAGGGATTAAAATTCAATTGGTCAATTACGAAGGCGATTTACTTAGTGGGATAGCCGCCTTAGACGAAGAAGTAGGGATCGATTTAGTTGTTAGCGGCCTTACGCCCAATGCCAATGACAACGCTGTTTTTCTTGGCCCTACGGCCGGCCGATTGGTAAAAAAAACGAACCTTCCCGTTTGGATTATCCCTGAGGGCGCGCGGTTTAAAGCGCCCAAAAAAGCACTTTTTGCCTTTAAGCGAGGAAAAACTGATGGCGAGCGCTCATTGGAACCGCTTCGCTTTTTAATCGACACCTTTAAAACGAAAGTAGAGCTTCTACTGGTTAAAGTTCCAGGAAAAGAGCGAAAGGACTTCACAATTGACCGCGAAATTGTAGCGTTATCCGATCAAATGACCACGACAGAGAATGGAACAGTTTATCAAGGTGTTTTGGAATATTTTCACAGGCTTCAACCTGATTTGTTGACGGTCTTTGCACGCAAGCGTGGTTTTTTTGAAAAATTGATCGAATCGGATGTTGTCTATAAAAAGGACTTTTACACAAAAACACCTTTTTTGGTTTTAAAAAACCGCCCATAAGATGAAGTGGAGCCCATTGTTCTTCTTTTCTTTTGTCTTTAGTGCTTTCTTTTGGACGCTTCAGGCGCAAACGTCTTTTGTTAACTTTGCGGTTGAAAACGACTTCTTCTTTATTAAGGACCGGTATTATAGCAGCGGCCTCTTTTTACAGATCGGGAAAAAGCGCGTGACACAAGCCAAAGACAGCCTTGTCCAGTATGGTCTATGGGAGTTAGGACAAGAAATCTACACCCCGAGAAACCCCTACGCCAAAGACTCCCAGGAATACGATTATCCCTATGGGGGCTGGCTGTATTTACAACACAGCCGCCAAAAAGTATTGAGCCCAACACAACAAATAGAAGTAGGACTTCAGCTTGGCGCCACAGGAAACTGGTCTTTAGGACGTTGGTCACAAAACATTTATCATCAAAAACTTATGGGCCTTCGTGAATTGACTTGGATTGACCAACTGCCAAACGCTCTGCATCTCAATATTTTTACCCGATATTTTTATCAAAAAGTCTGGCGAGAGAACCGCAGCTTTGAAGCGCAAGTTTATACTCATTTAGGGACACAGCGGATTGACGTTGGCCATCGAATGGGACTGAGCATTGGGAAAGCCAAGGTTTATGGGCTGGGGTTTAATGGCTTACATCGTTATACCGAAGGAATAGGGGCCTATATTGGAATGACGACACATTATGTGTTTCACGATTATATGATTCAAGGGAGCCTTTTTAACGATGAGGCCCTATTTACTGCTGAGCTTGTCGCCTGGCGCTTGCACTTTGAGTTGGGAATGGTGCTTCAAAAAGACCAATGGCGCCTCT
>JBMZTS010000079.1:0-6735 GCA_049623905.1 Flavobacteriaceae bacterium
TGTGCCAACTGGGAAGAGGCACAGTTGTTTATTGAACAAATGATAAAGCCAGATTACAACAACTGGGAAGGAAAAGAAGAGTTTGAAAAACGGTTTCTCAAGTGCATTGAAACCAATTTTTAAGGGCTATGGGTCAGCTTTATCTGGTGCCTACACCAATAGGAAATTTAAAAGATATCAGCCTTAGGGCACTGGAGGTTCTTTCAACGGCCGACCTGATTTTAGCCGAAGACACAAGAACGAGCGGAAAATTGTTGAAACATTTTGACATTTCAACGCCACTCCAGAGCCACCACATGCACAATGAGCACAATACATTGCCGCTAATTATAGAACAATTGATTAGCGGGAAAACCATAGCACTGATTTCTGATGCAGGTACTCCAGCGATTTCTGATCCAGGCTTTTTGTTGGCTCGCGAAGCCATAGCTAAAAACATTTCTGTTGAGTGTCTCCCGGGCGCGACGGCTTTTGTTCCAGCTCTAGTTCAAAGTGGGCTGCCAAATGATCGCTTTATTTTTGAAGCATTTCTTCCGCCTAAAAAGGGCAGACAATCACGGATGGAAAAATTGGCGCAGGAGGAGCGGACAGTTGTTCTTTATGAATCGCCACATAAGGTATTAAAAACGCTCACTCAATTTGAAGCTCTCTGCGGAGGAGAGCGGCTCATTTCTATTTCTCGTGAGCTCACAAAGCTTCATGAGGAAACCTATAGAGGGACCTTATCTGAGGCCATCTCTTATTTTGAACAAAAGCCCCCAAAAGGAGAATTTGTTCTGTGTTTGAGTGGAAAACCAAAAAAATAAGATGCGCTGGGAAACCCTACCCTTACCAGAATCGTCTCGTATCGACGCCCTTCAGAAGTCACTTGGAGTCCCTAGGGTCGTTGCCACCCTTTTAGTTCAGAGAGGGATTGATGACTTTGCGGGGGCCAAAAACTTTTTTCGTCCAAAATGGGATGACTTGCACGATCCGTTTTTAATGAAAGACATGACGAAAGCCGTAGAGCGGGTCAATTTGGCGCTGTCCAAGCAAGAAAAAATAATGGTTTACGGAGACTATGATGTTGACGGGACAACTTCGGTCGCCTTGATGACCTCCTTTTTAAAAGCAAACCAGGGGAGGATAATTCCCTATATTCCAGACCGTTATTCAGAAGGCTATGGTCTTTCTAAAAAAGGAATTGATGTTGCTTCACAGCAGGGCGTTAGCCTTATCATTGCTCTAGATTGTGGGATAAAAGCCATTGAAAAAGTACTCTATGCGCAAACACAACACATCGATGTTATTATTTGTGATCATCATTTACCCGGAGAAGAGTTACCACCAGCGGTAGCCATTCTCGACCCCAAGCGATCCGATTGTTCCTATCCTTTTGATGAACTTTGCGGTTGTGGTATCGGGTTTAAGTTAATTCAGGGAATCGCTCAGAAAAAAGGGACTTCCTCTGCAGAGTTGCCCCCCTATCTTGACCTTGTCGCTACGGCAATAGCCGCAGACATTGTTCCCATAGTGGGTGAAAACAGAACCTTGTCTTTTTTTGGGATTGAGCAGCTCAGAGCGGCTTCGAGAAAAGCATTTAGACCTCTATTAGGAGAACTCAAGAAACCGGTGAATGTCACCGACTTGGTTTTTAAAGTTGCCCCGCGGATCAATGCCGCTGGTCGAATGGAGCACGCCCTTACAGCGGCCCATTTATTGATGGCAACCGAGTTGGACGACATCTCCCGCAAAGCAGAACAAATAGAAGGCTTTAATTCTGAGCGCCGTTTAACAGACGAACGCATTACTGCTGAGGCGCTCCAACAAATTGATGAGCGCAAAGAAGAGGGTTTTCCCGCAACTGTGGTCTATTCCGATCATTGGCATAAAGGAGTTGTGGGGATTGTTGCCTCTCGACTTATCGAAACCCACTATCGCCCGACGGTAGTGTTAACCCGATCGGGTGATCACTATGTTGGGTCAGTCCGCTCTGTAAAGGGCTTTAATGTTTATGAAGCATTGCAGGCTTGCCAAGGTCATTTACTCCAATTTGGAGGACACAAATACGCTGCAGGACTTACCCTGGAAAGGACTCAATTGCAGGCCTTCAAAAAGGCTTTTGAATCTGAAGTTTCACAAACATTACTTCCCACACAAAAGACCCCTTCTCTTTTATATGATTTAGAGCTTCCTATAGACCAGATAGATCCTAAACTCTATAGAATTATTGAACAGATGGCTCCCTTTGGGCCAAAGAATATGCGTCCTGTTTTTTGCAGTTTTAATTGTGTTGACAGTGGTGAGACTCGGGTGGTTGGAAAAGAAAACACGCATTTAAGACTTTCCATAAAAACCCCCAAAGGGGTCTTAACAGGCATTGGTTTTAATTTAGCGCAGTACTGTTCTGCAATTCAAAAAGGACAACCGTTTGACCTCCTCTATACCCTCGATCAAAATGAGTGGAATGGTCGTGTCAGCCTTCAATTACGGGTCAAAGACATTAAAATCAGGGCATAAAAAAACCCCGCAATTTGCGGGGTTTATTATCTATTAACTAATGTTTTAGAAACGGTAAGCTAAATTAATTGCAAAGTTTCTTCCATAGCCAGGATCAATACGGTTACTCGGATCAATGCCTTTGTAAAGAACGCTATCGGAATCAGGCAAATTGTTTGTTGTCATTTCTTCAATGTACCATATGTCAAATAAGTTGAATGCTGATAAACGGGCATCAAGGTTATTGAATTCTGATAATGGAATTTTGAAATTAACTGAAAAATCAATCAGAGTAAATGCAGGAAGCTTAATCGTTCCTTGGTTGTCTGGTGTGTCAAAGACCCCAGAACTAAAATTAACTCTAGAATACAAATCGTTGTAGTATGTACTGGTAAAGTTAAAGCTAACCCTATCCGATACACGGTAGTACATCTCTAAACCAGCAGACGTTTGTGCCGCATCACCAACTTTAACTCCTTTTAGATAAGAAATATTTCCACTTGAAGTGACAACACCTTCTTCATTAAAATCGCGTGATTGTACGTTTGAATCATAGACCCAGTCTCCAAAAGAAGCAAAACCTTTCAAAGCAATGTCAGCGGTTGGTTTATAATCAAATTGGATTTCAATCCCTTGGTGTAGTTGCGAGATTGGATTTGACTGAGAAAAAGAAAGTAATTCATTCGTGTCACTGTCATATTCGGTAGAAGACAAGATTCTGTTATCCCATTTTGTAGAATATAAATCAACAATTAAACGGAAGTTGTCTTTTTCATATTGGTATCCTAATTCTAAACCAGAGATTTCTTGGTTTATATTTCCAGCGACATTTAACTTGTCATCATAACGATTGTTGTCGTAAAGGTCATCGTGGAAAGGCTGACGAGAGTAGAAACCATAGTTTCCATAGATTTTAGAATTGCTACCAACTCTTCTAGAATAACCAATTTTAAAGTTGTAACCATCATTATTGATTTTTTCACCTTTTCCAGTATAGTTCATAAAGCCTTCTGTTTGGTGCGATTGGCTTGAAAGGGTTCCCGAAATAAAGGCAGAATAGTTATCAGTAACATATTCGAACTGAGCGAATCCACCAATATAATTGATGTCTTCTTCATAATTGTAGCTAATGGCAAGGTTAGACCTGTCACTAGGTATTTTAAGTGATTTCCATGGGTTGAAACCATAGGTCTCGGTAGCTCCACGATAAGAAGAGAGTCCTAGTAAATCGGTAGGAGCGCGGAAGTGCATACCATTATACATTCTTCCATCAATACCAACATTATAGGAGAGTTTGTCATTTATTTTTGAAGAGAAGTTAACAATTCCGCCATACCAGTTGTGGCTATTG
Organism: Flavobacteriaceae bacterium; assembly: GCA_049623905.1. GTDB lineage: Bacteria > Bacteroidota > Bacteroidia > Flavobacteriales > Flavobacteriaceae > Arcticimaribacter. The sequence continues at coordinate 3,830 of JBMZTS010000079.1, forward strand.
ACAGAAGCTTTAACGATACCTTCTCCTTCTCCGCTTAAGTTTTGAGCACGGATGGCATCATAGTTAACATTTCCACCTTCAGTATAGACGAAATCGCCTTCTTGGTAAGCAAAACCTCCTCTACCATTTGATCCATAGATCACTGTAGAAAGGCTGGTGTCATCATTGATTCTCCAGTCCCAAGACAAGTTGTAGATCGGCTTGTGGTAGAAGTTACGCCCACCAGGATAAATTTCACCATCGCGGACACCGTACCAGTTCCCCCACTCTCTACCTTTTTCTCGGTAATCAGCGATTGTACGGCCACCTTGTGCTCCATGCCATTGTGGTGCTCCTGTGATGAATAGATTGAAGACGTTATTGTCGTTTGGTTTATATCCAGCAGAGAAGAAATAGGTTTGTCCTTGTCCAGTAGCTCCCATATGGTATCCGTCTCCTCTCCAGTGTCCAAAGAGCATTGAAAAGGCGAAGCCGTTATCCATAAGACCCGTTGAAAGGTAGGCAGAAGTTTTCAGATAGTTGTTTTGACCAGCTGTTGTTTTTACAAATCCACCTGCTTGTTGGTCGATGGTTTTGGTAATGATGTTAACCGTCCCTCCAACAGAAGAAACTGCGAGCTTTGAAGAGCCTAAACCACGTTGAATTTCAACTTCTTGTGCAACATCTATCATTCCAGACCAGTTAGACCAGTACATTTTACCATCTTCAACACCATTGATCGGTTGTCCATTAATTAAGAAGGCTGTATTAACCTGGTCGAATCCACGAAGGTACATTTTACCGTCGCCAAAACCTGCACCACGGTTAACCTGGACAGAAGGCGTTTGGCGCATTACTTCGATTAAGTCAAATTGACCACCTTTGCGTTCAATTTCTCGGTTTGTAATTACACTAACAGCAATGGGAGTCGCTCTGTCAGCAGCACGGTCAATAATACCAGCACCTACAGTGACCTCATTTAAAACAACCTGTAAAAGGCTATCTTTTTCTTGTTCACTTTGTTCATTTTGTTGAGCAATAGCAACAGTTGAGAACAAAGCAAAAAATGCAAATAATTTTTTCATTTGTTTGATGATTATAGTTTTTCAAAAATAATGAATAATACCCCTCTAAGGAGAGTGTAATTTTAACAAAACGTTAATAGTTTATGACAAAAACAGGGTTTTTATTAACAATTGATTTAAAAAGCTGTAATTACAATTTTATTGTAGTTTTTTCAAAAGGGCAAGAGTTGAACTATCGTGGGAAGTTTTAGCCCCTCCGGAAAGGTCTTTTAAAATTGTATTTGCCAGTTGTTTTCCCAATTCTACTCCCCATTGGTCGAAACTGTAGATGTTCCACAGAATGCCTTGTACAAATATTTTTTGCTCGTAAAGCGCAATGAGTTTTCCAAGGCTTTCGGGTTTCAGCTTTTCAATTAAAATTGTATTCGTGGGTTTGTTTCCCTCAAAGACCTTGAAGGGAGCTAACCGTTCAATATCTTCTTCTGCAGTTCCTTTTTCTCTCAATTCTTTTGTGGCTTCCTCAAGCGTTTTACCGCGCATAAGGGCTTCGGTTTGCGCAATAAAATTGGCCATAAGCTTCTGCTGATGTTCTGGCTCTTCATAGAGCGATTTTTTAAAGCCAATGAAATCGGCAGGAATGAGCTTCGTTCCTTGGTGAATGTGTTGGAAAAAGGCGTGTTGCGCGTTAGTTCCAGACCCTCCCCAAATAATGGTTCCGGTTTGATAGTCTATGGGGTGCCCATTTTGATCAACACTTTTACCGTTACTTTCCATTATCCCTTGTTGCAAGTAGGCCGGGAGGTTTTTTAGGTATTGAGTGTATGGAATAACCGCCTCACTTTCTGCCCCCCAGAAGTTGTTATACCAGACACTGATAAGCGCCAAAACAACGGGAATGTTTTCTTTAAAGGGTGTTGTTTTAAAATGCTGGTCCATTTTATGTGCCCCTAGAAGAAGGTCATCAAAATGATCAGGACCTACGGCTAGAGCAATGCTTAACCCAACGGCACTCCACAGGGAGAAACGTCCTCCCACCCAATCTTTCATGGGGAAAACATGGTCAGGGTGGATTCCAAATTCTGCAATCTTTTCGAGATTTGTAGAGACGGCCACAAAGTGTTTTGCAATGGCGTCTTCCTCGGCCGTTTCTATAAACCATTTGCGGATGGTGTTAGCGTTGCTCAAGGTTTCTTGGGTCGTAAATGTTTTGGAGACAATAACAAAGAGGGTGGTTTCAGGATCGAGAGTCTTGATGATTTCTCTAACATGGTCGCCTTCAACATTGGAGACAAATTGAACGTTGAGGTGGTTTTTGTAGAACTGTAAAGCTTCTGTAATCATGGCTGGGCCAAGGTCGGACCCCCCTATTCCAATGTTGACCACATCGGTTATGGCTTTTCCAGTATAGCCCTTGTGTTGTCCAGAAATGACCGCATCGCAAAACGAACGCATTTTTGCTTTAACGGCATGAACTTCAGGAACAACGTCTAAATTGTCGAGATAGATTTGATCGCTCTCAGGAGTTCTCAATGCGGTGTGGAGCACAGCACGCCCCTCCGTTTGATTTATGGCCTCCCCTTCGAAATAGGCCGTCATGGCATGATCGAGTTTCATTTCATGGGCGAATTCCTCTAAAAGGGAAAGGGTGTCTTTAGAGAGACGATTCTTGGAAAAATCGACAAGAAAATCGTCCCATTGAATTGAAAACGTATCAAAGCGCAGGGGATCTTGAGCAAAATAATCTTGTAGTCTTTCTTTTTTTGTCGCTTCAAAATGCTGTTGAAGCTTTTTCCAACTTTGCGTTGTGGTGGGGTTGATTTTTGGTAAGGCCATGATTTTAATACATTGCGATGTTTGAGGTCTCTTCTTTTTCAAAGAAAAGACAATTAAGTTGTGTTTTTA
>JBMZTS010000080.1:0-6610 GCA_049623905.1 Flavobacteriaceae bacterium
CCAAGGACCCTCTGATTAACAGTCAGATGCTCTAACCAACTGAGCTAAGGAGGAAAGTTAATTGGTGGGCAAATATAAATGAAAATCCTAGTTTCCCAAACTCCAATTGCGTTAAATTTAAGTATTTATTGCTGCGGCTTCAATATCTTTTTCCACTTCCTCAAATTCGGAAGTATTTTCGTCCCAGACAAAATTACTATTAACTTCTGAAGTATTAGGATTATAGCTGATTTCCAAGTACTTCAGGCGTTTATGTCCTTCCACCTTGACCTGTACAATAAAGGTATGCGTGTGATAGCGATCGTAGGGGCTTATGAAGGTTTCATAACTGTCCCAAATGATATTTCGTGTAAATTCAACATTAATGAATTTTTCTTCAATGAAAAAGCGAATTTTTTTATTGATCTCACGGTCGTTTATGGGAACAATTTCACCATCTTCATTTTCTTCTAGGCCCTGATGTTCTAAAACAAAATCGTCGATGGTCACACGTTTATCCTGTGCTGTAAGCACACCGCTAAACACCGCAAATAAGAGCAAGAGTATATTTTTCATATGTCTAAATTTAGTAACACTATCCTCAAAGATAAAAAAGACTCTTCTCAGGCTCAAAAAAATTCTTAAAAATTATTGACTTTAGGCAAATAACCAGCGATAGAGGTCATTGCCATTGGCAAATAAGACTAGCGACATCAATAAGAGAAAGCCAAACATTTGGGCATACTCCATAAACCGATCATTGGGTTTCCGACCACTGATTATTTCATACAGTAAAAACATGACATGGCCCCCGTCGAGTGCTGGAATAGGCAATATATTCATAAAGGCCAAGATGATAGAAATCAATGCTGTACTGCTCCAAAACCCGAGCCAATCCCACTCGGAAGGGAAAAGGTTTCCTATCGCTCCAAATCCGCCAACACCCTTATAAGCCTTGGTCTGAGGATTAAATATTTTTCTCATTTGTTTGACATAGCCCGACAAGACAGAAACTCCTCGGTCAATTCCAGCGGGAATTGACGTCAACAAATCGTAATTTACCGTTTGGATGGCGATAATTCCTTTGGCCTCATATTGCTCATAACTCAAAGCAGCGAGGGCGACTCCTAGCATTCCATCGGCATTGACCTTAGCCGTGAGGGTTTCGGTTTGCCCCGTTGCCCGTTCGACAACAACAGTAACCTCTTCTCCTCGGTTGGGGGTTAAAATATTGTTGACCTGATCTACGTAGTAGGCTTTTTGCCCATTGATTTCCAACACTTGATCATTGGGTAAAAAACCAGCTTGCGTATTTTGAGAATCGGGACTAACTTCCCGAATAACAAAAGGCTGTCTGATGCTTAAAAAAGGTGTTCTATCTTCAGATTCAATCAAGGTCGAAATAAAATCGGTGGGAATTTCTTGTTGGATAGTTTGGCCATTGCGCTCTAAGGTAAATTGATTGCCATTGATCAACTCCATAAAAAGGGCACTAAAACGGTCAACAACTTGGCCATCTACTGAAATGATCTTATCCCCCGTTCTGATCCCTAATTTATCGCCAAGTTCTTGTTTTGTCACTAAGACGCCGTCGCGTAAACTGTCATTTTTGATGTATTCTTCACCATAGCTATAAGCAATCCCGATGTAGATTAAAACAGCTAAGATAAAATTGACCGTAACGCCTCCCAACATAATAATCAAACGTTGCCAAGCGGGTTTAGAACGAAATTCCCAAGGCTGTGGAGGTTGTTTCATTTGCTCGGTGTCCATGCTTTCATCAATCATTCCAGCAATCTTGACATATCCCCCTAAAGGCAACCACCCAATCCCGTACTCGGTATCACCAATTTTCTTTTTAAAAAGTGAAAATTTGACATCAAAAAAGAGATAAAATTTTTCCACTTTGGTTTTAAAAAGCTTGGCGGGAATAAAATGACCCAATTCATGTAAGACCACTAAAATGGAAAGACTTAAAAGGAGTTGAATGGCTTTAATGATAAATGGATCCATAGGGAAGCTATTTTTTTTCTGAGTCCAAAAATAACAATTTCTTGAAGTACAACCTTGATCCAGGTAGATTTATCTTTCTTTTAACAACTACAGGAAAGAAATTATCTGCTAAAAGAATGTATTTTTGTAGCGTTGCTATGAAACATTCTTGGACCCACTACCGAAAATTCTTTATGTTGTTTGGCCTAATTTCTGTGGTCATTCTCGCTCTCTTTTATGAGGCACTCACCCCCCCGCGATTTCTCCCCATTTATCAACCGGCTGGGGTGAACTACGAATTGGTAGATAGTACCCTACAACACGTCAAAAAATTTCATAAAATTGCGAATTTTAAATTGCTCAATCAAAATGGACAAGTCATCACCCAAAAAGACTATGACAATACCATTTATATTGCAGATTTCTTTTTTACCACATGCCCCACTATTTGCCCCATCATGACCGATAATATGCTTCAAATTCAAAAGCATATTGCCCAAGATGAAAAGGTCAAACTCCTTTCCTTTAGCGTGACACCAGAAATAGACTCAGTGGCTCAACTTAAGCGATATGCCATAGAAAAAGGGGTGGAGGACAACAAGTGGAATTTATTGACTGGCGACAAAAAAGAGATTTATACTCTAGCGAGACAATCGTTTTTTGTGGTCAAAGAAGATGGCGATGGTGGACCACACGACATGATCCACACCGAAAATTTTGTCTTAATCGATCCAGACAAGCGCATCCGCGGATATTATGACGGCACGAGCAGCCAAGAGATGGAAACCCTAAAAGAAGATCTCATTCTGCTTAAAAAAGAATACAATTTCTAATTGCAATTTAATTCCCTGTGAATTTGCGCACAGGCACATTTTCCGTTACTTTTGACTCTTTAAAACCATTCTAAATAATGATCACTTTAGATCAAATCGAAAAAAATCAACGGGGAAAAATCATTGACATCGACACCGATTTGCTACCGCTAAAGCTCATTGAAATGGGTTGTTTACCTGGCAATGAAGTCCATTTAGAACAACGCGCCCCTCTTAGAGATCCTCTGTATTTAGTTATCGATGGTTGTCATCTTGCAATTCGTAAAGAAACAGCCCAACACATTACTATTGACATTATTTAATGAGTACGACACTAAATGTAGCGCTCATAGGAAATCCCAATACGGGAAAAACGTCTGTCTTTAATGCGCTCACAGGGCTTAATCAAAAAGTAGGAAATTATCCCGGAATCACGGTTGAAAAAAAGCAAGGGACTTGCCGACTTAATCGGACCACTAAAGCGCACATCATCGATCTCCCAGGGACATACAGCCTCAACGCCTCTTCTATGGATGAAAGCGTAGTGATTGAACTCTTACTCAACAAAAACGACAAAGACTATCCCGATGTTGCCGTAGTGGTCTCAGACATTGAAAACCTCAAGCGCAACCTTTTGTTATTTACCCAAATTAAAGATCTGGAAATCCCCACTCTTTTGGTGGTTAACATGTCCGATCAAATGCTCTACAAAGGCATTAGTTTGGACATTGAAGCTCTAGAGCAGAAGCTAAAAACTAAAATTGCCCTCGTCAGTACACGCGAAAACAAAGGCATAGATCGACTTAAAGAACTCCTAATTGATCATCGCGCGCTTTCGAAAGAGCGCATTATGAGCATGCATGCCATTGATCAAGATTATTTTCAAAACTTAGAAAAAGTCTTTCCCGATCAGTCACTGTATAAACTTTGGTTGGTCATTACTCAAGATGTCAATTTTGCTAAACTCGAGCGCAAAAAAGTAGAAGATGCCACAGCCTACAAAACACAACCTGAAGCATATTTGAAACGGCTCCAGCAAAAGGAAACCATAAAGCGCTATCAAATTATTAACGCGGCCTTGAAAGAAACCTATGCGGTTGACATCAATAAGGCAACCGACTTTCGTTCTCGACTCGATCGCGTTTTGATTCACCGTTTTTGGGGCTATATTATTTTCTTTGTGATTTTGCTTACTATTTTTCAGGTCATTTTCGATTGGAGTAGTATTCCTATGGATTTTATCGATGAATCTTTTTCAAAGATGAGTGAATTGACTAAACGATCTCTTCCACCAGGCTTATTCACCAATTTACTTGCAGAAGGGATTATCGCTGGTCTAGGGGGAATCGTAATTTTCATCCCTCAGATTGCTTTTCTATTTCTCTTTATTGCGGTATTAGAGGAAACGGGCTACATGAGCCGCGTCGTTTTTTTAATGGACCGGAGATTGCGAAAATACGGCTTGAGCGGAAAGAGTGTGATTCCGCTGATTTCTGGAACGGCTTGCGCTATCCCGGCCGTAATGGCTACCCGCAATATTGAAAACTGGAAAGAGCGTCTAATCACCATTTTAGTCACCCCTTTTATCACCTGTTCAGCACGTTTACCCGTTTACCTTATTCTCATTTCTTTGGTCATTCCTGAGGGAACATTTTTTGGCATGGGGTACCGTGGCTTAACCCTCATGGGGCTCTACTTATTGGGCTTTGCTATGGCCTTGTTTTCCGCAGTAATTCTCAACAAAGTACTTCAAATTAAATCGAAGACTTATTTTGTGATTGAAATGCCCAATTATAAGCTTCCTCTTTTAAAAAATGTTGCCATCACTGTGTTTGAAAAAACAAGATCTTTTGTCGTTGAAGCGGGGAAAATCATTTTAGCAATCTCCATCCTTTTATGGATTTTAGCGTCTTTTGGACCAGGAAAAGAATTTGAAAATGCCGAGCAAATTGTACGGCAAAGCCCCGAAACTCAGCTTTTGACCGAGACAGAAGTAGAAATGCAAATAGCGGCCTATCGCTTGGAGCATTCCTTTATCGGAATTTTGGGGAAAAGCATTGAGCCTGTCATCGCACCCCTAGGTTTTGACTGGAAAATAGGAATCGCGATAATCAGTTCTTTTGCCGCACGAGAAGTATTTGTGGGAACTTTAGCCACCATATACAGCGTTGGCAATGATCAAGAAGAAACCATCAAAAGCAGAATGGCGGCTGAACAAAAGCCTAACGGACAACCCGTATTCGATTTACCGACCGGGGTTTCACTGATGATTTTTTATGCTTTCGCATTACAGTGCATGAGCACACTGGCCATTGTTAAAAAAGAGACAAACAGTTGGAAATGGCCAATGATTCAATTGTTTAGCATGACCTTGATGGCCTATGTTTCTGCCCTAACTGTTTATCAAATTTTAGTATGATGGAACATTTGCAAACCCTTTTAGTGGTTGGTTTAGCAGCAGGAGCCGTCCGATTTCTCTACCTGAAATTTATCAAAAAGAAAGACAAAGACTGCGGTCCAGATTGTGGCTGCCACTAAGCATTCATAAGGGTTTCAATTTCTTCGGCTTCAATAGGAATATTACCCATTAAATTCAGTGGTGTTCCTTTGTCTTGTATGACAACATCGTCTTCTAAGCGAATGCCAAATCCTTCTTCAGGAAGATAAATACCAGGCTCTACGGTAAAGACCATATTGGCTTTCATGGGCAAATGGAGTAAACCATAATCGTGGGTATCTAATCCGATGTGATGCGATGTACCATGCATAAAGTAACGCTTATATGCGGGCGTATCAGGATTTTGTTGGGCCACATCGACTTTGTCAAGCAATCCAAGCCCGATCAATTCAGACGTCATTATTTTCCCCACTTCAAGATGATAGTCCTTCCATAAAGTTCCTGGCACTAAAAGCTTGGTCGCCTCGTTTTTTACCCGTAATACGGCATCATAAACTTCTCTTTGGCGCGGGGTATATCGGCCAGAAACAGGGATCGTCCGTGTCAGGTCACTACTGTAGTTGCCATATTCGGCTGCTACATCCATCAAGAGAAGTTCTCCAGCTTTGCACTGGTTTTTGTTTTCTATGTAGTGCAAAATATTGGCGTTTGATCCGCTGGCAATGATAGGGGTATAGGCAAACCCTTTCGAGCGATGGCGTAAAAACTCGTGAATCAATTCGGCCTCAATTTCATATTCCCACACCCCGGGTTTTACAAAACTTAAAAGACGGCGAAAGCCTTTCTCTGTAATATCACATGCCCTTTGGATTTGAGCAATCTCTTCTTCAGCTTTTACAGCTCTGAGCTGTTGTAAGATCGGATTGCTTTTTGCCACCCCATGCGCTGGATAATTTGCCTTGCAATTTTCAATAAACCGATCTTCGCGAGTTTGTGTTTCTACCGCTTGGCGATAGTGTTCGTTGGTATTAAAATAAAAAGTATCGCATTGTACAGAAAGTTCTTGAAACACCCGATCAAACTCATGAACCCAATAAATGGTCTCAATACCTGTGAGAGCTTGCGCTTGTGCTTTGGTTAACTTTGGCCCTTCCCACACGGCAATATGTGCATTGGTCTCTCGGACAAAAAGAATCTCTCTGTGTTTTGGATCAACCGCTTGCGGAAATAAAACCAAAATGGTCTCTTCCTGATCAACCCCGCAGAGATAAAAAATATCTCGGTGTTGGGCAAAGGGCAAAGTCGAATCGGCACTCACAGGATAAATATCATTAGAATTAAAGATGGCTAAACTTTTTCCTTTCATTTGTGCCATGAAATTGGCGCGGGTTTGTGTGTAAAAGCGGGCATTTAAGGGTTGGTAGCGCAT
>JBMZTS010000081.1:0-6592 GCA_049623905.1 Flavobacteriaceae bacterium
TTACACAATCTTATCCATATTCTTTATGGCTACCCTATCAGCTCAAAGCTTTTCAGCCGAATGGTTGAAAAACACACCTGCAAGAAACATTGGTCCTGGTGGAATGAGTGGCCGAATAACCGCAATAGATGTTGTTCAACACTCCCCAGACATTATTTATGTAGGGACAGCTTCTGGAGGGGTTTGGAAATCAACCAGCGGAGGCATAGACTGGACCCCTATTTTTAACGATCAAATCACCGCTTCTGTTGGTGCGGTAACCATCCAACAATCTAACCCCGACGTGGTCTGGGTAGGAACTGGTGAGGGTAATCCTCGTAATAGTTTAAATGGAGGTTATGGAATTTTTAAATCTTTAGATGCAGGTAAAACATGGCAATCTATGGGACTCGAAAAGACCCGCCACATTCATCGTATCATTATCGATCCCACACAGCCCAATACGGTTTATGTGGCTGCCATTGGTTCTCCTTGGGGAGAACACCAAGAAAGGGGCGTTTACAAAACCATAAATGGGGGAGAAACTTGGCAAAAGATTTTATACCAAAACCCAAAAACAGGCGCTGCAGATTTAGTCATGGATCCCAGCAATCCCAATAAGCTTATTGCGGCAATGTGGGAGCATAAACGCGATCCCTGGTTTTTCAATTCTGGCGGTGAGGGTAGTGGAATCTTTGTTACCCTTGATGGAGGCATGACATGGCAAGAAAAAACAGAAAAAGAGGGCCTACCTCAAGGCCTTTTAGGGAGAATTGGCCTAGCAATCGCTCACAATAAACCCAATATTGTTTATGCCTTGATTGAAGCCAAAAAAAATGCATTATACAAATCAACAGACGGTGGAAACAAATGGGAAAAAGTCAATGATAAAGATGATATTGGAGACCGACCGTTTTATTATTCCGACATCCGTATTGATCCTCAAAATGAAAACCGTCTTTATTCGATCTTTACTTATGTCAATGTCTCTGAAGATGGTGGACGCAATTTTAAAGAACTGATGCCCGCCTATGGTGTTAGTAACGGAGTACACCCAGATCATCATGCCTGGTGGGTTCATCCCGAGAATGGAGATTTTATGATCGACGGCAACGATGGTGGGCTGAACATTACTCGCGATGGGGGGAAGTCTTGGCGTTTTATTGGAAACATACCCGTTGCCCAATTTTACCATATCAGTGTTGATAACGAATTGCCCTATAATGTTTATGGCGGGATGCAAGACAATGGTTCTTGGCGGGGGCCATCTTATGTTTGGAAAGCACAGGGGATCCGAAATTCCTATTGGCAGGAAATCGCATTTGGCGATGGGTTTGATGTAGTTCCAGATGTAGACGATTCGCGCTACGGCTATGCCATGAGCCAACAAGGGTATGTGTTGCGATATGATTGGAAAACGGGGAATAATTATCTTGTTCGTCCAACACACCCCGATGCCGAAACAAAACTGCGTTTCAATTGGAATGCTGCCATAGGGCAAGACCCTTTCGACAATAGTACACTCTATTTTGGAAGTCAATTTGTACACAAAAGTAGCGACAAGGGATTGACTTGGGAAGTGATTTCTCCCGATCTAACGAGCAACAATCCTAAAAAGCAAAAGCAACACGAAAGTGGGGGGCTTACTCTAGATGCTACTGGTGCTGAGAACCACTGTACCATTTTAGTAATTGAGCCTTCGGTAATGGAACAAAACATGCTTTGGGTGGCCTCAGATGATGGACGTGTCCATTACACTCAAAACGGTGGCGATTCATGGATTGAGGTAACTAAAAACCTTAAAGGTTTGCCAAAGGGTAGCTGGATAACACAAATCAAAGCGTCGAATAAAAAGAAAGGAGCCGCTTTATTGGTGGCCAATGATTACCGTCGCTTCAACTATACCCCTTACGCATATAAAACCACCAACTACGGAAAAAGCTGGGAGAGAATTGTGAACACATCCGATGTTGAAGGCTATGCTTTATCCATTGTAGAAGATTTGAAAACACCAAACTTACTGTTCTTAGGCACAGACGATGGGTTGTATTTTTCACTTAATGGTGGTGACAAATGGCAAAAGATGCACGCCAAAGTTTTTCCCACAGTTTCAACCAAAGACTTGGTCATACACCCAAGAGAACACGATTTAGTGGTTGGAACTTTTGGAAGAGCCGCATGGGTCTTTGACGACATTCGCCCTCTTAGAGCTCTCGCCATTGACCCTACGCTTATCGAGAAAAAGATCCATTTGTTCACCCCTCCTGATGCCTATTTAGCCGCCTATCAGCAGCCAACAGGCTCCCGTTTTGGAGGCGATGCCATTTATCATGGTGAAAATAGAGATTATGGGGCAATGCTCACCTATTTCTATACCCCCTCTAAAGCGGGAAAGACAGAAAAAGAAACCAAGAAGGTGAAAGATTCTTTGACCTTGAATATATATGATGGCGATCGGTTAATTCGCACCTTAAAACGCGAAGCTCCTAAAGAGAAAGGATTCCATCGTTGGTTTTGGGAGTTAGACGAAAAAGGAGTGGAGCGCCCGCGACGAAAAGCGACTAAAGTGAAACGTGAACCCAGTGGAGTAGAAGTTAAACCAGGACGCTACCGTGTAGAGTTAGTGTCCAAAGACGCGTCAAGTTCAGCAGAGATTGAAGTAAAAGCAGATCCTCGTTTAAGTACTTCAAAAGAGGCAATAGACCAGTCATATGACGCGTATAAAAAACTGGAAACTTTGATGTCTGTTGCTGCAAATGCAGTAAAACAACTGATGACTTCTAAAACAACTCTTAAAGCCTATCAAAAACGCATCAAAGAAAAAGATTCTGTTGCTCATAAGGTTCTTCTTGACAAAATGACCACAGCGTCAAAAGAAATAGAGGAATTGGTGGCCCTTTTTATTGGCAAAGAAGATAAACGTCAGGGAATTGTTCGAAATCCAGAAAATACGGTTATGACCCGAATATATTCGGCCTCTAGTTATGTTTCCTCACGCCCATCGGGACTTACCTCAACCGAAGAAACCTTGTTGCGTCATGCCAATGATCAGGCAGTGCGTGCTCTAAACAAGGTAAATGCGTTTTATGAAGATCACTGGAGTTCAATGCAGAAAGAGATTGAATCTATCGAATTGTCAGACTTTAAACCCATTAAAACCTTTAGTTTAGAAGATTGATCAGAGTACCTCAAGGAGGTTTTCTAAGGCAATGCCTCTTGATCCCTTAATTAAAAGCGTCGCCTTTTCTATGGGCTTTTCTTTAAGATAAACCTTTGCAGCAAGTGTGCTTTCAAAATATTGGATAGGTGCTTGACGGTGGCATTGACCAAAATGAGGACCAATGAGGATAATCAAATCGAAGGTTAATGAAAGTGAAAGGTCTACAATACTTTGATGCTCGTTTTGACTGTGCGCCCCAAGTTCTAACATGTCACCAAGAATAACCACTTTAGCATTGACTTTCATAGAATCAAAAGCCTTTAGAGCCGCGATCATACTAGACGGATTAGCATTGTAGGCGTCAAGTAACAATGTGTTTTTTTTTGTTTTTCTCCACTCAGACCGATTATTGTTTGGCTTATAAAGTCCTATACCGCTTTCTATTTGATTGGTGGTCAGATCAAAATAAACCCCGATAGTATAAGCCGCATTAAGGTTGTCGAAATTATATGCTCCAGTGATTTGACTTACATAGGTTTTGTTTTTACTGATGATTTTGCAATAGCCACGGTGATCTAGCGTGTTGTCGGTCCAAATTTGGGTCAAATCACCCTTTCCAAAAAAAACACGATCAATGTCTTGAGATTGTTTTACTTGCATAGAGTCATTGCTATTCACAAATGCTTTTCCCTTATTTTTTTTTAGGTAATCGTAGAGTTCACTCTTCCCTCTAACGACTCCTTCTAAACTTTTGAAACCTTCTAAATGAGCTTTGCCAAAATTGGTAATGTAGCCCAAGGTTGGCCGCGCGATTTCACATAAAAATGCAATTTCTTTTTCATGATTTGCCCCCATTTCAATTAATGCGATATCCGTGGTAGCATCTATCTGTAAAAGAGTTAGAGGGACCCCGATGTGGTTGTTGAGGTTGCCTAATGTTGCTTGGACAGAATATTTTTGAGATAAAACACTACTAATGAGTTCTTTGGTCGTTGTTTTCCCGTTGGAGCCTGTTAAACCTATGACGGGAATGTTGAATTGTTTACGATGATATTGTGCGAGTTCTTGGAGTAATTCTAAGCTGTTTTCTGTCAAAATTTCTTTGTTCCCAGCTGTATAAAATGTGCGGTCATCCATGATCACAAATGCGGCTCCTTTGGCCAGTGCTTTTTGAGCAAATTCGTTACCATTAAAATGTTCTCCTGTAAGGCAGAAAAACAAGTTACCCTTTTTAAGGGTTCTGGTATCTGTTGATACACCAGAACTTTTAAGGAAAAGAGAGTGTAGTTCAGCCGCTGTCATGATATAAAAAAAGGCATTCGAAAATGCCTTTTAGTTTTATGATTAACCTCTTCGTTTGTGTCGTGCTGTTTTTTTGCTTTTGCTTTTAGAGCCTAAGCGAGTCATGGCACACCTAAAGCCAATATAATCGGTAGCAATATATTGCGGAAGATAACGGCGCTGGGCTGGATCAAGCCAATAGGCTCTGTCTTTCCATGAGCCTCCTTTATACACACGAACTTCATCCGTGATTAATGATGTTCTAACTTTAATATCTTTTTCCCTTTTTTTATTTCCTTCATCATCTAAAACCAGTTTAGGTCTCTTAGGTGCATCATACATGACGGTAGACCCTGGATATTTTTCGTCCAATTCTTCTTGTGATAGCGAGCCTTGATCACGATATCTTCGCGATGAACCAATGTCACCATCTCGGAAATTTGTATTGTCACTTTGTGTGAAGTTTTGTCGAAGAAAGGTTTCTTCTTCATCAATGCTTACTTTCTCAAGCTGTCCGGGAAGTCGCTTTAAAAGAACTTTTCCGTTGGGAAGCGTGTCATAAACCAACTGATCTGGTGAAATAATTTGAGCTTTTCCGTTTTCGTCAATAACCTCTTTTAAATAAACGTTTCCACGATAATAGTTAAAGTCATTGGCTTCATCATCAATAATAGGGCGATAAACATCTGACACCCACTCGGCCACGTTTCCAGCCATATCGTATACTCCAAAATCATTGGGAGGATATGCTTTTACTTGTATGGTAATATCGGCACCGTCGTCTGACCAACCTGCAATTCCACCATAATCTCCTTTTCCAAGTTTAAAGTTTGCTAATTGATCCCCTTCGGTTCGACGTTCACTCGATCGGGTGTATTCTCCCGACCAAGGGTATTTTTTCTTTCCACGGTAAGCATTGTATTCACGATCGCCACCTAAGGCAAGTGCTGCATATTCCCACTCAGTTTCTGTGGGCAGTCGATAGGAAGGAAGTAAAATCCCTTTATCCACACCAGCATAGACGTTGACTTCTGTGGTATCTTTTTTTTGACGCCCGTTTTTACCTACTAAACTATCGATCTTACCGCCATAGGTGCTTTCAGGTAATTTTAAGTAAGCACTGGTGCTAAAGGTACTGTTGGCATCAATTTCATTGTAACGCACATCTTTTTCTATAAAGGCTTCACGTTCTAAAATAAATTCATTAACACGGTCTGTACGCCATTCGGCAAATTGAACAGCTTGCAGCCAGTTGACACCCACAACAGGATACTCTGCATAGGCAGGATGGCGAAGATAATTGGTGGTTAATTCTTCTACATAACCCAGTTGATTTCGCCAAACCAAGGTATCGGGTAAAGCCCCTTCATAAATTTGTCTGTACTGAGGATTGTCGGTTGGGAACACGAGTTGCAACCAATTTAAATATTCGAGGTACATCAAATTCGTCACCTCTGTTTCATCGATATAAAACGACATAACGTGTTGACGAGTGGGTGCATTATTCCAATCGTGTAAAACATCGTCTTGGACTTGTCCTTTTGTAAAGGTTCCGCCTTCAATAAAAACCAATCCAGGGCCAGTTTCTTGATCCTCAAAATCAACATTGTACTGGAATCCACCCTTTTTAGAATTGATACTCCAGCCTGTTGCTCGTGATTGGTTGTTTTTTCCACAGGAGACAAAAACCATTGCCCCAAGGGCGATAAAGAGCGTAAATTTTGAAATTACCTTCGCGTTCATAAATTATTTTTTTACTAGACTACTTAGCTAATAATTAATGCAATATACAACATATTGAAACAAAATGATTGATTTAAAATCTTTCCAATACGTCTTTATAACGTAAAAGAACTAAGATTATTGCGGGGGATAATGATCTGAATCAAAATGTTTGATTTGAGTACACGAAAAATAAAAAAATAACGTTAAGCATATATACAAGTCAATATTCTTTTGAGACAAACGCGCTTATATTTGACATTTTACCTAGTCTGTTGTGGTCTTAGTCTTATGGCCCAAAACAATAGTCGTGTTATCACCACAGGTGTCCCTTTTCTATTGATAACCCCCGATGCGCGTTCTGCAGGTATGGGTGAACTGGGTGTGGCTACTTCTGCGGATGTTTTTTCCCAGCAGTGGAATCCAGCGAAATATGTCTTTACTGAGAAA
>JBMZTS010000082.1:0-6409 GCA_049623905.1 Flavobacteriaceae bacterium
GTATTGGGGATTCGTCCCATTGCGGTAATCGTCCAATTGGTTCGCTCGGGCTTAATCGATGTGATGGGTCAGGAGTATATTAAAACGGCCTATGCAAAGGGGTTAAATTCTTTTCAAATCGTCTATAAACATGCCATAAAAAACACGCTTAACCCTGTTATTACTGCAATTTCTGGCTGGTTTGCCTCCATGCTGGCTGGAGCCGTATTTGTAGAGTATATTTTTGGCTGGCGAGGACTTGGCAAAGAAATAGTCAATGCACTCAACACCCTAGACATCCCTGTTGTTATGGGAGCTGTACTCGTTATAGCGACCTTATTCACATTATTAAACATTGTAGTAGATTATCTATATCACTACATCGATCCTAAAACAAACCCTTTTTAAACTAAAGACATGAGAACAAAAATCGTAGCTGGAAACTGGAAAATGAACAACAATAAGATAGAAACACAAGACCTGATTACTGCCCTAAAGGCTAAAGGAAGCTTTACAGGTGTTGAGGTGAAAATTGCACCCACCTCTATTCATTTGGAGCAAGCGGTCAATGCTTTACTCGATTCGAAGATAGAAGTCATCGGACAAAACATGCATCAGGCCGCTCATGGTGCCTTCACGGGGGAGATCTCCGCAAGCATGTTGCAAAGTGTTGGAGTCAATTCTGTTATTCTCGGTCATTCTGAGCGTCGAGCTTATTTAAATGAAACAGACGATGTCTTGGCGGATAAAGTCGCCATGGCAGTAAAACATGACATGGAGGTTATTTTTTGTTTTGGAGAAGAACTCCAAGATCGCCAAACAGAGTCTCATTTTAGCGTAGTTGAAAAGCAACTACGTAAGGCTTTATTTGGTCTTGCCCCTCAGGCATGGAAACATATCGTTTTGGCCTATGAACCTGTCTGGGCCATTGGTACAGGTGAAACCGCTTCACCCGAACAAGCCCAAGAAATGCATGCTTTCATCAGAAATCTTATCGCAAAGGAATTTGGTGCTGAAATTGCAGAAAATGTTTCTATCTTGTATGGCGGCAGTGTTAAACCAGCAAATGCTCAAGAGATTTTCTCAAAAGCTGACGTAGACGGCGGGTTAATTGGAGGAGCGGCACTCAACGCTGACGATTTTTTTGCGATAGTACAATCTGTTTAAATGTCGATAACCTATATAGAATTAGAGTTGAGTATTCATCCTGTGGAAACGGGTCGCGATATCGTATTAGCATTTTTAAGCGAGGTGGGCTTTGAAAGTTTTGTAGAAACCTCAAAAGGGCTTTTGGCTTTTATGCAGCAAGACGACTGGTCCCCCCATCATCTCGATGCACTCTATCCGTTAGTTGAAAAAGGACTCGATATTCGGTGGAGCTTGAAGGCCATACCGCCAGAAAATTGGAACGCCCTATGGGAGTCTGATTTTCAGCCCATAATTATTGAAGACCAATGTGCCATTCGAGCCGATTTCCATTCGGCCATAGACGTGCCATTGGAACTCATCATTACACCTAAAATGAGTTTTGGTACAGGGCACCACCAAACGACCTACATGATGATGACCTATTTATTGCAACATCCTCCTGAGGATCAAGATGTCCTCGATATGGGTTGTGGCACAGGGGTGCTAGGTATAGCCGCTGAAAAATTAGGAGCCCGATCGATTACAGCTATTGATGTAGAGAGTTGGTGTTATGATAATACCATTGAAAATGCAAAGAAAAATCACTGCCAAAAAATTCAGACTATCAAGGGGGATCGAAGTGCAATACCTGAAAAGTCGTACCAAACAATTTTGGCCAACATCAACATGAATGTGCTTTTATTGGATATTCCACTCTATGCTAATCGACTGTCGGCAAACGGACAGCTTTTTCTAAGCGGATTTTTTATGCAAGATATTCCTGCTATTGAATCAAAAGCCATTCAAAATGGGTTAAAACTTGTAGATTACCAACAAAAAGATAATTGGGTGGCAGCCCACTTTTGTCATAAATAATGAAAGAGTCTCCTGAAGTTGTTTTTGAAGAAGAGGTAGAGCTAATGACGGCCAAGGAGCATCAGATCATTCTCTACAATGACGATGTCAATACCTTTGATCACGTGATTAGTTGTTTAGTAAGAATTTGTGATCAAACTCCAGAGCAGGCCGAACAATGTGCTTATATTGTTCATTATCATGGAAAATGCGTTGTTAAAACAGGAACTTTTGAAGATCTCAAGCCCCGTTGTCTCTTGTTGCTCGAAGCTGGGTTATCGGCGGAATTAGTTTAATTTTTCACAATTGATTTGCCTAACTCTATGGCATGGCGTAATTTGCGCCATCCAATTAGAGAAAAAACAATGCTATGAAAAAAAAACTCTTTTTGATCACAGGGCTATTTATGTCCATAACTTACGCACAAACCGCTATGAAACAATCTTTACATCAATTTACAGTGATCGCCTTAGAAGGGAGCTCATTTGACTTTTCAACCTTAAAAGGAAAAAAAGTAATGGTCGTCAACACCGCTTCGAAATGTGGGCTTACACCACAGTACAAGCAATTGCAAGAACTCTATAACACCTATGGTTCAGAGCAATTTGTAATTGTTGGTTTTCCTGCCAATGATTTCATGAAACAGGAACCGGGTACCAACGAGGAAATTGCCGATTTTTGTGAACGCAACTATGGGGTTACGTTCCCCATGATGGAAAAAATAGACGTGACAGGTGAGCAGATGCACCCTGTTTATGCATTCTTGACACAAAAGGATAAGAACGGTGTCATAGACTCAAAAGTTACTTGGAATTTTCAAAAATACCTTCTCAATGAAGAAGGCATTTTGGATAAAGTAATTTCTCCGCAAACCTCTCCAGACGACGAGGAAATTATTTCTTGGATTACGAATTAGTCATGAGGACAAAAAAACATGAATTTGAAACTCAATGTGTACATGAGGGTCAACTCGAAGATTCCCAATACAAAGGCGCAATTTCACCCTTGTATATGGCCACGGCCTATGCTTATGACGAAGAAGATCGCTATCCCCGTTATTTTAACACCCCAAATCAAGCTGGTTTAGCAAAAAAAATCGCAGCTTTAGAAGGGGGTGAAAAAGGGATGGTCTTTGGCTCTGGAATGGCCGCAATTTCAACAGCACTTTTGGCTTTCCTACGCCAGGGCGATCATGTTGTGCTTCAAAATGATTTGTATGGTGGAACTACAAATTTAGTTGTAGAGCACTTTAATAAATATGGTATCGCCTATTCTTTTGTTGATGCTTTAGAGGCCAGTTCATTTGAACAAAAAATACAACCAAACACTAAAGTGATATACATTGAAACACCGAGTAATCCTTTGATGAAAATTGTCGACTTACAGGCCATAGCTCAGTTGGCGAAAGCCCATAATTTAGTGTCCATGATCGACAATACTTTTGCTTCCCCAGTGAACCAGAACCCCATCGCCTTTGGGATCGATATTGTTTTACATTCTGCTACCAAATATTTGGGTGGTCACAGTGATATCTTAGCTGGAGCACTTGTTTGTTCAGCAAAGCACATGGAAGCTGTCTTTGCCATTGCCAAAAGTTTAGGTGGTACTTTGGGAGCCTTATCCATTTGGCTTATGGAAAGAAGTATCAAAACACTTTCGGTACGAGTCAAACAACAAAACGACAATGCCCTCGCGCTTGCAAGGTATCTTGAAGGCCATTCATTGGTCGATCGTGTATATTATCCGGGCCTAGAAAGTCACCCCGACCATGCATTGGCTAAAGAGCAAATGCAGGGCTTTACTGGGATGATGTCCTTTGATCTTTCCGCCAAGGTTCGGCGCTCCAGTTTTGAGAAGGCTTTACAGGTCATCCAGCCCGTTGTTAGTTTAGCGGGGGTTGAAAGCACCATTACCATTCCAGCCATCACTTCACACAAATTATTAAATGCTGAAGAGAGGGCAAAGCAAGGAATTTCTGATCGTTTGGTACGTTTTTCTGTGGGTATAGAACACCTCGATGATTTAAAGGCAGATCTAGATCAAGCCCTAAAAAACGCTGTACATGAAAGTTGATATTTTAGCCTTTGGCGCTCACCCCGACGATATAGAGTTGGGTTGTGGAGGAAGTGTTGCTCTTGCAATTGCTCAAGGCAAAACAGTTGGTTTTGTCGATCTTACCCAAGGGGAGTTGGGGACGCGAGGTTCGGCTCAAATTCGTGAAGAAGAGGCCAAAAAAGCTGCAGATATTTTGGGAATAAGTTTCCGAAAAAATCTAGGTTTTCGCGATGGTTTTTTTATCAACGATGAAGCCCATCAACGTCAAGTTATTAAGATGATTCGCCTTCATCAACCCTCGATTGTTTTGTGTAACGCCATTGATGATCGCCATATCGATCATCCCAAAGGCAGTCAATTGGTTAGCGATGCTTGCTTCCTTTCAGGGTTAAAGCAAATTCAGACCCAAGATGTACAGGGCCACGTACAAGAAGCTTGGCGCCCCACACAAGTGTATCACTACGTCCAATGGAAAGAATTGACTCCTTCTTTTGTGGTTGACATTTCTGATCATATTGAGACCAAAATGGCCGCTATTGCAGCCTTTAAAAGTCAATTTTATAACCCCGAAAATACCGACAACCCAACGCCTATAAGTAGTAAGAATTTCTATGAAAGTGTTCGCTATCGTGCACAAAACTTAGGCCGTTTAAGTGGGGTAGAAGCAGCCGAAGCTTTTATTGTTGAACGCACTCCGTTGATTACTGATTTTAAAAACATTCGATAATTCACATTCTTATTTTGAAGGGGTGAAAAAATAGTGTAAATTTGCCCTCCAAATGGTGGTTGTAGCTCAGTTGGTTAGAGCGCCTGATTGTGGTTCAGGAGGTCGTCGGTTCGAACCCGATCTTCCACCCTTAAAAGGAGTCGAAAGACTCCTTTTTTTCTTTTCTGAAAAAATAAAGTCTAACTTTCAACTGTTCAACCGATTGTTTCGCTTGACGAGATGTCTAAAATCTAGATATTATTGTGTAAATTGAACTTTAATCATAAATCAATTAACAATGAAACACATTTTATTTTGCCTAAGCTTGTTTTTATTGGTCGGCTGTAATTCAGTTACGAATAAAGACTATGAAGCCAATTTAGTCTTGGCCAAAAAATGGGTATCTTCTTTTGAAACGAACAATGTAGAGTTGTGGAAAGAAGTGGTCTCAGAAGATTTGGTCGATGTTGCGCCTTTGTATGGTATGGGGCAAGTGGACTATCAAACCTCATTGAATATTGCCAATTTTTATGTCAATAACTATGAAGAAGTCGAATTCCAAAACCCCGTTTGGTTACCTGGTGTCGATACTTTAACGATGAAACCAGACGGAAGTGTACGCGCTTACGGAACTTGGACAGGAAAGAGTAAATCAACGGGAAGAACATTTTCTGTGACCTCCTATCATAATTTTGATTTTAAAGAGGGGAAAATTGTATCTACTGGCGAGTATTTTGATGCTACTGGTATGGTCAATGCCGTTGGACCTGTTCAAAGAAACGTAGTGGTAGCGACAGCAAAAGTTAAACCACAAAATTTGAAAAAATTTCAAGAATTGATGGACTCCGAAAACGGACTATCGGTGACACGGAATTATGATGGCTGTTTACACTTGGAATCCTTTTATCACAAAGAATCAAGCACCTATTTCATCATGGAGTATTGGGAGTCTTTTGAGAAATATGAAGCCTATTTGGACTGGCGATTCAACAAAGACCCATCGAAGTTTACGAATAAAGTTTGGCCTTATGTGGTCGGTGGGCAAAAAGGTTTTTCTGCCTATTATAACAATACAGATTATAAATTTTACTAGTGTTTAAAACACAATACTTGCAAACCCTCCTTTAAACGGAGGGTTTTGTGTTTAAATATGGGCAGTTCACGTTTTCAATCACAAACAAATGAATTGTACTGGTTTAGGGAGTGTTTGATCACTGATAAAGAGGGCTTAAAATGATCTCTTATGAAAAATAATGTTAAATTGTAGGGATAATCATAAAACCAATTTAAAATGAACGAATTTGAAATTTACCACATTGCCCAACTCAATTTTATCAATAACGCAATATACACTGTGGCCGTAGTCTTGATGACAGCGATTTCCTTTTACTTGATTCGCCGGGCAAGAGAATTAGATTTTCCAACATATGGCAAAGCCATCTTGAGTGTCTTTTGTGCGTGTACGGTTTTCTTTGGCTTACAGGTTTCCGCTTATTTGGTCTTGAACCAAAAAAACACTTCCTTTCAATTATCTGAATTAAAGCAATCGGGAGTTGAAATTTCATCTTTAGGGGAGTCTTTTATTACTTTTTGGGGGCACACCTATGCTGACGGTCCAGCAACACTAGCGCCAGACTTACCCTCGATTATTCTTTGGGGAACCATTGCAGTAATGTTATTTGTTGG
>JBMZTS010000083.1:0-6389 GCA_049623905.1 Flavobacteriaceae bacterium
CAAATAGCGAAAGCAGCCGCAAATTTCTTTGGGTTGCGGTAGACCATTTCAAAGGTGCCCATGCCCCCCATTGAAAGCCCTCCGACGTAGAGGCGGTCTTGATTTATCGCATAGGACGACACAATTTTCTCAATCAGGCCCTCAACTAAACCAAGAACGGGATTGTCCTTTGGGCGTTTAAAAAACTCAAAAGACAAGGGGTTTTCTCGCGACTTTACAGAGGCCCAATATTTCCCTTGAGGGCATTGAGGAAAGACGACAATTGCGGGGTAGTTTTTTCTAAATGATGCGTCTAAAAAGAGTGTGCTTCCGTGAAAAAGCTGTAACTCATTATCCGCTCCTCTTTCGCCCGCCCCGTGGAGAAAGACAAGAAGAGGATAACGCTTTTCAGGCGTATAATTTTCAGGCAACAAGATTCGATATGGGAGCCGCTCATCTCCCTCTTGAAAGATTCCATAATCGAAAGAGGACGATTGTGCTGCCATACAGAGAGGAGAGAAAAAAAGGAGAAGCAATTGTTTTAGGGGGAGCATTACAATCGTTCTGTTAGAATGGCAAGGATAGTTTTAATCCCATCGCGATAATTTCCGAGTCTTAAATTTTCGTTTGGACTGTGCTGATTGTTGTCTCTGTTTACTGTTGGAACAGCGACTGCAGGAAGGTCGAGGGTGTTGACAAAGGGAGAAATAGGGATTGATCCTCCGCTCATTCTTACCCGTATGGGCTCTTCTTCAAAAGCCCGAACAAGTGCGCGACGAAGCCATTGTCCGATTTCTGAATCCAGATCTGTACGAAAAGACTGATATGAAATATTCGTTGTGTAGGTGGCAATTTTTGGATGAGCGAGGCGCTCCTTTTTCGTGGGAACCCTGTCTAAGACATAATAGCCTTGTTGCTCTATATGGGTCTTGATGAGGTTAAGCAAGCGCTCGGGATCAGACTCTTTCACCAAACGCACATCGATTTCGGCCCTTGCCCAAGCGGGGATAATGGTTCGAACGTTTTCGTTTATCCAGCCCGATTGCATTCCACGAATATTAAGCGAAGGGTATTGAATGGCTTCTTGGTAATTCGGTGCGACTCGATCAAAACCGCCAAGTTGAAGAAGGTCTTTTAGCTGAGCTTCGTCATGAGGGGTGGCTTTTAAGACGGCTTTAGTCGCCTCGTTTAAAGTGACTCCATCATAAAAACCAGGAATTAGCACCTTTCCCAGATCGTCTTTCATTGAGGCGAGTAACTGAGCGAGTTTAAAAGCGGGGTTTGGAACATAATTTCCGAAATGACCAGAGTGTTGTGGAACAAGAGGACCATAGGTTGTCAATTGAAGGGTTGAAATTCCTCTTGCCCCAAACGATAAGGTTGGTTTATTAAGCCGGTGCATTGGGCCATCAAAAATCACTAAAAAGTCGGCGGCGAGTAATTCTCGGTTTTCAATCACTGCTTGTGGTAAATTGGGAGAGCCCATTTCCTCTTCGAAATCCAAGATAACTTTCAAATTAAAATTAGGGGTTTTTCCTGTTTTTTCTAGGGCGTCCATTGCGGCTAAAAACATGACAACAGGCCCTTTGGCGTCACTCGCTGAACGCGCAAAAACACGCCAATCGTCGTGATAGTTGTTGATCTTGTCCCAAGCGATTTCTTCCCACACGCCTTTTTTTTCTTGTTTTAGAACAGGAAGGTATGGACTGTCTTGTTGCCAGCGCTTAGGATCTACGGGCTGCCCATCCATTTGCAAATAAACTAGAACCGTTTTTTTTGCTTTTGGAAAGCTTCTTGAAGCCATCACCAAAGGAGCCCCTAGAGTGGGGATGCGTTGCACAGAGAACTTCCGTTTCGAAAAAGTTTTTTCGGCCCATATGACATTCTGTTCAATCCAATCGGGAGACAAGGCGTCATTTGGGAGGCTAAGCACCGCTTTAAAAAGCGGAAAGCTTTTATGAGCAAATTCAGCAGATAAGCGATCGAGCTTGTCTTTTTTTTGTGCATGACCAAAAAGACAAAGAAAAAGTAAAAAGAAGGAGAAAAAGGGTTTCATAAAATTAATTTTCTTCCTCAAGACCGAGGAAATTACTGTTGATTGTGTCACCTGTTTTTGGTTTGCTGCGCCCTTCGTCTAGAGAGCTGACATCTTTGAGCTTTCGTTCAATCGCACGTGTTCTTACTCCCATGACATCGTCAAGTTGGTTTAAACCTGTCTGAATGTTTTTTTGGGCTTTTTGCATCATGCCGCCAAAGTTGTTAAATTCTTTTTTGACCTCTCCCAGAACAGACCAGACTTCACTACTGCGTTTTTGTATGGCCAGAGTGCGAAAGCCCATTTGAAGACTGTTGAGGATGGCAGCAAGCGTTGTAGGCCCTGTAACAATAATTTTATAATCCCGCTGGAGAGTTTCTAATAGAGCCGCTTTTCGAACAACTTCAGCATAAATTCCTTCGAAGGGAAGAAACATAATCCCAAAGTCGGTTGTTTTTGGAGGATCCAAATATTTATCTCGAATGTCTTTTGCCATTTTTTTAATGGTGCTTTCTAATTCTTTTTGTGCCAGCTCGATCATTGTCATATTACCCTCCTCATGGGCTTTTTGTAGGTTTTCGTAGACGTCTTTTGGAAATTTGGCGTCTATAGGAATCCACACCGTGGAGGTGATATCATCTCTTCCGGGGAGTTTTATGGCAAATTCGACTGAAGCATCACTTCCTGCTTTCGTTTTTACATTTGCTTCATATTGATCAGGGGCTAAAATGTTTTCCAACAACATGGCCAATTGTACCTCGCCCAAGCCTCCTCTCATTTTAACATTGCTCAGCACTTTTTTGAGCCCACCAACATCAGCGGCCAAGGTTTTCATTTCCCCAAGGCCTTCTTGAACTGACTTGAGTTGTTTGCCTACCGTTTCAAACGACTGACTCAAACGTTCGTTGAGTGTTTTTTGAAGCTTCTCATCGACCGTTTTTCGGACTTCAGTCAATTGCTTGCTGTTGTCTTCGCGCAATTCTTTTAATTGCGACTCCACGCGTTCGCGCACCTCTTTAATGCGTTTTTCCGCGTCTAAATTCAATTGTCCTTGTTTTTCGTTTAAGGCGCTAAAGCGCTCTTTGAGAAGGTCGTTGAATTTGTGCGTATTGTTTTCAAATCGCTCTTCAAATTGCCTCAGCGATTTCGCCAGCTCTTCCCTTTGGCGTTTAAAAGCCACATGGTTTTCTTCGCGATTGCGTTGGAATTCATCTTTCATTTGCTTATCGGTTTGTGCTTGCTGTTGGTCAAACTTAATTAAGGCCGTGAGGGTCTCTTGCCGCTTATCGCCTCCTTTTTTAGAGATGAGAAAAAAGAGCACAAGGCCAAGAAGCACGACATTAAAACACAATAAAATGAGTTCCATGGGTTCCGTTTAGATGAGTAGTCTAAGGTAAAAAAAGTTTTTGGTAAAAGAGCTTATTTTGACCAGTCCCAAAGCACAACATTCCAGAGGTCTGTTTCGTCAGTAAATTGATGGATTTGTTCAAAGCCGATTTTCTGATGTGCTGCCATAGACCGGGTATTGCGCGCTGAAATTTCGGTAATGCAGAAGTCGTATTTTGAAGAGAGGGTCTCGCGGTGGGCCTGGTAAAGACGATGAAAAAGACCGTGTCCGCGGTAGTTTTTGGCAATGCAAATTTGGCCCATAACATAATAGTGACAGCTTTTGAGGCTCTTTCCGCGATAGCTTAGCGTATCGAGCGTTTTAAATAACGGAACAAGCAGGGGAACAGTCGTCTTTAGTTCAGGGGACATGACCAACGCATAGCCCGCAAGGGTTTCTTTTTCTAGAGCAATGATTTGCGGCTCACGTTGTTGCATTTCTTCAAGCTGTTCTAGCGGGTGAAGAACAGTAACAAACCCCTGCTCTTGGGCCGCTTTTGACGTTAAAGCCTTTAGGGTGTTTTTACGCTGAAGGAAACGTATTTTTTCGAGATCTGTACGGTTTTTTGCAAAACGAATCTCGACCATCAATCATTGAGTTTTAAGACGGCCATAAATGCTTGTTGTGGAATTTCAACATTGCCGACCTGCCGCATCTTCTTTTTCCCTTTTTTCTGTTTTTCCAACAGTTTTCTTTTCCTTGAGATGTCTCCACCATAACATTTGGCAGTAACATCTTTTCGCAAAGCTTTGATGGTTTCTCGGGAGATTATTTTTGCCCCAATGGCGGCTTGGATAGGGATATCAAACTGTTGTCGAGGAATCAGTTCCCGTAATTTTTCACACATTTTTTTGCCAATGGTATAGGCGTTGTCGGCATGGATAAGAGCCGACAAGGCATCGACTTGATTTCCATTGAGCAGGATGTCGACCTTGACCAGTTTTGAGGGGCGCATGCCGATAGGCGAATAATCGAAGGAAGCGTACCCTTTGGAAACCGTTTTTAGGCGATCATAAAAATCAAAGACGATTTCTGCCAAAGGCAAGTCGAAGGTCAGTTCGACTCTTTCAGGCGTAAGATAGGTTTGATTGGTAATTTGCCCTCTTTTTTCGATACAAAGAGACATGACGTTGCCCACAAAGTCGGCCTTGGTAATTATACTGGCCCGAATGTAGGGCTCTTCAACGCGATCCATTCCAGAGGGATCGGGTAAATCGGAAGGATTGTTGACTAAAATGACCTCTTCGGGATGCTTTTTGGAATAGGCATGATAGGAAACGTTTGGAACGGTTGTGATGACGGTCATATTAAATTCTCGCTCCAAGCGTTCTTGAATAATTTCCAAGTGTAACATCCCTAGAAAGCCGCAGCGAAAGCCAAAACCGAGAGCGGCAGAACTTTCTGGCTGAAAAATAAGAGAAGCGTCGTTGAGCTGTAGCTTTTCCATTGAAGCGCGCAACTCTTCGTAATCTTCGGTGTCGACGGGATATATCCCAGCAAAAACCATAGGTTTGACTTCTTCAAATCCGTCAATGGCACCTTGAGTTGGGTTTTCGGGCGAGGTGATGGTGTCTCCAACTTTGACCTCTTTGGCGTCTTTAATCCCCGTAATGAGATAGCCGACATCGCCGGCCGAAATTTCTTTTTTAGGCTCTTGTTTGAGCTTTAATGTCCCTATTTCGTCAGCAAAATAGGTGTTTTGTGTCGCAATAAACTGAACCTTTTGCCCCTTTCTAATTTTGCCGTTCATCACTCTAAAATAGGTTTCAACGCCACGAAAAGGATTGTAAACGGAGTCAAAAATTAAAGCCTGAAGGGGTTCTTCGGTACTCCCTTTTGGTGCAGGGATTCGGTCAATGATGGCTGTTAGAATTGCTTCAATCCCCAGCCCTGTTTTTGCAGAAGCAGGAATAACCTCATCAGCGTGACAGCCGAGCAGATCGACGATATCGTCGGTGACCTCTTCTGGGTTGGCCGAAGGCAAATCGACTTTGTTCAGTACAGGAATAATTTCCAGATCGTTGTCGAGTGCAAGATAGAGATTTGAGATGGTTTGGGCTTGAATGCTTTGTGCGGCATCAACAATAAGCAGAGCGCCTTCACAGGCCGCAATTGAGCGGGACACCTCATAGGAAAAATCAACGTGGCCCGGGGTGTCAATCAAGTTGAGCACATAAGACTCGCCTTGGTGTTCATATTCCATTTGAATGGCATGTGATTTGATTGTGATCCCTCTTTCACGCTCAAGATCCATGTTGTCTAAAAGCTGATCTTGCTTTTCACGGTCACTAACAGCCCCCGTAAAATCGAGGAGTCTATCGGCCAAGGTGCTCTTACCGTGGTCAATATGGGCGATAATACAAAAATTTCTGATCTGTTTCATACGGCATCATCTTTCATAGCCATGCAAATATAAGGGTTTGTCGGGCGGGTTTTTTGCTTATTTTTGTAAAAAATTATGGCCGTGGTAAAAATAGGCACGATTGAATTAGAGGATTTTCCGCTTTTGCTTGCACCGATGGAAGATGTCAGCGACCCTCCTTTTCGTACTTTGTGTAAAGAGAATGGTGCCGATGTGGTTTACACCGAGTTTATTTCAAGCGAGGGATTAATTCGCGACGCAGCCAAAAGTGTTCAAAAGCTTGACATCTACGAAAAAGAGCGTCCGGTAGGAATTCAAATTTTTGGCGCCAACATAGATTCGATGTTGCGCTCGGTGGAAATCGTTGAAGCATCGAAGCCCGATATAATAGACATCAATTTTGGTTGTCCTGTTAAAAAAGTGGTTTGCAAAGGGGCGGGCGCAGGAATTCTAAAGGACATTCCCATGATGGTGAAGCTGACCAAAGCGATGGTAGAGCACACCAAGCTCCCCGTGACCGTTAAAACACGTCTTGGCTGGGACCACGATTCCATTAAAATTGTTGAGGTAGCCGAGCGGCTTCAAGACGTTGGCTGTGCGGCAATTTCAATACATGGGCGAACACG
>JBMZTS010000084.1:0-6366 GCA_049623905.1 Flavobacteriaceae bacterium
CCCAATGACGATTTGATTATGGCCCTTTTCAAGAGCACGCATCAAGATAAAAATTTCAAACCATAAGATTTTCGAAACGGGAGCAGCGGCAAAGGTGGAATAGTTTCCCCCCTTTTAAGATTAAGAGACCTTAGTCGTTAAAAGTGGTGATAAAGAGTCCAACCGCTTTTGTTTCGCACAGATTTAAAATTAAACTCTCCTTACAATGGAATTGACACAAATTGATTTTGCAATTATAGCCTTCTTTTTAGCTGCCACACTCTTTATTGGTCTCTATGTTTCAAAGCGGTCATCTCAAAACAGTTCAGAATACTTTTTAGCGGGGCGAAATTTGCCCTGGTGGTTGTTGGGCTTCTCTATGGTGGCAACAACTTTTTCGACAGATACACCTAATTTGGTAACCGATATTGTAAGACAAGACGGAATAGCAGGAAATTGGGTGTGGTGGGCTTTTATGTTGACGGGCCTCCTCACCGTGTTTGTTTATGCTAAACTGTGGCGTCGCTCTGATGTAAAAACAGATATGGAATTTTACAATCTTCGTTACTCTGGAAAAGCGGCCAACTTTCTCAGGGCTTTTCGTTCAATCTATTTAGGTCTTTTATTTAATGTGCTTGCCATGTCTGGTGTTACGCTAGCGGCAATTAAAATTGGACAGGTCATGTTGGGCTTTACAGCTCTTGAAACAGTGGCCTATGCGGCTATCATTACGATGGTGTTTAGTGCGCTGGGCGGCTTTAGAGGGGTGGTATATTCCGATTTTCTTTTGTTTTTTGTTGCCATGGTGGGGTCAATAGGAGCAGCCTATTATGTGGTTAGTTTACCCGAGATTGGAAGTCTCCACACCTTGTTTACACACGACAACGTACGTGATAAATTGAATTTTATCCCAAACTTTTATGACTTAGACAATCTGATACCACTTTTTATTATTCCGCTAGCCGTCCAGTGGTGGAGTTCTTGGTATCCTGGCGCAGAACCAGGAGGTGGCGGATATATTGCCCAAAGGATGTTAGCGGCAAAAAATGAAAATCATGCAATTGGGGCCACTTTTTTCTTTAATGTCATGCATTACGCTGTTCGTCCATGGCCATGGATATTAGTGGCCTTAGCCTCCCTTATAATATTCCCCGATTTGGCTAGTCTAAAAACCGCCTTCCCAAATATTAGTCCCGATAAACTAGGCCACGATTTGGCTTATCCTGCGATGTTGACTTATTTGCCTGTAGGCTGGACAGGTTTGGTCGTTGCCTCTTTGGTTGCGGCCTACATGTCCACCATTTCCACTCATCTGAATTGGGGCGCCTCTTATTTAGTCAATGATGTATACAAACAGTTTATTAATAGGCAAGCCAGTGAAAAGAACATGGTGGTGGCGGGTCGAATTTCTACAGTAATTTTAATGCTGCTTAGCACGTTTGTCGCCCTGGTTTTAACCAATGCTGTTCAGTTATTTAAATATATTTTAATGTTTGGTGCAGGGACAGGACTGATTTTCATCCTCAGATGGTTATGGTGGCGTATCAATGCCTGGAGTGAAATCTCTGCCATGATTAGTTCAGGTCTTTTTTCTATTCTTTTTGGAACCGATCAAGTTCAAACATTCTTTTTTTCAGAGCAGTCGGGACTTTTTCCTGCATGGGCCGAATTTCCCCTTATGGTATTAATTACGTCCATTATTTGGGTGAGTGTTACCCTTTTGACCCAGCCCGACGAAGATGAAAAATTATTTGCTTTTTACCGAAAAATTCAACCTTGGCCATTGGGGTGGAAAACCATAATTCAACGAGCAGAAAAACAAAACATCACCTTAGTTGATCATGAGGTAAAGCAAACCTTGCCTCAAGGGATTTCTTGCATGATTTATGGCTGCCTTTCGGTCTATGCGCTACTTTTTACTAGTGGTAATCTACTCAAAGGCGACTATGTCAATACCGCTATAAGTTTGACCGCCAGTGTTCTTTTTGGCTATCTATTGTATAAAAAATGGATTGCCATGAATTCAAATCAAACCACTAAGTCATGAAATATATTTTACTATTAGCCTTCCTTCTTACGGCGAGTTGTGGCCGGTTAACCAAAAAGGAAAAAACAAGAGATAAAAATGAGTGGGAACAAATCAATCCTAATCCCGATAAAATAGAAGGCTGGTTCTTTCACAGAAACAAGGACAAAGACAATGGCTGGTCGATAGCGAATAGTGTGATGACCTATGATGCTTCAAAAAACACATCGGGACGAGACAGTAGCCTTATGACAAATGAACAATACTTGAGCTTTCAAATAGCATTTGACTGGAAGACTGATGATTACGCCAACAGTGGGTTCTTGTGGGGCGTACGCGATATAAAAGGCCTCGATCAAACCTATCTAACAGGAAGGGAGATTCAGATTGTTGATCCGGCGGTTTATGAAAACAAACCTGAAGAGCAGATTCACACTGCTGGTGCCCTTTTTGATATGATGGCGCCACGTGTAAACGTCAGTCGTCCCAGTGGGGAGTGGAATTCCTATTTGATCACCATCGACTACAACACCAATCGGGGGATTTTGGTGCAGAATGATGTTGAGGTTCTTCGGTTTCCCTTACGGGGTGCAGCATGGGATTCTTTAATGCAAAACAGCAAATTCAAAACGTGGCCACATTTTGGAAAATACGAAAAAGGCCACATCAGTTTTCAAGCCCATGGACCAATGGCAGCGGAATATGCTGGAATCACCTCCTTCAAAAATGTTAAAATCCGAAAGCTAGATTAAATGTGACTCTATCAGATTGTTGAGCCAGGGTTTTCTTTTAAAGTAACCTTCCTCAAAGCGATTCAAATCATGGGACATAATAGTGTAATTAAAAAACCCTCGAGAGAACGAGGGCTTTTTATGGAGTCAGTGCCGTGACCTGTCAATACTGTGTTTAGCCGGCAAAAATATAGCCACAACCATTTTCTTGCGCTCTTCCTAGTGCCCAAACACCAGAAGGAACCAGTTGTACACCTGGTAAAAGACCCTCGGTAAGTTCTTTATAGACCGACTGGCTGTCTAGGTTCATTTTCTTCGAAAGGATACCTGCATGAACACTTATAGCGAGGTTGCAGACACAGAATAAGCCCCCACGCTCTTGCATGCGCTTAATTCCATCGATTGCTGGAAGCGGCATGTCCCCTTTTTGTGGGGCATAAAGATAATTACGGAGTGAGGCTTCTCCCGTTTGAGGATCTTTAACATTAAAATGTGCCCCTAATTTGTATTTTGCCCACAGCTTGGAATTGAATGCAAAAGCAATTCCGGTATGACGTAAAACAGTCATGGCCGTAATGTCGCTGTCAGAGGAACCGGTTTCGTTGTTAGAGGTATAAAATGCCCAGTTCCAAATGACAGGCAAGCCACCATGTGGCTGACTGCCATCGTATGCGATACGATGCTTTCCTTTAATTTTTTTAAACCATTTTTCAGCATTTTCCAATTTTTCAGTATTGAAATTGGTGATGGCGTCAAGTTGGTCAAAGTCATTCATCATCATTGGAAAGGCAGTTGCACTTACCCCTAGTGCCATAGTGGCAAAAAATGATCTTCTCGATTGTTCAGTTTTCATACGAATTGATTTTAATGGTTATTTTGATTTTGAAATTGAATATTCTCTAGTGTAATAGTCCATGATAGGCTGGAAAGGACCTAGCTGATGCTGTTTTTGTGAAAAAGGATCGCTGTAGGGGGGGTAAGGAGAGGAGACGGGTTTTTTTAGACGGTTGGGAAAATCTAATACTAAACTGTTTTTTAGAGGACGCTGTTGTTGGTTGATATAACCTGCAACATCATAGGCCTCTTCGTTGGTCAATACAGGAGAATCGTGAGTAACGCCATAGGGCATGTTGTATTTTATAAACTGAGCTGCTGTGATGACCCGTGTCATTCCTGCACCATTGTTGTAAGAATTTTCTCCCCAGACGGGCGGGTAGTCATAGCTTCCTAGTCCATTTTTTTGCCCTTCACCATTTTTACCATGACAGAGAGTGCAGTGTTTTTGATAGATTGCTTTTCCGTGAGCTAAATCAACGGCTCTATTGGGGAGAATAAGGGGTTTTAACCCTCGACCATTGATTTTTTCATTTGGAAGGACATAGCGTCCTAGCCAACCGATATAGGCGACTAAAGCTTTCATTTCTTGGCTGTCTTGCGCTAGTTTTCGCCCGTTCATACTCCTTTCAAAGCAGCCGTTGATGCGTTCCTGAAGATTCCCTATTTTGTCTTCTCTGGCCCGGTATTGTGGGAAGCGTTTGTCAACGCCAATTAGTGGAATGCCATAGGCTCTTGTGCCGTTGTCTAAGTGACAATTGGTGCAGCTGAGGACATTACCTACATAAGGTTCTTTGGTGTTTTGCTTCCCCAATAGGTGAGCTGTGTTTGCAAATAGTTGCTGGCCATAGCGGATGGTCATTCCTGCTTTAGTCATTGGCAAATGCTCAACATCATAGCGCATACTGTAGAGCGAATAATCTTCATCGCCAAGACCTATTGTCCCAAAATCAGCAAAGAAAAAAACAAGCAAAAAACCCAAGAACAACAAGAAACAAAAACAATAGTTCCGTATCGTTCTAACACCGCTTAAAAAGCCGTGATCCTCTGGATTTTGCATTGAAATTGGTTAATGGTTGCTTAAAGATAATAAAATGTTAAAAAAAGTAACGTTAAATCAATTCAATGCGATCATCAAAAAGTGAAATAACCTTCCTTTTGTACAAAAACCCAATTGCTTTTTTAAAAGCTTTTTTACTCATGTTTAAATGAGTCTTGATCTCTTCGGGAGTGCTTTTATCGGATAATTGCAAAACACCTCCTTTTTTTAAATGTGTTAGAATTTTGTCACAATCTGGATCTATGGCATTTCGAAACCCCTGAGGTTTTAGGCTCACATCAATTTTTCCGTCCTCACGGATGGTTTTGATATACCCTTTGATCTGATCTCCTCGATCTAATGGCTGGAAAACGTCACTCTTGAAAAGCAGGCCCTCAAACTGATCATCAATTAAGACCACAAAGCCTAATTGCGTTTTTCTGACTATAATTAACTCAACTTGATCGCCTCTTTGGTATTGCATTTATATTTCTTTGATTCAAAGATAAATGAAATTAAATCAAAACTAATCTAAGACAATGTTTCTCCGCCTGTATCATATGGTGTATTTTTGTTGAAAAGCAGAATGGAAAAAAAGGAAATAAGTACTAAAACGCTAAAGCAAGTGGCAGGGTGTTTTCCGACGGGGGTAAGTGTTATAAGTGTCTTTACACCAGAGGGTGAAATCCATGGAATGACAGCAAGTTCATTTGTATCGGTGTCACTCGATCCGCCTTTGGTGATGTTTTCTGTGCTTAAAAAAAATCAGCTAGCGTCTTATCTAAAAAAAGAGATGCCCTTGGGAATCAGTATTCTCACTGAGGCGATGGAAGCGGTGAGCAATCATTTTGCCAAAATTAGTCCACTGGTAAATCCTCCAAGTTTTCACACCATTGGAGAGGCTCCTATTCTTCAACAGTCTCACGCGTGGTACGTAACTAAAGTGCACAGCTTAATCCCTGCAGGTGATCATCATTTGGTTTTGTGTGAAGTTTTGGATTTAGCAGCCCTTCCAGATGAAAGACCATTGGTTTATTATCAGGGCTACAAGAAAATTGCCAAATTGTAAAACGCTAAGATACTTTTAACTATCTTACTACTCTAAATCTTAACAGATGGAATATAGAGATTTTACTCATTTTAAGACATCTAAAGGAATGACATTTAAACCTACTCCTTGGCTCTTGGTGACTCAGGAAATGATTGACCATTTTGCTGAATCAACACATGATCATCAATGGATTCATGTTGATCAAAAAAGAGCCGAAGCAGAGTCGCCCTATAAAAAAACCATCGCCCATGGTTTTTTATCTCTAGGTTTAATCACCAAATTTTTATCTGATGCCGTTCAAGTAAAATCGCTCAAGAAAGGCTTTAATTATGGGATTGACGCAGTTCGGTTTCCTCATCCTGTGGTGGTTGGTTCTTTTTTAAGAGGGATCGTTACGGTTGATGACATCGTCGATCAAAAATTTGGGGGTCTTAAAATCATATGGAACATCAAGGTTGAAATTCAGAACGTTAAAAAAGCGGCCTGTTTGGCTACAATGACAACCTTAGCTTACGAATAATTGCTTTTCTTTTTTAGATCACCTCCCAATGATGAGCTGTGGAATAGTTCAATTGAGTAAAATAAACTATCTTTGAAAAAAATAACCCGCAAGGGAAACAATGTTGTGTTGCTTACACCAAAAGTGTAAGAGGTTTGTAGAAAACCAGTGAAGAGCTTTCCAATATTTTGGAGGGCTTTTTTTTCG
>JBMZTS010000085.1:0-6365 GCA_049623905.1 Flavobacteriaceae bacterium
GGAACAAACCCCCAAAAACGACTATCCTCAGAACGATGGCGGTTATCCCCCATCATCCAGTAGTAGTCTTGTTGGAATGTATAGCGATTGCTTTCCTTTCCATTGATCTTGATGACAGTGTCTATTTTTTCTAATGTATTCCCCTCATAATCACGGATGATTTTTTTATAAAGCGGAAGATTTTCGTCATTTAAGAGTATTTCAGTTCCTGCTTTAGGCAGGACTATGGGACCAAAATTGTCTTCATTCCAATCGTAAGGAAGGCTATTAGGGAAAAAGGTAGTGTTGGGGGTTTTGACTTGACTAACTTTTCGCACAAGACTATCAAAAAGGGAATTGTTTCTCAAGGCATTAGCCTCTTCAATGGTCAGAGTCAATTCTTTCGTTGGTTCGAGTAATTCTTTAACCCGCAGGCGCAATTGCCCGACTAATTTTGGGGGCAAGCCTGCAGGGGGAGTAATGACTATAAAATTGTTAATGTCATTGCTCGTTCGACCAATGATATAAGGGAGGAGGGCATTGTAGGTAGTTTGAGTAATATTTTCAATACGATATTTACGTTTAAAATCTTTAATGCCCAGGGCAATTAATTTTCGAGAAGAAACCCCTTTGCTGTTATAGGCGTAATGTGTGTATTGTATTTTGGCCCGTTCAGGTAAAACACTTTGTTGGCCATTGATGTGAACAAAGCCATTGATGATTTCTAAAGTATCGCCTGGAAGAGCAACGCAGCGTTTGACATAATTCGATTTTTTGTCTACGGGTTTTCGCACTCCTTTCTCTTTGACAAAAAATTGCCTGACGGTATCTGCTGGCCAACTGAACACCACAATTTCGTTGCGTTTAACTTTTTGAAAGCCAGGTAGGCGAAAATAGGGTATCTGGGGGTAATCGAGATATGATTTGATTTTAGCCAGTGGCAAGGTGTCGTGAACCATTGGAAAAGCTAAAGCGGTCATAGGGGTTCGTGCGCCGTAATGAAATTTACTCACAAAAAGAAAATCACCAATGAGAAGGGTTTTTTCTAACGAACCAGTCGGAATAATATAGGGTTGAATAAAATAATTGTGGACCAAGGTAGCAGCAATGATGGCAAATAACATAGCACTGATCCATTCACCTAACCATGTTCGCGCTACCAGGCTTCTGTTTTCTTGATATCGAGAAGTCGTACTATAATTCACAACAAAAAGATAAAGGCCTAGTGTCATCACCCCGAGAATAGCATCGCTATTTTTTGTTTTCCCAAAACTTCTGAGTGTTTCCACCCATATAACAGGAAACATCATCAGATTGATGATGGGGATAAATAATAAAATAACCCACCATTTTGGTCGTCGAATTATTTCCATTAATACGATGGCATTATATAGGGGTATGAGTGCTTGCCAAGCCTTTTTACCGGCTTTGACGTAGAGTCTCCAAGTCCCAGCAAAGTGGACCAACTGTAGAACAAAAAAGAATAAGAGCCATT
The DNA here is from genome assembly GCA_049623905.1 of Flavobacteriaceae bacterium. Lineage (GTDB taxonomy): Bacteria > Bacteroidota > Bacteroidia > Flavobacteriales > Flavobacteriaceae > Arcticimaribacter. The sequence goes on from JBMZTS010000085.1 coordinate 1,475, forward strand.
GGGTAAGTGTCATAGTATATTTTTATAGGTTTAAGACGTCATTCATTGAAAAAATACCTTTTTTATTGACTAACCACTCTGCGGCTATCAAGGCACCAAAGGCAAAGCCTTCTCTTGTATGTGCTTTGTGTTCAATGCTAATTTGATCAATCGTTGACGTGTACGTCACCATATGTGTTCCCGGGATTTCCCCTTCACGGTGACTCATTATTTTCAAGTTGGTGGTGTCCTCATCCATAGACCATTTTTTGTAATAGGGGTGTTCTTTGAGGATGCCTTCTGCTAAACTTATTGCCGTTCCACTGGGAGCATCTAGTTTGTGAATGTGGTGGGTTTCTTCGAGTTGTGTTGTGTAGGCTTCATGATGATTTTTCATCAACTGGGCACATAACTTATTTAATTTAAAAAAAAGATTTACCCCGATGCTAAAATTAGAAGCATACAAAAAGGCACTTTCTTTTTTCTTACAGTACTGGTGTATTTCTGCCAAGTTGTCAAGCCAGCCTGTTGTTCCACAAACCACAGGAATTTTATGATCGAAAGCTGTTTTGATGTTTGTAACGGCTGCACTAGGTACACTAAAGTTGATGGCGATGTCTGCTTTTTCCAACTGTCCTTCTTCAAGGGCCTTGTCAATTTTGCAAACGATCGAATGGCCACGACTGAGGGCAATCTGTTCAATGGCTTTTCCCATTCTTCCGTAACCTAGCAGTGCAATGTTCATATTAAAATTTGATTTGAAAAGCCAATCCGACAGTTGGATCAGTCATTAGGTTTTCTTGATTAAAATAGGGCTTCATGGAGAGATTATCGTCTACATTAAATTGGAGCAGGTGTGCCCCGACATTGGCATCTAAAATATTTAGCAAATATATACCAACAAACCATAGGACAGACAAATCGCGATACCTTTCATGAAATTCCATTCCTTTAATGAGTTGTGAATTTAGAGGAATCCTATCGGTAAATTCATCTGTAAAATCTCCCCGAATACGCTGTTTGTAGGCCGTACGGTATTTGTTCATCTCATTGCTTTGGTAAAAGTATGAGTAGGCAGACGTCCCCAAGCCCGCGTAAATGAAAGGCACAATCCAATAGCGACGCGTATGGATTTGACCTAAGCCGGGTAAAACGGCAGAATAAAAGGCAGCTCTGGAGGGGGTTAAGGGGTCTTTTTTTATTCGTAATTTTCGTGATAAACTGTCTATGGCTTCCTTGTCCTGACCATAAGAATACGCGATCGAGAATATAAAGAAGACGATGAGAACGAACAGTTTGTTAATCACCTTTTAAAAGTTTTTTCATTCGGCTAAATTCTTGCTGAGAATCAAACGGAATGTGAATGATCCCATTGCCCTCTTTGGTAAAAGTAATATTGACCTCAGAGCCAAAGAAGGTGCCAAACTCGGTCTTTCCCTCTTCTAAGTATGGTGGGGTGTGGAGGTCCTCTTTTTTAGGGGAGGGATTTTTATGTTTTTTGACTAAAGCTTCCGTTTTACGGACACTCAAATCGCCCTTGATTATTTTTTGATATAAGTCTAGCTGAGCCTCGCGGTTGTCAATATTGATAAGTGCTCTTCCATGCCCCATCGATAAAAACCCATCGCGCATTCCCGTTTGAACAATCGGGTCGAGCTTGAGTAGGCGCATGTAGTTTGAAATAGTTGATCGTTTTTTTCCTACCCGTTGGCTTAATTGCTCTTGGGTAAGTTCGATTTCATCGATCAGGCGTTGATAAGACAATCCGATTTCTATTGGATCTAGGTCTTGTCGTTGTATGTTTTCGACTAGAGCCATTTCCAAAGACTCTTGGTCGTTTGCAATTCTGATATAGGCAGGAACGGTGTTGAGTCCAATCATTTTTGCTGCTCGATAGCGTCGTTCCCCAGAGACAAGTTGGAAAGAATTAAAGTTGATTTTTCGAACCGTTATGGGCTGAATAATGCCAAGTTCTTGGATTGAGGAAGCCAATTCTTTTAAGCCCTCTTCGTTAAATTGAGTTCGTGGCTGAAAAGGGTTGACGTCAATTTGATCAAGCGATAATTCAATAACGTTACCCACAACCTTATCGGCGTTTTTGTCTTGGATAGACTGGATGTCATTTTCAGGATCTTGAAGTAAAGCAGAGAGTCCTCTTCCTAATGCTGGTTTTTTTCCTGACTTGGCCATAATGCTATGTGTTTTTATTTAATACTTCTTCCGCAAGACTTAAGTAGTTTTGCGCTCCTTTACTGGTGGCATCATATTGAATGATATTCTCACCATAGCTTGGGGCCTCACTCAAACGTATGTTTCTCTGGATGATGGTTTTAAACACCATTTTTCCAAAATGTTTTTTTACTTCTTCCACCACTTGATTTGATAGACGGAGGCGAGCATCGTACATGGTTAATAGTAGCCCTTCGATATCGAGTGATGCATTGTGAATTTTCTGTACACTTTTGATGGTGTTGAGAAGTTTCCCTAGGCCTTCTAACGCGAAGTACTCACATTGAATAGGGATGATGATTGAATGAGCTGCTGTTAGTGCATTAAGGGTAATGAGTCCAAGTGAAGGCGCACAATCAATCAAGATAAAATCGTAATTGTTTAATATCGGTTCAAGGGCTTTTTTAAGCATAAACTCACGCGCACTTTTATCGACAAGTTCTATCTCTATGGCCACCAAATCGATATGAGATGGTATTAAGTCTAAATTTGGAACCTCAGTTTTGACAATGGTTTCGCCAATTTTTGCCGTATGTTCCAGTAATTCATAAGTACCTAGTTTTTTTTCTTCAACTGATATGCCAAGCCCAGAGGTGGCGTTGGCCTGAGGATCAGCATCTATTAAGAGAACCTTCTTTTCAAGAATAGCTAGTGCAGAGGCTAGGTTTACCGAAGTGGTGGTCTTTCCCACACCTCCCTTCTGATTTGCTATTGCGATAACTTTACCCATCGTTTATTTTTGGTCATTAAAAGTACAATTTATTCAACGGGAATAAAAAGCATTTTATCTAGGTTTTGAAAAATTTAACTAAATAGCTAAATTTTGAAAAAGAGCTAGTCTTCAATAATGAATACGGTTTCGTCTTTTCGCTTGTGGCCATATTGTTCTCGTGCATATTTTTCGAGACTATCGATATTTTGGAGTTGGTCGATGGCAGCATTGTCTTTTTCGATATCTTGGAGCAATGCTTTTTTGCGCTGTTCAAGTTTTTCAACTTCTCGATTAAGTTCTTGATGGGTTAACCATGAATGGCTGTCGAGAAAGACAATCCAAACAAGGAATAAGCTACCGATAAGGAGATAGGCTATGCCGTAAAGATTACGCTTTTTAAAAAGCAAAGTGAATTTGGAGTATAGTCCCATTGTTATTTTGAAATAGAGGTCACTTGTTCTTCTGTGATGATTTTTTTTGTTGTGTTTCCCCAACTACGGAGAATGTAATTCATGACATCTGCTATTTCTTCATCATCGAGTCCTTGATTTGCCATGACGGTATTGTAGTCTTTGCCATTGACTTTTATAGGACCTTTAAGTCCATATTTTATTGCTCTAATGCTGTTGTCAATGTTGTTTAAATAATCGGAGTTGGCAAGTGGAGGGAAGGTTCCTGAAACGCCTTTGCCGTTGGACATATGACATTGAACACAAAAATCAGTATAAATTTCTTTCCCATCTATGAGGCTTTGCTCCATCGGTTTTTGTTGGTATATTATATTCGTAAGTCCAGTGAATCCAATCAAGAGCAATAGTAAGAGTTGTTTCATGGTGTTTGATTTGGTACAATTTTCACAATCCCTTTTCCTTCAACGCCTAAATAGAGGTAACCGTCGGGTCCTTCTTCTACATTTCTTACCCGACCGATGGAGTCTAATATTTTTTCGCGTTTTACTACTCGATTATTTTTGATTACCAGACGTTCTAAATAATTAAATTTTAGAGACCCCACGAATAAATTGCCTTTCCAGTTGGGATAGACTCCTGAGGTAGAAAAGGCCATTCCCGAGGGTGCAATGGAGGGAAGCCAATAGTAGAAAGGTTGTTCCATGTCCTCCTTTTCAGTGATATCGGTGATTGAGGTACCGCTGTAGTTTATTCCATAGGTAATGACCGGCCAACCGTAGTTTTTACCAGATTCAATGATGTTAATTTCATCACCTCCTCGCGGGCCGTGTTCATGGACCCAGATGGCGCCTGTTTCGGGGTGTACGGCCATGCCCTGCGGGTTGCGATGACCATAGCTAAAGATGGCCTGACGTTTATTTTCATCACCGACAAAGGGATTGTCCTGAGGGATGCTACCATCCAAATTTAAGCGGTAAATTTTTCCTCCATCGCGGGTGATGTCTTGTGGATTTACTTCTCGATTTCCGCGGTCTCCAATGGAAAAGTATAGGTGACCGGTTTGATCAAATTCGATGCGTGAACCCCAATGCTGCCCTTTTTTGGTGTTGTAGTCTCCCTTGTAGAGCCGTAGGGTATCGGTCAAGGTATTTCCTTCTAGTTTAGCCGAATATAAAGCGGTGTGCCCTCCTTTTCCCTCACCTATGGGGGAACTGGTTGTGAAATAAATTCGACCCGTGGTATCATAGTCGGGAGATAGCGCAACATCAAGCAACCCCCCTTGCCCACGGACATATACAGGAGGTAGTCCACTGATTGCCGTTTTTTCCCCCTGGGTGATGCGGTACAGGATTCCAGATTTTTCAGTGACCAAAAAATCAGTAGGCGAGAAAAAGGTCAATCCCCATGGGATGTCTAAACCAGCCACAACAACCTCATAATGATAATCGACACTTGAAGGCAATTGTATTACGGGGGTGTTCTCTTGGGCGTCGCAGCCAATAGATAAAAGCGTTATGCAAATTAGTGTTAGTTGAAGTTTATATCTCATAGGTGAAACGTA
>JBMZTS010000086.1:0-6277 GCA_049623905.1 Flavobacteriaceae bacterium
GCCCACAATGGCATAGTCAATGGTGTTTGTGGTTTGTGTCCAATCGGTTAAGTACCACTGCAACTGAAGACCAGAAACGCGTTCAGCAATGACACGTAAATCATTTGGCCGAGGGTGTTTGAATTTCCATTCTTTATAGTACGTTTTCAGTGTTTCGCTCAGTTTTTTACGCCCGATAATATAGCTCAATTGCCCCAAAAAAACAGCGCCTTTATTATAGGCGGTGCTTTCGTATGCATTGTTGTACCCATAGCGATTGGCGTTGGTTGCTTGTGGCATTTCATAGCCAGACGTAGCCAAGCGGTAGTACCCGTTGTAGGAGCTCTCTAAGGGAAATTCAAGGTTTTCTTCCAAGATTTCGTTTTCAGCCAGCGCCGAAATAAAAGACGTAAAGCCTTCGTCCATCCATTCGTGCTTGGTTTCGTTTGTGGCCAACACATGCTGAAACCAAGAATGGGCTAATTCGTGTGCTGTGACACCAAATAGAGAGCGAAAGTTTCGTCCGCCTGTAATGAGAGTTAACATGGCATATTCCATTCCGCCATCTCCTCCTTGCACAACAGAATATTGGTTGTATGGATATGGGCCTATAGCCTCATTAAAATAAACCATAAGTTCTGCCGTTAACGGCTGAAGTTTTTTCCAGTTGTCAATAATTTCAGGATCGTTTTTATAAAAAAAGTGAAGCACAACATCGTTTGGTCCGATAAAAGTGTCATGGATATATTCGGGATCTGCGGCCCACGTAAAGTCGTGCACATTTGGGGCCACAAAGTGCCATGAGATTTTTCCGTTTTTGCTTTTCGCTTTTTTTCGTTTTGAATAGCCTTTTCCAATGCTATTAGCATTTTGCAGATAACCACTTGCCGCCACGGTAAAGGTTTTGTCTAAAGTGATTGTCACATCAAAATCACCCCAAACACCATGAAACTCTCGTCCTGTGTAGGGATCGGCATTCCATCCTTCGTAATCATACTCTGCCATTTTAGGGTACCATTGCGCCATTGAAAAGGCCACCCCTTCGCTCGAGTTTTTACCCGCTCTGCGAATAACATCGGGGACCCGCCCGTTAAAATCCATGGTGAACGTTGTGCTTTCACCTGGTGCTAGTGGTTTTGCCAAGAGAACCTCCAAGATGGTTTCACTGTCGACCACTGCCACCACTTGTCCGTCCTGTTTTAGGTTATTAACTTTCAAAAACCCCTCTTGGTTGGGCTGGAGAGAGTCCAAATCAATTTTAAAACGACGGTTTTTGTCTCCACCATTATTTTGCCGTATCGCCATTTCACTGCCCCTTTGAAACGCATTAAAGTATTGGTGAAAAAACACTTTTTTTAACGTCTCGGGAGAGTTATTGGTATAAACGAGGGTTTCTGTTCCTTGATATTCAGCCGTTTCGTGGTTGAGCTCGACAGCAATGGTATAATCTACCGCTTGTTGCCAATATTGGGCGGAGAGGTTGAGGGTCGTGAAAAGGGATAAAGATAAGATCAAGAGTTTCATAGTTATAGCTTTAAGTGGAATAAAGTAAATTTGTTTTAGCGTGCAAAGTAATCATCTAGCGCAAAAGATTGGTCCAGACGAACACCTTTTTCGGTGTTTTTAACAGAGATCAAAACATTTTCAGGGTCGTGTTCTAAAAAAAGAAGATAATTTTTTTCAACCGCGGTGTTTAAAAATGCTGTTTTTTCATCGAGTGTAAGCAATGGCCTCGTATCATAGCCCATAACATAAGGTATAGGGAGATGCCCTACCGTAGGAATAAGGTCTGCGGCAAAGACAATTGTTTTTCCTTTGTATTTTATTTTTGGAAGCATTTGTTTCTCGGTATGTCCATCCATAAACAAGATCTCAAAGCCAAGGGGAGCTTCATTGTCGGCGACAAAGTGTAGTTGACCGCTTTCTTGGATTGGAAGAATGTTTTCCGAAAGAAAAGAGGCCTTTTCTCTAGCGTTTGGTTTGGTGGCCCATGCCCAATGGCCGTTATTGGACCAAAATCGCGCGTTTTTAAACGCAGGTTCATAGAAGCCTTTTTTGTTTTTCAAAATGGCGCCACCACAATGGTCAAAATGTAGATGGGTTAAAAAAACATCGGTGATCTCATCTCTTGAAAACCCCGCTTTTTTTAAGGAATGATCTAAACTAAAATTGCCCAACAACCCGTAATGAGAAAAGAATTTATCGCTTTGCTTGTTTCCCATTCCGGTGTCTATCAAAATCAGGCGGTCTCCGTCTTCGATTAGGAGCGCGCGTGCGGCCATTGTGATCCTATTCTTGTCATCAGCGGGATTGGTCCGTTCCCATAGTGGTTTGGGAACGACCCCAAACATTGCCCCACCATCTAATTTAAAATGACCCGTTTCTATGGCGTAAAGCTGCATTAATTTTCAAGTTTTATTTGCGTAAGTTAGTTATTTGATCTGATGTAAAGATAAGCCCCCTCGTTTTTTAAAGGCACAGTTTACCTCCTTAACCTGGGTTAATAGTGTTTTTGGTCTTGTCCCTAAGAGAGAGACAACGACGACTTAACCCTAGGCACGCAATGGGCGAGGACTAGGTTTTCGGTCGATTCAGCAGGGAAATTAGCTCGGTTGTAAAAGAGAGTAAGCTTTTAATTTCTTGGATACTCGACAAACGGCTTTTTCCCTTGACCAAAAGGTGTGTTCCAATAGATTCGACGCGATAGTAGTTGTGGCTCTCAAAAAAGAAAATGAGGTCTTTATTAAAAAAAGCTCTGATATCTTTCGGGTTTTTCCCCCCCAAAAAGAAGCGGCGTGAGAAGTCAGGGAAGTTCTCAAAATCCATGTCGTTGTAGGAGGTGTTTTCACTAATCCCCCCTAAAATATTTTCACGGTCTAAAATAAATGAAGGAATTTTTTTATTCAATTCTACCAATAAGAAAGACGCCTTGATGTCGTCTTTGGCAATAAAGGCACCCTCGCTATAAGACAAATCAAAAAGATGATTGCGTTGGTCTTTTGAAACCAACTCGTTGTATTGATAATTAATGACCTTCGTCTTAAAGTAGTCAAAGCGTTCAAGCGCTTTAGTGTCTGAAGAAAGCTCTGGGTCGTAGTCCCAATCTAAAACAGTAGCGAGTTTTTGCAAAGAGATTTGTCGCTTTGTAAGGTTATTGCCTCGGCTAAAAAAGTCGACAGAAGGAAGCGATTTTCTTATGGCAAAAGGGTGTTGTGTTTCGGCTGAGTGAACATCTAAACCGATGATTTCAAAAACACCGCCTTTTCGTGCAAACCCTCTGCGGTAATCATTAACTCCCTCCATAACTGTATGGTCAACAAATTCACAAAAGGAAAAATCGAGTATTGCGTGTTCACTTTCGGGAATCTCGTCTAGCTTTCTCTTGAGCTTGTAAAAGTTGAGAAAAGAGCTGAAGTTTTTAACACTGACATAGTAATTGCCGCTCTCCTCTTCTTGATACATTAAGACATTCGGCTTGAGCCAATTGCGCGTAAATAAAAAGAGGTTTTTATTGATTAAAACATGAATTAAAAAGGTTGCCAAGATACCAGCACCAATACCGGTTATAAGACCGTTAGTGAGGGTTATGAAAAGGGTAATTCCAAAAATTGCTGCTTGTTCTTTGCCAATTTTAAGAATGCGAATAAGGTTTTCTGGAGCGGCCAACTTGTATCCTGTATAAACCAAAATAGCGGCAAGAGCTGGCAGGGCAATGCGCTGGATTTGCTCTTGAAACAGTAGGATGAACGCCAAAAGAAAAAGCGAGTGAGCAAAGTTCGCCGATCGGTTTGACCCTCCGTTATTTACATTGACAGAACTGCGGGCGATTACAGTAACAACATTTAATCCGCCCACAAGCCCGCTTAGCGTTGTTGCAATGCCTAGCGCTCGGAGATCTTTATTTACATTAGACCGCCTTTTTTGAGGGTCTAGTTTATCGACGGCTTTTATGCTTAAAAGAGATTCAATACTAGCGATAAGAGTGATCGAAAGAACGGTCCCAATAAAAGGGCCTGTCGTTAATAGGCTAAAGTCTGGCGACGGAAGACTCCCAAGAACATTTTCCGGTAAACGAATAAGCAAGGATGGGTTAACGGGATAGGGCGCCTGAACAATTAATTCAAAATAATAGGTTAGCCCAATGGCAACGACGACGACCCACATTGGCGCAGGAATAAGTTGAAAAACAGGATAGCGCAATTTAGAGTAATACACTAAAATAAAAAGAGAAACGAGGCCCAATGCTGCAGGAAGCAACACGGGAAGACGTTGATTTTCATATAAAAAGGCAAGTGAATTAGGCACCTGAAGAAGCAGATCTAAAGGAGCGCCACTCACGGCAGTAATGCCCAACATGACATGCAGTTGTTTGGCTAAAATTCCTATCCCAATGGCAGCCAACATTCCCTGTAATGCAGAAGAGGGAAAGAATTCACTTAAAGCTCCTAAACGAAAGACCCCAAAGAGAAACATTAAAACACCTGAAACAACAATAGCGGCTAAGGTAAAGAGATACCCCTGATATAAATCGCCACCGCCAAGGCTGGTTATAGCGGAAAGCAAGACAATGACCAATCCGTTTCCAGGGCCTGTTATTGTAAGCTGAGACCCTCCTAATAGCGCCGCAACGGTTCCGCCAACAACAGCAGCAATGACTCCAGATATAGGAGGAGCCTCAGAGGCGATGGCTAATCCTAACCCCAAGGGAAGCGCCACTAATGAAACGACAAAACCAGCAAAAAGGTTTTTAGGTAAGTCTCCAAAAAAGCCATGCACCCCCTTTTTTCTATTCATAAGTGTTGTTTTGAACGATTAAGACATCTGTAGGAAGCTCAGAAAGAATATGCTCTAAGTCTTTTGGAAAGATGCGCGATAAAAAGGAAGAATAACGCTCTTCGGCGTTCATCACCAAAATATCGGCCCGGACAACTTTTGCATAATGACCAATAGAATATCCTCGTGCACCAAAGATACTTTGAGACGTAATTTTTCGACCAGATTTAAGGTTTTGGGGAACACGGGACAAGATTTCATTGACCCTCGAGATTTCTTGCCGTTTGATTTTTTCTTTTCGTAAAGTGGCTCGTCGAAGACTTCTATCATCATCAACGACCACTGCCAGTTTCGTTCGGCTAATTTCTTCAACCAAAGTAATTTTTGGGATGTCTAGTGCCGCAGCATATTCAAAAGCGGCACATATGGTTGCTTCTGTTTGCGGGCTTTCAAAGGCATTCACCACCATGTGTTTTGACGGCACCCTTTCAACAGACGGCTTGATGAGCAGCAGGATAGAGCAAGGAGCGTTACGCGTTATTTTTCGCGCAATGGAACCCAGATAGAAGGTCAACATGTTTTCCCGTTGCAAGGCCCCCAAAAGCAATAGATCAATAGTGTTTTCTTGACATTGTGAAACGATGGTTTCTACCGCACTTCCTTTTTTCCACAAAACGACAACTTCTTTGGGCTGAACGGGAGAACCGTTAAGAATTTCTTGAAAGGTTTTTTCTTTGACGGATGTTTTTTCGCCGACGTGCAAAAAGAAAAGTTTGCCGCCAAAAAACGCAGCGATACGCATGGCTTCTAGCACGTTAGCCTTGAGGTTGGGTGAAAAAGCAAAACCGATTAAAATGTTGTGAAAACGCATTTGGTCCTAGGCCTTTTATTTTATAGAAAAGTTACAAAAAATGACCGAAACTATTCCGTTACAAATGCAAATATTCTTTAAGCGCCTTTACATGATCTTCAAAGGCTTTTATTCCTTTATCAGAAATTGTACAGGTCGTCTTAGGGTAGTTTTTGCTAAAACTTTTGGCGATAGTGATATAGCCCGCCTGATTTAACTTGTCGAGTTGAACACTGAGGTTCCCTTGCGAAGCCTTGAGCTCTTCTTTAAGAAAAACAAAAGAGGCCGATTTCAACTTGATAAGAAGCGACACAATGCCTAGCCGCAACGGAGACGTTAACAAAGGATCTAAAGGGCGCATTATTTTTCTTGTTGCGCCTTTAAGGCATAGCCAGGAAGAACAAAAGCAATAAGGATAGCAACACCATAAAACAGCATATGCCACTGACTAGCAACGAATTGAATGATTAGTGGAAAGAGGAGGAGCAAAGCTCCGCCCAGTATTAACAGGCGAAAACGAAGAACCTTCCCTGAGACGAGAACGCCGACCCCTGTTAAAACAGGGAAAAAAAACAGCGGGCTTAAAGACAAAAAGAACGACAAGCCCGAGAAAAAAAGCATAACCCCGCCTAGGACGATCCACAGTTGCTGCAAAAAATATTCTATATGCGTTTT
>JBMZTS010000087.1:0-6227 GCA_049623905.1 Flavobacteriaceae bacterium
TTTAAATTGAATTCAGGATAAAATGTTTTCATCACATTAGTGCTCTCAATAGTGTTGTAGCCGTAGATGCGAAGAATTTCTTCTATAACATCTGCTTGACGCGTAACATCGGCACGATAGCGAGGAATTTTCATTGAAAAGCCGTCGTCGGTTGCACTTTTAATTTCAATTTCTAAGGCATTTAAGATATTAATCAAGGTATCCTTGGGGATTTCTTGTCCTAACATTTTGGTTATGTGCTCAAATTTGAGAAAAAGGGCGACTTGATCTTTAAGTGGCTGAGCAACATCAATAATCTTACTAGATATTTCACCTCCAGCTATTTCTTGTATGAGCTGAGCCGCTCTTTTTAAAGCAAATTCACCGATCTCAGGATCAATCCCTCTTTCATATCTAAATGAAGCGTCAGTATTGAGTCCATGTCTTTTTGCAGTTTTACGAATACTAATTGGATCAAAATAAGCACATTCTAAAAAGATATTCTTGGTGTTGTCGGTCACACCAGAATGCAATCCACCGAATACACCTGCGATACACAGGGGTTTTTCGTCATCACAGATCATCAAATCGTCTTCATTCAATTTGCGTTCAATACCGTCTAGAGTCACAAATGGCGTGTCTTGCGCAAGTGTTTTGACATGAATTTTTCCTTGAATTTTGTCTGCATCAAAAGCGTGGAGTGGTTGTCCTAATTCGTGAAGGATGTAATTGGTGACATCGACGATATTGTTTTTGGGGGTTATTCCAATGGCTTTTAAGCGATTTTGCATCCAGTTTGGAGAGGGTTTAACCGTTACATTAGAAAATGTTATGCCCATATACCGTGGTGCGAGTTGGGGGGCTTCAACTGCGATGTTAATCGGGCGACTGTTATTGTCAACCTTGAAAGTGTTCGTGTTTGGCAGTTTCCATTTGTAGGCGATACCACGTTGTATGCAGCCAGCTTTAAGGTCGCGTGCTACGCCCATATGGCTCATGGCATCACAACGATTTGGCGTCAGACCGATTTCAATGGTATGGTCTTGTTCAATTGGAAAAATATCGGCACAAGGTGTTCCAGGGGAAAGGTCTTTATCTAGCACCATAATGCCATCGTGCGATTCGCCTAAACCTAATTCGTCTTCTGCGCAGATCATTCCACAGCTAACTTCTCCTCGAATCTTACTTTTTTTGATGGCCCAAGCATTACCGTCTTTATCGTATAATTCTGTTCCAACTGTGGCGACAGGGACTTTTTGACCTTTAGCGACATTAGGGGCGCCGCAAACGATTTGAACGGGCTCAGATTCGCCAATATGGACTTGTGTTACGCGCAGGCGATCAGCATTAGGGTGTTGAATACAGTCCAGTACTTCACCAACAACAACCCCCTTAAGGCTCCCAGGAACCGACTCGAAGGGGCTATTTCCCTCAACTTCTAGACCTAGATCTGTCAATAAGTCAAGTTGCTTTTCAATAGGCAGCTCTGCTTGTATGAACTGCTGCATCCAATTGAAGGATATTTTCATGTAGTTGTGAATTTAGCTACAAATATAAGTAACCCTTTGTAAAATGATACAGCTAACTGATGTAATTCCATATGTTCTTATGTGCCGTAATTTTCGCATAGGTTTGGCGGACGCGACTATGCCGTGGTTGTGCCAAATCCGGGTCGTCTGTGACCATGTTTCTAGCATAGAAGCGAGCGGTTTTAAGCATTTCTTGATCCTTCAGTATATCCGCTATTTTCAGCTGTAACACTCCGCTTTGTTGGGTTCCCATCAGGTCTCCAGGACCCCGCAGACGCAGGTCAACTTCGGCGATTTCAAAACCATCATTGGTTTGAACCATGGTTTGTAAACGGGTTTGAGCTTCTTGCGATCTCTTTTTTCCTGACATCAGAATACAGTAACTCTGATCGGCACCACGACCAACCCGACCACGCAACTGATGTAGTTGTGAAAGACCAAAACGTTCTGCACTTTCAATAATCATGACTGAAGCATTGGGGACATTTACACCGACTTCGATGACAGTGGTCGCCACCATAATATTGGTTTTCCCTTCAACAAAACGCTGCATTTCATAATCTTTGTCTTTTGATTTCATTTGACCGTGAACAATACTGATTTGAAAGTCAGGCTGTGGAAATGAACGTACTAAACTTTCATAGCCATCCATCAAATCTTTATAGTCCATTTTTTCTGATTCTTGAATCAATGGATAGACAATATATACTTGCCGGCCTTTGGCAATTTCATCGCTTAAAAAGCGAAAGACATCTAGGCGGTTGGCATCGGTCCGTAAAACAGTTTTAATTTCTTTCCTTCCTGGGGGAAGTTCGTCTATGACTGAGATATCAAGGTCTCCATAGACACTCATGGCCAAAGTTCTGGGGATAGGGGTTGCTGTCATGACTAATACATGGGGGGGAAGTGTGTTTTTTTTCCATAGTTTAGCCCGCTGGGCAACACCAAAGCGGTGTTGCTCATCGATGATGGCAAGTCCAATATTTTTAAACACAACCGCATCTTCAATTAGGGCGTGGGTGCCAATGAGAAGTTGAATCTCTCCACTCTCGAGTTGCTCAAAAATTGCTTGTCGTTCTTTTCCTTTGACCGACCCAGTAAGCAGTGCAACCGAAACATTCATCGCGCCTAAAGCAGTCTTAATGGAGTGGTAATGTTGAAGTGCTAAAATTTCTGTTGGTGCCATAAGGCAGGCTTGAAAATCATTGTCAATTGCAATGAGAACACTCAATAAGGCAACAATGGTTTTCCCAGATCCAACATCACCTTGTAATAGGCGATTCATCTGCTTGCCCGTTCCCATGTCGTGACGTATTTCTTTAATTACACGTTGTTGCGCTTTGGTCAATTCGAAGGGCAGGTGGTCTTTAAAAAAAGCATGAAAGGTTGTCCCTACTATTTCAAAAGGATAGCCTTTTATTTTTTGCTTTTGAATACGATTTTTTTGGATCAGTTGCAGCTGGATGTAAAAAAGCTCTTCAAATTTCAAGCGCCTTTGTGCTTGGCCAAGTTGTTCAATGCTTTTGGGGAAATGGACATTTAAAATAGCCTCTTTTCGAGAGGTCAATTTTAGTTCTTCGAGCATATACTCGGGGAGATTTTCTGTAAATTGATTGTGAACCAGTTCAAAAAGATTACCCATCGTTTGTTTTATGACTCGCTGACCAATACCCTTGTTTACCAATTTTTCAGTGGAGGGATAAACGGGGTGTAAAGCCCCAGAAAAAGATGACTTATACTCGCTTTGAAGTGTCAATTCAGGGTGGGGCATATTAGGGCGATTACCGTACCAAGACAGGCGTCCAAAAGCAATATAGGGGGCGTTGGTTTTTAATTGTTCTTGAATCCATTTGTATCCTCTAAACCAAACCAGATCAATGGTCGATCGGCCATCAGAAAAGCTTGCTACCAGTCGTTTTCCCCTTTTTTGATTGACAGTTTTGATATTGATAATTTCGCCTTTTATTTGAACTTCAGCACTGCTGTGAGGGAGGCTGTCGATAGTATAAAATTTTGAACGGTCAATATAGCGGTGGGGAAAAAAATGAAGTAAATCCTGATAAGTCCGAAGGCCGAGCTCTTCGCGAAGAAGCGAAGCTCTATTGGGACCAATCCCCTTGAGGTATTCTATAGAGGTTTGTAGTGGATCCATAAAATGGAATCGGATTTTTACTTTTTATGCTAAATTCGGGTTTATATCTTTAAAATTCGAGTAACTTTCTTATAAATCCTAATCTTAAAGAATGAAAAAAGCACTGGTTATTTCAGGCGGTGGCAGCAAAGGCGCTTTTGCAGGAGGTCTCGCGCAATTTCTTATTGAAAACCAAAAGCAAGATTACGACGTTTTTATCGGGACTTCTACCGGAAGTTTACTCGTTTCGCATCTTGCTGCTCATAAAATTGAAGCGATCAAAAGGGCATTTACAGCCGTTACTCAAGAAGCAATTTTCTCGAATAATCCGTTTATAATTAAGCAAAAGGGAAAGAGTGTAAAAACAAAAATCAATCATATCAATGTACTTAAAAGTTTTATTCGCGGTAAAAAAACCTTTGGCGAAAGCCTTAATTTAAGACAGCTGATTGAAAAAGAAATTTCACCCGAACTCTTTGAACAAATTAAGCGCTCTTCGCGGGAGGTTGTTATATGTGTTTGTAATTTCACCTTAAATCAAGTCGAGTATAAAGCATTATCGGAATCGACTTACACGGACTTTTTAGATTGGATATGGATTTCGTGTAACTATGTTCCTTTTATGAGCTTAGTGGTCAAAAACCGCCATGAGTATGCCGATGGTGGTTTTGGATGTATCATAGCGATAGAGGAAGCGATTCGTCGTGGTGCCACACACATTGATGCCGTGGTATTAACGACTCAGGAGCAACAGTTGAACCGTATGCGCTCGCGTAATACCTTTGATTTACTGTTGTCTACCTTTGATTTTATGGGCGATCAGATTTACCTCGATAACCTCAAAGTCGGTTTGTTATTGGCGAAAGAACGGGGTGTAAAGCTCAAACTATTTTACACCCCGCGCATATTGACCACCAACAGTCTAGTGTTTGACCAAAAGGAAATGGAGCAGTGGTGGCAAGAAGGTTGGGAGCATGCCAAGCAATCACTGTAAATAATCAAGTGTAAGATGAACCATTGCTTTAACTCCATGGATCATTCCAGCATCGTCTACTGCAAACTCGGGGGTGTGATGTGAGGGGGCTTCAGCAGGTGTATTGCCCCGAATAAGTCCACCTAAAAAGAAATAAAAGCCAGGAACTTTCTCTTGAAAGGCCGAAAAGTCTTCCGCACCAGTTACTGCCTGCATTTCGACTACATTTTCATCTCCTAAAGATTTTTTTAAGCTTTTTACGGCAATTTGAGTAAGCTCTGGATCATTGTAAGTGAGTGCAGCTGTTTCGGTGATATTTACT
Source organism: Flavobacteriaceae bacterium (assembly GCA_049623905.1). Classification (GTDB taxonomy): domain Bacteria; phylum Bacteroidota; class Bacteroidia; order Flavobacteriales; family Flavobacteriaceae; genus Arcticimaribacter. The sequence continues at coordinate 4,935 of JBMZTS010000087.1, forward strand.
TTTGCGGTTCCTCCGTAGGCTTCGGCTATTTGGGGAACCAGCTCATGCATTCGCTTAATAATGAGTTGTTTCATACCTTCATCGAGGGTGCGGATAGTTCCAATCATTTGCGTGCTTTCAGGGATAATATTAAAACGAATGCCAGAATGAATGGATCCGACCGAAATAACAGCTCCTTCTTTAGTGAGTTCAGAATTTCGGCTGATGATGGTTTGAAGCCCGTTGATGATTTGCGCTGAAATGAGAATTGGATCAACACTCATCCAGGGTGCTGAACCATGGGCTTGTTTTCCCTGAACATCGATGGTAAAACGCTGTGCTGCGGCCATAATACCCTTGTCCTTATAAAGAACCATGCCAACAGGTGTTGCGGAATTGATATGCAATCCATAGATGGCGTCGACCTTGGGATTGGTCAATACACCTTCTTCCACCATTAAGCGTGCCCCACCTTTTTCGCCTGGTGGTGGTCCTTCTTCAGCCGGTTGAAAGATAAACTTTACGGTTCCCGCAAAATCATTGTTTTTGGATAAATATTCTGCTACTCCCATCAAGATCGCCACGTGAGTATCGTGCCCACAAGCATGCATGACCCCAGTAGTTTGTCCATTAAATTGTGCTTTTACTTTAGACCTGTATGGAAGATTGTTTTTTTCAGTCACGGGTAAAGCGTCCATGTCGGCGCGAAGGGCCAGAACTTTGCCTGGTCGCTTTCCTTTAAGAATCCCTACCACTCCTGTATAGGCAATTTCAGTTTGAACGTCTATGCCCAAATCGCGTAAATGCTGGGCGACTTTGGCGGCTGTTTTAAACTCCCGATTGGACAGTTCTGGATTTTGGTGTATTTGGTGTCGCCACTCAATCACCTTTTTTTCTAATTCTTTACTAATGGTTTGCGCAGTAATGAAACTGCTTAAAAAAGTGTAAAACAAAAAAAATAATTTGATCCGCATTTGATGTATTTTTTGTCAAGATACAATGTTTATAATTATTCCGAATGCTGCTGCTGCAAAATCAATAATTCCCTTAATTTAGGTTCGTGATGGATGATGTACTTCAAGCAAATTTAAACGCCCTTAACGACGCCCAAAAGGCCCCAACTTTGCACAAAGAAGGCCCTCTAATTGTTATTGCAGGTGCTGGTTCTGGTAAAACGCGCGTATTGACCTATCGTATCGCTTATCTGATGACACAAGGGGTCGATTCTTTCTCGATATTAGCCTTAACCTTTACCAACAAAGCGGCTAGAGAAATGAAAGGAAGAATTGCCGAACTCGTTGGAGAGAGTGAAGC
>JBMZTS010000088.1:0-6183 GCA_049623905.1 Flavobacteriaceae bacterium
GCCTCAAAGGGTGTTTGATTGCCCTCCGTTTGCCGCAATTTACTGATGAATTGAGATAAATTTGAATGGTCTTCCGACGCATAGGTTTTAATCTTGATTAATGGGGCCTCAATTTGAAGCGAAGAAAATTGATAGTGTGCCTTTAACACCCCTTCAAGCTCAGATAATTTTAATCGTAGTTGGTTGGCAAAAATCAGGGTATCATCATGGTGGTCACGAATCAAGAGATCTTGTAATTCTAACGTCCCTTGAAGATCAATGGTCGCAGCTGCAATCTCAATTTGAGTATCGTAGTTTGCATTTATTCTTTGGGTGAGTGAATTGGCCAACTTCAATTGAACACTTTCAGAGTTGAAAAACAAAACTAATGCTCCTAGCACTACAAAAGTAGCAGCGAAAATCAGGACCATTATTTTTCGAAGATTTTTGATAAGAAAGCAGTAATTTTACGATTGTATAAAGTTACTAAATGATAGAACAAAAACCATGCTATATTTTAGCGATCGAATCATCGTGCGATGATACCGCAGCAGCAGTGCTAAAAAATGATAGTGTTTTATCAAATGTTATTGCCAATCAAAGTATTCACGAAGCCTACGGTGGGGTTGTACCAGAGTTGGCTTCTCGTGCCCATCAAAAAAATATAGTTCCCGTAGTCGATCAGGCTTTAAAAAAAGCAAAAATCAACAAACATCAATTAAGTGCAATTGCTTACACTAGAGGTCCTGGATTGCTTGGGTCATTACTTGTAGGCACTTCATTTGCTAAGTCCCTCAGTATGGGTCTTGGCATTCCACTCATTGAGGTGAATCACCTCCAAGGTCACTTGTTGAGTCATTTTATTGCAGATAATAATCCAAATCCGACCTTTCCTTTTTTAGGCATTACGGTCTCAGGAGGGCATACGCAAATTGTCAAGGTAAACGATTATTTTGACATGGAAGAACTTGGATCTACACTGGATGATGCTATAGGTGAAGCTTTTGACAAATGTGGAAAAGTCATGGGTCTTGGTTATCCTGCTGGCCCCCACATCGATCGATTAGCACAACAGGGCAACCCCGATGCCTTTCAATTCCCCATCCCGAAAGTGGGTGGCTTTGATGTCAGCTTTAGTGGGTTTAAAACAGCTGTAATAAATTTTCTTCACAAGGAAAAACAAAAAAACAAACACTTTATAGATGAAAACTTGGCTGACTTATGTGCTGCTATCCAGTCGACACTCATTGCCATTATTTTTGAAAAAATCACAAAATCAGTAGAGTGCACAGGGTTAAAAACAATTGCTATTGGTGGAGGCGTCGCCGCTAATTCAGGTTTGAGAAACACACTAGAACAGGCCGCAAAAAATGCGAACTGGAAACTCTTTCTTCCACCCCTTGCATACACTACAGATAACGCCGCCATGATTGGCATTGTGGGATATTTTAAATATATACAAAAAACATTTGGTTCACTGGACCAATCTGCCACGGCACGCTTACCGATTTAATATGGATCTTTTTTACCTACCCGCTCTAGAAGGGCATCATCAAGAAATTTGTTTCAGCGAACTGGAAAGCAAGCACCTCACAAAAGTCTTGCGAAAGCAACTAGGCGATTTGGTCAAGGCGACTAACGGTAGAGGACTAGAAATGGAAATCGAATTAACACAGTTGGCTAATCGAAAAACGATAGGGCATAACAAAGGGATAAAACAGCACAGCCCACTCCCCTACAGCTTGCATATTGCGATTGCGCCCACCAAAAATATTGGCCGTTTAGAATGGTTTTTAGAAAAAGCAACAGAAATTGGAATCCATCAAATTACTCCGCTCTTATGCGATCACTCTGAACGGAAAATCATTAAAAAAGAACGCCTAGAGAAAATTATCGTTGCCGCTTTAAAACAATCGCAGCAGTGCTACCTTCCCCACTTAAACGACCTTACTCCTTTCCAAGATTTTGTGATTAACCAGCCCGGCGGATGGATCGCACATTGTCATCAAGAAGAAAAGCCCTTCTTTTTTTCAGTCGCTAAAACCACAGGGGCACAAACCGTATTGATTGGCCCTGAAGGGGATTTTAGTTTATCAGAAGTCGCCTTAGCCAAAGAAAATAACTTTCAATCAATAAGTCTTGGCAATCAAAGACTTCGAACTGAAACTGCTGGTTTAGTGGCCTGTCAGACCATTGCCATTAAAGCACAATGATTTTTATTCCTATCTTTAATTCATGAATACAAAACAACTGGCCAATGCGATGGTCCAAGCGGTCTTATCACTAATCCTTATTGCTCTAGGCTTTTATGTGATATATCTTCTTCGTGCACTCATCGTCTATATCTCTATTGCGGCCGTCACCTCACTGGTTGGACGACCCATAACTGTTTTTTTTAAGACAAAACTCAAGTTCGGCAATAGCCTTTCGGTCATTTCCACAATGCTTTTCTTGGTTATCATCCTTTTTAGCATACTCTCTCTCTTTATACCTCTAATTATTCAACAGGGCGAAAACTTATCTTTACTAGACGTCAATGGATTGGAAAGAAAAGTAAATCAACTCTTTCAAGAGATCGCTCTTTATTTCAATTGGCAAGAAACCAATTGGAAAAGTTGGTTATTGCAAAAAGATTGGATGAATACACTAAATCTCAACGTTCTTCCTGAATTTTTAAACCATTTACTCGGATGGCTTAGTGGATTTACAATTGCCCTATTTACAATTCTTTTTATTAGCTTTTTCTTACTCAAAGACGCCAAAATTTTAGAACGTACGGTTTTACTCTTATTCCCTTCAAAAAATCATACACGATTACAAGATTCGTTTGAGAAAATTAAAAATTTACTCTCTCGCTACTTTATTGGATTGCTTTTACAAATCACCATTCTTTTTGTTATTTACAGCTTGGTTTTAATCATTTTTGGAATTAAAAACGCACTTATTATTGCCTTTCTGTGTGCGCTGCTAAATCTTATTCCTTATGTGGGGCCGCTTGTAAGTGGAGTTTTAATGTTACTTCTCACCATGACTGCTAACCTCGAAGCAGATTTTAGCTCGGTTATCCTTCCAAAAAGCATTTATGTTATGATCGGGTTTATCATCGGCCAATTCGTTGATAATTTTTTAAGCCAGCCCTTGATCTTTTCAACTTCGGTCAAATCGCATCCATTAGAAATATTCATCATCATCATTGTTGCGGGAATTTTATTTGGAACCATTGGTTTAATCGTTGCCATACCCTGCTACACTGCCCTGAAGGTCATCTTTAAAGAATTTTATTCGAACAATAAAATTGTACAATCCCTAACGAAAGACTTATGAAAAAATCACCCTTTATCATTTTTATGGCCTTCCTTTTGATCGGTGGAGTAAAGTCATTACAAGCCCAAAAACTTTCTCGTACAGAAAAGAAAATAGTTGAAAAAGTAAAAAGCTATGAAGACGAATCCATTGCATTTTTAGAGAAAGTGGTCAACATCAATAGCGGTACGATGAATCTCAGTGGTGTACGAGAAGTTGGACGTGTTTTCCAGCAGGCCTTCAATGCAATAGACTTTGATACACGTTGGGTTGAAATGCCAAAAGATATGAACAGGGCGGGGCATTTTTTTGCTTCTATCAAGGGGAGTAAAGGCAAAAAATTATTACTCATAGGACATCTCGATACGGTCTTTGAAGCCGATAGTCCATTTCAAACATTTGAACGTAAAGGAGATATTGCCTATGCTCCAGGAGGAAACGACATGAAAGGCGGTGATGTGATGGTGCTATATGCGCTCAAAGCACTTCACGAATTAAATTTACTCAAAAACACCAGTATCACTGTAGCCTTTACAGGCGATGAGGAACGAACAGGAAAACCGCTTTCGATCTCAAGAAAAGATCTAATCGAAGCCGCAAAAAATAGTGATATTGCCTTGGGTTTTGAAAATGCAACTGGGTTTAATAATGCCACAATCGCACGACGTGGAGCTTCTGGGTGGAAAGTTGAAACCTCAGGTAAACGCGCCCATTCCTCTGGTGTGTTTAGCGATAAAACAGGTGCAGGAGCTATTTTTGAAATGAGTAGAATTCTCAATGGCTTTTACGAGCACGTTCGAGGCGAGGAATACTTGACCTTTAATCCTGGAAACCTAATGGGCGGTACTTTTGTCAATTACGAACCCTTGAAAAGTAGTGGAGAAGCCTATGGAAAAACGAATGTCGTGGCACAAACTGCTATCGTCCACGGCGGGCTTCGGTTTATTTCTGAAGAACAAAAAGAAAATGCGCGCACTAAAATGAGAACGATTGTAGCCAATCATTTGCCTAGTACAAATGCAACTATCACCTTTACCGATAGCTATCCTGCCATGGGCCCAACAGATCCAAATAAAAAGCTACTTCACCAACTTAGCCAGGTGAGTGAAGCTTTAGGGTATGGCGCAATTGAAGCCTATGATCCAGGTAAAAGAGGCGCTGCTGATATTTCTTTTGTTGCCGATTATGTTGCTGGCCTAGACGGTTTAGGAAGTATGGGCAAAGGAGCGCACACCCCACAGGAGACCATCGATCTGAGCACCTTCAATGCTTTAGTCCAGCGTACTGCAGTGTTTATTTATCGCCTCACCAGAAACTAATGCCATTGGTCTAAGAGCTTGGCTTGATCTTCAATCGAGGTAATCAATTCTTGCTTTAAGCGTGTAATTAAATCAGCCGTAGGCGTAGTATCGTGTATCGTTGTGACTCCTTGTCCTGCAGACCATATAGTCTTCCAAGCTTTGGCTTCAGCTTTTGCAGCATCCAATTCACTCCCAAAATCAATTTTCTTCTCTTTGTCCCACATCGCTTCAGTAATTCCCATGGCTTCTAAACTAGGGCGTAAAAAATTAGCGTGAACCCCAGAAACTGCCGCTGTGTAAATAATATCACTAGCATTGCTGTCAATAATCATTTGACGATAAGCCCGGTCGGCATTCGATTCTTCCACGTTGATAAATCGTGTTCCCATGTAAGCCAAATCGGCACCCATTTGTAAAGCACTTGCGATGTCTCTTCCGGTTGAGATACAGCCCGAAAGTAAAATCGTTTTATCGAAGAATTGTCGCACCTCGGCGACCAGTGCCATGGGATTAATGCTTCCCGCATGTCCCCCTGCTCCTGCAGAAACTAAAATAAGGCCATCCACACCAGCCTCAGCCGCTTTTTCGGCATGCCGTTTTTTAATGATGTCGTGAAAGACTAAGCCACCATAATCGTGAACTGTTTTCACCAATTCACTAACCGCCCCTAAAGAGGTTATAATCAATGGTACTTTATGTTTAACACATATAGCTAGATCGGCTTCTAAACGTGGATTGGTATTGTGCACGATGAGATTAACCCCAAAAGGAGCTGCCTTTTTTCCAGTTTCAGCTTCAAACTGTTTTAAGGCAGATTTAATTTCTATCACCCAAGATTCAAACCCGTCTGTTGAGCGTTGATTAAGTGCAGGAAAAGTTCCTACAACACCGTTTTTACAGCACTCTATGACCAGCTGTGGGCCAGAAATCAAAAACATAGGTGCGGCTAAAACGGGTAGCTTGAGTGCTTTTATAAAACCTGCTTTCATCCTTAGTCTTTTAAGAGTAATGTCCATTCAAACGAAAAGTGGGACACTTGCTGACCGTCTTGGTTTATCCCGATTGAATCTAACCATACGGTTTGCGGTTCTCCTGTTTCGATTAACTGCTCAACTGCGCGCGAGGCTAAGGCACCTTGGGTACAAGTAAAATTGATCCTCCCCGTAGCTTTTTTTGAAAAATTAGCCTTATTGTTGAGAACCAACATAGAGACCTTTCGTTGGCTTTTTTTAATGGCCTGTGTCAAGAGGATTCCCGTTGGAAATTCAGCAGCCATTCCTTGAACCGCCCAAAACATCGAAGCATATGGGTTTTGGTTGATCCAGCGGTGCTTAATACTGGCGATCGATTCATTAGAATCTAAATGAATCAGACGTAGTCCCGCAATCCAGGCCATAGGAAGCTTGAAAAAGGTGAAAAGCGTGTATTGAAAATATTTCATTTGAATTAAATAACGTTTGGCAATTTAGGTTTTTTCAAGGACTCTTACACTTGTATGCCCCTAGAATATCGAACAACAAAAAACCCTTGGAATACAAGGGTTGATGTGCACTAGTTGTGATCGCGATAGGATTCGAACCTATGACCGTCTGCTTAGAAG
>JBMZTS010000089.1:0-6181 GCA_049623905.1 Flavobacteriaceae bacterium
CAATTAAAATGAAAAAACTTTTCTATTTAGCCGTGCTATGTTCTGGCTTAATTTACAGTCAAGATATTTCTTGGGGAGACACATTTAATGCAGATTTCGTAATTGATTCTGCTATGACAACAGATGGGCTTAACTGGCAAATTGCGGCTTCTGGCGATGCCGGTCCTTATGGTAAAGCCTATCTTTCTTATTCTTTCACAAATTACTTTAGCGCTGCAGGTCAAGGAGAATTTACAGGATTTGCCTGGACACAAGTCGGTGAAAAAATTGTAAATGGATCTCTACAAGGAGTTTGGAAAAAAGAAGGGAAAGTGTTTAAAATGTATTCACTAGATAATGATGCCACCAATGGTGTATTCAATATTGTTAGTGGTGAAGTAGATTTTGTAGCAAAGACCATGAGATTCAAAGTAGCCCCCATGAAAGATTGAATCTTTCCTTCTAACATAGTTTTTTTCAATAAACTTAAAAGCACCGCACTTTTCGCGGTGTTTTTTTATCACTATTCGCTAAGTTTTTAATTGTGATAGATCTTTAAGATAATATGAGTTAAGCAAACAATTCAACCAGATAAAGTGATTCTTGCTAAAGTTTAAAACCCTTAGAGAGGAATAAGTTCTTTCTTAATCGAAAGAATGTCGATTTTAGAACTATATTTATTGATTAAGAGATTTAAAATTGATGGATTTCAAGAGTAAAATTGCACACTTAATTCAATTGATAGTTATTGGCTGTTTGACCTATTTCATCCATGAACTAGCACACTACTACGCTCACCTAAGTTTGGGACACACCGTTGATTTTAAAATCAATCGTATGGATTTGATAGACCCCACAAAAATTAGTAGCGGATGGAAACAAGGCTGGGTCGCTGGTAGCGGAGTACTGATTACTTTTCTACAGGGAAGTGTGGCTTATGTCTTATTGATAAAACGCCCTTTAATGTTATGGTTTAATATATTGCTCTCGAGCTTTACCCTTCGCTTTGCTGCTGCCTTATTGGGCTTGGTTAAGTCGAGCGATGAGATCAAAACCAGTATCGTCTTAGGTTTGCCACCTTATGGCTTAACCATTGTTCTTTTAGGTCTTCTGATGTATTTTGTGCTAAGGCACAAAAACAAATGGGCATTAAAACAACTACTGTTTTTATCCATTTTATCCTATTATTTGGGACAACATACCTCTTTAGCTTACTAGAGTTTTAATATGCGATCGGCTTTATTAAAAATGGTCAATAGGTCCGATTCTTTTTTGGGCAATTAATTTCTCCCACCCCCAAAGAAAAAATTAAATCGAAATCTAAATTTTAAAAAAAAGAGTTAACTTGAAACTTTCAACCATGAACCATGAAATTAAGGCATCACTTTTCAGGTATCTTATCCCTCTTATGTGGAGTGCTGTACCATTTAAAATGGTCTCAGGTTCATTCTACTAATCCCTTACATATATATTGAACACTATGGAAAAAAAGCCAACTGTTGAGTTAAAGTTGCCCATACTTAAAGACATGGAACTGGTGGCGACACAAACGTCTGAAGTCGTAGCTAAACACATGCAACTTTCTGAAGAAAAATCGGGTGAGATTTCTATGGCCTTAATCGAAGCATGCATTAATGCCTTTGAACACTCCGAAACGAAAAGTGAAGTGTATATCCATTTTATCATCGACGATGACAACCTTATCATTAAGGTCATTGATAAAGGTAAAGGGTTTGATACCTCACAGGTTGAAATCCCAAAAATTGAATCAAAAATTAACTCTGATGAACGCAAACGCGGATGGGGGATCATGCTCATTAAAGAATTAATGGACTCTGTCGATTTTGAATCAGATCATCGAGGAACAACTCTAACCATGATTAAAAAAAAGGACACCAATGAATAAAGTAATCCAAGTAGAAGTAGTCAATGATATCGTTATCATTACCACAGAAGGTTATCTAAACAAAGACCTAGGAGAAGATATTCACAGCGCTGCTCAAGAACACCTTGACCAAGGCCTAAGTAAAGTATTAATCAATTTAGAACGTTCAAATATTGTTAACAGTATAGGCGCTTCTATACTGATTGAACTCATTGAGCAACTGCAAGAAAATGAGGGGAAGCTAGCCTTTTGTAACCTAGCCCCAATTATTGAGAAGACCTTTAAAATCATGGGGCTGACAAAGTATTGTACCAGTTATACTAATCAGGAAGAGGCTCTAGCAGACATGTAGAAAAACAAACCAATAGTTTGGAAAAAGCACCTCCCCAGAGAGACATAAAATCCCTTCGGGACAGTATCTTCGTACTGCATAGCCAAAAAGAGTATGGGCAAATGCAAGTCTGCTTTTATGGAAAAAAGCGAGCACTAAGGTCACTTGACCTTATGGCCTTTTTTTGTCCTCAGGGAGCCAACGAAAAGTTTTTTATCCCCGATGAAATGTTCAGCATTGAGCCTACCGAAGCTCTGAACAAAAAAATGGGGGCAACTTTCAATTATCACGATGCTAAACGCGGGTGGTGTTTTCCAATCAACGACGCACAGAAAACCATTGGAGTTATATTTTATCCCTCCGACAAACCCTTGTCTCCTCAAAAAAAAACTGTGCTCTTGAGCTTAAAGCAACGGCTTAGTGATGGCATCAAAATAAATGATTTGGAGTTTAAACTGGCGCAAACGCATAAAGATTTAAGCCATAAAATGCTTGAAGTAGAATCTTTAATTGATGTGACCGAAATCATAAATGAACAGCAAGGGCAAAAGAGTAATTTATTCGATTACCTTCTCATTACAATTCTATCTATTCTAAATGCGTCAAAGGGAATGCTTTTATTGAAAGATGAAAAATCGGGCTTTTTTAATGTTATCTCTCATTTTAATATCCAAAAAGACGATTTACCTACGCGAATTTTACGAATAACTAGAGGAGTTTTAAAAGACTTAAATCAAAGTAAATCCTCAAATATCGTTGATCAACCTCAAGCATATAATTTGCTCAAGTCTGCCCAAAAGAACTGTATGGTTAGTCCTTTAATATCGGAAGGCAATTTAGAAGGAGCGATTTTATTATTCGATAAAGAGAGCCGCAATGGACTAGTCCGATTTATTCAACAAGATCTTCGCTTGTTTGATAGTTTGAGTAAAAAAGTTAGCCTCGCCTACGATAATATTCGCTTGATCGATTCATTAAAAAGTTCGAATAAACTCGTTGACAACATCATGTCATCAATTACCACTGGTATAATCATGATCAATGTTCTCGGCGAGATTGAATTTGTAAATCAATCGGCCAAGACGATTTTTGGACTCAATGAGGAAGAGGTATTGAATAACCACTATTATATGGTTTTTCAAAACAATTCCAATTTGATTGCCCTTTTAGAACATTCTGAAACCCTTGATGAAGCGCTTTTTGAAGATAATTTTAAGGTGGACGATCTCGGTGGAGAATCACATGAAATCAACTTAACCCTCTCACCTGCCTTCAATGAAGAAAACGAGAGATCTGGGGTTGTTTTTTCATTCGAAGATTTGTCGAGCATCAATAAGGTGAAATCGACATTTAAAAAATATGTTTCGGAAAACATTGTGGAAGAATTGCTTCAGAATGAAACCTCTCTAGAATTGGGAGGAACACAGAACGACGTCTGTGTTTTGTTTTGTGACATTAGAGGCTTTACATCGCTTTCAGAAAAAATGAAACCCACAGAAGTGGTCTACTTATTAAACAACTACTTTGAAGCGATGATAGATGTTGTCTTTGCCAACAAAGGAACCCTCGATAAAATAATCGGTGATGAACTTATGGTTCTCTATGGGGTACCCCTTAAAAATGAAGATGATGCTCAACGTGCGGTAAATTCGGGACAACAAATGTTTGAGGCCTTAAAGAGGTTTAATGCCAAAATTAAGGCCGAAGGACTCCCCTCGCTCCAAATCGGGATAGGCATAAATTTCGGCAAAGTGGTCTGTGGTAATATCGGCTCTGAAAAACAAATGAATTATACCGTAATTGGAGATGTTGTAAATTTGGCCGCAAGACTCTGTTCACATGCCAAACCTGGGGAAATCGTCATCTCTGAAAGCGTCTATGAACGCTTAACCAATGCACAAGGCTTTGTCGCTCAAAAGCCCATCCATGTAAAAGGAAAGGAAAAAGAAATTCAAAATTGGATTTATTCGGTAAGTTAAGCCGCCTTTTTAATCACCACAATGGTGATATCGTCGGGGTTCATCAGACCATCGGCCCATTGATCGGAAAGATCCACCAGGGCTTCTTTAATTTCTTCTGCAGATTGTCCGGCGTGCTCTTTTATACAGTCATAGACCTTATCGTAGTCTAAAAGATCATTCGAATGATTGGGCAGTTCGGGTAAACCGTCGGAAATCATCACCATTACATCTCCAGATTGAAATTCTTTTTCCACCCCATCGAATTCTTCTGTCTCTATTCCCCCTAAAGGAAGATTGGGTACCAAAATTTCTTCCACTTCGTTACTTTGAGAGGAAAAATAATAGGTCGGGGGCATTGCCGCTGAACTAATTTTAAAAGTGTTTTCGTTGAATTTAGCCACACTTAAACTCATACGCAAGCGGCCGAAATTTACACGTTTTACAATACGATTGAGCTGTGCTAAAATACGTGAAGGTTCGTCCATGGGAATACCATTCAGACCAGCCTTGGTAACAGATACCATGATACCCGAAACCACGCCATGACCGGTTGCATCGCCACAAATAGCGTAAAAATACTCTCCCTTTTTGTGAAAGAAATCGTAGTAATCGCCACCAATTTCAGTAGCAGGTTTTAAATAAGTACTAATATCAAAACCGTTCACTGTAGGATTTTTTTTAGGAAGAAGACTGTTCTGTAGCTGCTTGGCTTCCTCGAGTTCTTGATTCTTACGTTCACCCTCCATCCTTTGTTTTGTTTTTTGTTCACGGTATTTAACAAAGAAACGGATGCCCACTATTAACAACAGCAAATAAGAAATAATCGATTCAACACGCAACCACCAAGGTGGAGAATTATAGATCACCAAATGTAGATCATTGCTGCTTTTTTGCCCATCACCATTGATCCCAAAAATGGAAATATTAGAGGTGTAAAAGGGCAAGGCATTCAATTGAATTTGGTTGTTAAACCCATTGCGTATCACCTCTGTACTTCCATCACGTTCTATGAAATATTGAATTTGTTGGGCTTTATAACGCTGATTCGTCAACACATCTAAAACAATGGTTTTTGTTTTATAGTTTATTTTGATGTTACCCTGTTCAACAGGAATTTCTTGCTTGTTGTTCAGTTCATCTATTCCTGTAGATTTGAATAAACTCAAATAAAAAGGATCATTAGAACGCCCTAAAGAGTCAAGAACAAAAGACTGAAGGGATTCCTGCCCCGAGATAAGAATACGATCGCCAAAAACGTGTAAAGATTCATTGTGAAACGTATTAGCGTTGAGTCCATCGGCTTGTGTAATATTTTTGATGAGATCACCATCGAGGTAATTGATCCCTGTTCCCGATTGAAAAAACAACTTATCATCGATCGATAAAAAGTCATATATGTTGTTTGAAAGCAGACCATTTTGACTGCTAAAGTTGGTGAACTCCTCATCGGAAAGAGCATAACTGAATAGGCCTGATCCGAGGGTAGCAATGTAGAGGATATTCTCTTCTTGATTAAAAGCAAGTTTAGTTGGTGTTGAAGCCGCAAGAGATTTTTTGGCATCACCGTTATAGGTAAAGCTGTGCTCAAACTCATTAAAATTATTCTTGTAGAGCGATAAGCCCGACTGCGAATTGGTCACAAAAAGTAAGGAATCTACTTTTTCAATATCATAAAATCCCCTAGGGATATTTTTATTTAATAATTCATTATACTCATAAAAAGTCAGGTTGAAATTTTGGGTATACGAATCGTTTAGCTCTACCTCTATCACCCCATTGTCATGACTGACATAAAGAATATTCTCAATCATCTTTAGCTTGTTGATTGTTATCTCCCCTAATTGATTTTTATCGAGCAGATTTGAAGTCATTTTCTGGGTGTTCAAATCGAACACTGCAAGGTTGTCTTTGGCTAAAAAAATCATAGGCCCAGCGACCTCAAAAACAAATTCTGAAAAATCGGTTTTAAAATTCTTTTTAAAAACAGGGCGGTTTTTATCTATAGAATTATAGATGGAAAGGCTT
>JBMZTS010000090.1:0-6163 GCA_049623905.1 Flavobacteriaceae bacterium
ATGACCGTTTCAACATCATGTCTTTTGAAGATTACAACCCCCCTTCTACTCTTGTAGTCCCTGAAAATAATATCAAGCGGGCCAAATATCCCTTTGTCGATATTCACAACCACCAATTTGACATGCCTTTAAAAGACCTCTCAAAATTAACTGCTGAGATGGATGATCTCAACATGGCGTTTATGGTCAACCTCAGTGGATTTCGCGGGCTGTATTTAACCGAATGCTTGGAAAATGTTAGCGAAAATGCTCCAAATCGTTTTGGGGTATTTGTCAATCTCGATTGGGAAGCAATTGATGCTCCCGATTTTATCCCCAACAACCTAGCAATTTTGCGTCAAGCCAAGAAGGACGGGGCAATCGGTTTAAAAGTGTACAAAGGTTTAGGCCTTACCGATAAAGATGCAGCAGGGCAACGCATTGCGGTAGATGACCCTCGTCTCGACCCAATTTGGGCAGAATGTGGAAAATTAGGCTTTCCCGTATTGATCCACTCTGCCGAACCGGCCTCCTTTTGGCTACCCAAAGACAAAAATAACGAACGTTGGTTGGAACTAAAGCAAAAGCCCTCACGCTACCGCGATCCCGCCAAAGTTCCCTCCTTTGAAAGCATCTTGGCAGAACAACATCATGTCTTTGAAAAACACCCGAATACCACCTTTATCAATGCCCATTTAGGTTGGATGGGCCATGACCTCGATCGTTTAGGAGCGCATTTAGAACAATATCCCAACGTGGTCACTGAAATTGGCGCTGTTTTAGCAGAATTGGGACGACAGCCCCGCCGAGCTCGCCGCTTTTTTATCGACTATCAAGACCGTATTCTTTTTGGAAAAGACAGCTATCGGGTTGCTGAATATTACACTTATTTCCGGGTTTTAGAGACCAGTGATGAGTATTTTGATTACTACCGCAAACGACACGCTTTTTGGAAAATGTATGGCTTAGCCCTTCCCGATTCTGTTTTGCAAAAAGTTTATTATAAAAATGCTTTGCGCCTCCTTCCTTCAATTGATCCAACTCTTTTTCCTTAAATTATGCTGATACTAACAACTGCTGAAGTCCCAAACAAAACCATTAAAGAAATTCACGGCATCGCCCGTGGAAGCACTGTCAGAGCTAGAAACTTTGGGAGTGATATTTTTGCCGGCCTTAAAAACATTGTGGGAGGCGAAATCTCTGAGTACACCAAACTCCAAGCCGATTCGCGGGAACAAGCGCTTCAGCGGATGCAAAGCGATGCTGAACGCATGGGAGCCAATGCAATTGTCAACGTCCGTATTACTACTTCAATGGTGATGCAAGGCTGTTCAGAAATATTAGCCTATGGCACCGCTGTCACTCTAGTCGAGAACGTATGATTATTGGTGGAATTGTTTTCTTGCTCCTCCTCTATGTCCTCATCAAACAGCGGAACAGCAGACAAAACGAAGACTTTGAAAATCGCGACAACTAGTCACGCTCACAGTAAACGATATAATAGCGTGGGGTAAAATACCTTAACAAAGGGCGAATACCTATCTTAAAAGGGTCGGGAGAGGTCCACAGAGCTTTGTCTTTAATCGTCCAGCCCGTTTTTTCTAAGAGCAGATCAAATTGCTTACGTTCAAACTCGTGATAGTGTTTATCCCAGTCATCCTTAGGATTCCAATAGGCGCTTGCAAACCATAGCTTAAGTGGAACTGAGGCAATTAGCTTTTTACTTTCAAGGGATTTGAGAATGTTGTAAGGCGCAAAAAGATGTTCAAAAATTTCAAAGGCCGTAACACAGTCCACCTTCGTTTGTGCATAAAGATCGAAAGCATCATCCAGGTTTTCACCCTGCGTATTTTGAACCTGATACCCTACCGCTTTTAGCTGGGGAGTAAACGGATTTTCGGTCCCCAAATCTAGGATACGACTCCCCTGTTTAAGATGTTGAGCCATAAAGGCCAGTGTTTTGTTGTAACGTTTCTGGTGAACTGAACTGATTGCCACTACCCTTTTGTTTTACCTATAAACACATTCACCCCTTTAGAAATAGGGTTGCCTGATGTTCGTCTAAAACTCACAATTTGCCCCGTGTGATACAAGGCATCAGACAAAGGGCCGTTGAGTAAATTCCATACAGGAAAACTATAAAATTCTCCACCACGATCAAAAATCACTTTCATGGCACCGACTTCAGTCGACGATTTACCTCGGTATAATTGGCGAGCTTTGTAGAGATCATTGAGGGTTTTAAGACGTAGATCCTCATAGCTTGTCGGTTGATTTATCGCTGGGCGTTGACTAGGGGTGGCAGTGGCAGCATTGAGGATGATTTGCACCAGGTCGTAAATGTGTTGTAGGGTCTCGAGTGTAGAGGACGCTTCTTCAGAAGGTCGATAGGCCAAGTCTTCGGCACGTAAGTCTTTGGTTGCCCAATGATAACGGTATCCTAGACCCTCAACCATTCGAGCGATAACATTGCCTGAATCGACTTGTGCGGGTGGATCGGGAATAAATTCAAAGGGTACTTTTTCTTGTGCCATGAGGGAGAAACTTAAAAATAATAATACAATCAAGTAGGTGCGCATAAATTAGATTTTCGTTACACTAAAGTAGTACATTAGCAGAACAAATGTTCATTATGTCTAAGAAATTAAATCGCTTTGAAGATCTTGCCAAGATTCAATTTAGTGACCTCGCCCCCGATCCGCAACCCGCAGAGAAAGAAGAAGTCTTTGTTAAACAAACCCTAGAAGCCCACTTTAGCAATAAAGGACGTGCCGGTAAAACGGTGACACTCATCAAAGGTTTTGAGGGGGAAGCTACCGACTTAAAGGCCTTAGCCAAAACCCTAAAAAATACCGTGGGCGTTGGCGGAACGGTAAAAAATGGCGATATCATCATTCAGGGCAATTATCGGGAGCAAATCATGCGTATTCTCACAGAGATGGGACATACGGTTAAACGCGTTGGAGGCTAGCTACCAATCAATCGGCGTTTTGCCCTTTTGCGTCAAATAGGTATTGCATTGTGAAAAATGTTTATTGCCAAACCAATAACCTCTATTGGCACTTAAAGGAGATGGATGCCCACTTCTCAATATCAAGTGTTTAGACTTGTCTATAAGACGGGTTTTTTGTTTGGCAAAACCGCCCCATAAAAGAAAGACAACCCCTGTACATTCAGACGAAATGGTTTCGATAACACGGTCGGTAAACCCCTCCCACCCTTTTTTTTGATGGCTGCCAGCCTGATGCGCCCTTACCGTTAGGGTGGCATTCAACAAGAAAACACCTTGCTTCGCCCACCGTTGCAGGTTTCCGCTTTGCGGATAGGCTCGCCCTAAATCGGCTTCGATTTCCTTAAAAATATTAACTAATGAAGGAGGATGGGCGACTTTATCGGTAACCGAAAAACAAAGGCCATGGGCTTGCCCAGGACCATGGTAAGGGTCTTGACCGATGATAACAACTTTGACTGCTTCTAGTGGGCAAGTGTTAAAGGCCTGAAAGATGTCTTTGCCAGGCGGATAACACCGATGGTTTGCATATTCTCCTTTGACAAAATTGACCAAACGGAGAAAGTCATCGGATAGGAAGTCTTTCTGCAACGCCTTTTCCCAGCTCGGATGTATCTGAACCTGCATGTTTTTGCTTACTTTTGTAGAGCTAATGTAAGAAAAATTGTGTCTTGAAAATTCCTGAAAAATCACTCTTAGATCTTGAATTTGATACTGTCTTAAAACAAGTCAGTGCCCATTGCATCACTAGCTTAGGGAAGAGTCAAATTGAAAAACTAGAGCCTTCAAGTGATGAAGCGTCCATAGTGCATCAATTGACACTGGTATCAGAGTTTAATGCGTCGTTCGATAATGACAACCGTATCCCGAACCACGCTTTTGAAGATATTTCAGCCGAATTGAGTATGCTTAAGATCGACAACAGTATTTTGGAAATAGAAGGGTTTAGGCGCCTTGCGGCAATCAATGAAACTAGCGCGATTCAGCTCACGTTTTTTAAGAAATTCAAAACTTATTATCCAAGCCTTTATGGCCTTAGTGAAAAATTGGAACTAACGCTACTACCCAAAAAACAGGTCGATCTCATCATAGATCGCTTTGGAGAAGTCAGAAACAGTGCATCGGAAGATTTATACCGTATTCGAAAGCAAATCAACAGTGTCCGTTCAAAGATTGGACAAAGTTTCCAACGCGCCCTAAGCACATACACCAGTGCAGAGTATTTAGATGACATTCGAGAGTCTGTCGTCGATAACAAACGTGTTTTAGCTGTAAAAGCGATGTATCGCCGTAAAGTTAAAGGTGCTATAATGGGAAATTCAAAAACGGGAAGCATTGTATACATTGAACCGGAAACGACTTTACAATATTCGCGTGAACTCAACAACTTAGAATATGAAGAAACGGAAGAAATTCAAAACATCCTCCGCGCGTTGACTGCCTTTTTCCAACCCTATCGTTTACTGTTTAAAGACTATCAGAATTATCTTACGCTTTTGGACAGCGTTTATGCGCGTGCCACTTACGCCCAATCGATCAATGGCATCCTTCCCATCCTTTCAGACCAACGCGAAATGGAATTGATTGATGCCTATCACCCCCTTCTCTATTTGACCCATAAGGAGGAAAATAGGGCGACCTATCCACAAGATATTCGCCTGCAAAACGATCAGCGTATCATTGTCATTTCTGGGCCAAACGCTGGCGGTAAGAGTATTACCTTAAAGACGGTAGGACTGTTACAACTTATGCTGCAAAGTGGAATGCTCCTCCCAGTTCACGAAAAGTCACGGGTTTGCTTTTTCAATCAAATCATAACCGATATTGGTGATAACCAATCCATTGAAAATCATTTAAGCACCTACTCCTATCGGCTAAAAAACATGAAATACTTTTTGCGCAAGTGCAATAAGTCAACACTGTTTCTAATTGATGAATTTGGCACTGGCTCTGATCCTGAACTCGGCGGAGCCTTGGCAGAGGCCTTTTTAGAAGAATTTTACAATCGTGAAGCCTACGGCATCATCACCACCCACTACTCCAATTTGAAAGTATTGGCCAATGAGTTGCCATTTATGACTAATGCAAATATGCAATTTGACAACCGTACTTTAGAACCCGTTTTTAAATTAATTATGGGAGAGGCAGGAAGTTCATTTACCTTTGAAGTGGCTCAAAAAAATGGGATCCCCTACAGTCTTGTCAATCGTGCCAAAAAGAAAATAGAACGCGGAAAAGTTCGTTTTGATGCGACCATTGCAAAACTTCAAAAAGAACGCAAGCAAATGATGGATACGGGGGCTTCGCTAAAAGTAAAGGAAAGCAAGGCCGAAATTGAAGGAAACAAACTCGAAGCCCTCAATCAAAAGATAAAAGCGAAACTCAATAGCTATCAAGAACTCTACGACCACAATCAGCGGATGATCGTTTTGGGTAATCGAACCAATGAAATTGCCGAACGCTACTTCGACAATGGAAAAAAGCGACCATTAATCGCTGATCTTTTGCGTTTGATAGAAACCGAAAACGCTAAGCGTAAAAAGAAATCAGCTGCAGAAAAGCGAAAAGAGAAGGCCGCTCAAAAAAAGGCCGATGAGGAAACCCAAAAGGCCTTAGTCAACATTAGAAAAGAAAAAAAGAAAAAGAAAAAAGTGGTTGTGAGAGAGGCTGTAAGACCACAGGTCGAGTTTAAGCTAGGAGACCAGGTTAGACTATACGATGGGAAGTCGGTAGGAACCATTGATGCAATTGAAAAGCGAAAAGCTGTAGTGAATTATGGTGTGTTTACCACACAAGTCAACTTAGAAGCTTTAGAACTGGTACAATCGAATAAATCTTCCAAATGAAACCTTTACTCATTTTTTTTGATGGTCCTTGTGTCTTTTGCCATTTTTGGGTACGACAACTCTGTCGTTGGGATAAACACGATCAACTGCGTTTTACCACGTTAGATCATCCTCTTGTAGACACAATAGCCACAGCGCATAATATGGATCTCCGTACCATCGACTCAGTTATTGTATGGGATCAGAATGATACAATAGCGATAGAAGCCCAATCCACATTCATGATCCTAAATCGCTTAGGTGGACTGTGGAAACTTTTAACGGTTTTCAAATTGTTGCCAAAAGCACTCACCAATGGTATTTATCGCTTTGTGGCCAAAAATCGCTA
>JBMZTS010000091.1:0-6149 GCA_049623905.1 Flavobacteriaceae bacterium
GCTTTTTCATTATACATTGTTGTAACGAGTTGCCATGTTGAGCGAAGTGCGTATTCAATGGTTTTTTGCGTCATGAATTTTTTATTGAATTCAAATATAATAAAAATTAATATGCAAGCATAATTATTCATGCATTATTATGCATGCATAATATGGGGGTTAAAAAAAACCCCGCTATTTGCGGGGGGAGTAAGTTTAGGCGTAAATTTTATCGCATAGGGCCTGATATTTCTCTTGCACCACTTTGCGTTTTACTTTCATCGTAGGAGTAAGGTGACCCGTATCGATGCTCCAAACTTCAGGAATAAGTTCAAACTTTTTGATTTGTTCCCATTTGCCAAAGTTTTGATTACTTGTTGTAATATCTGCTTGTATGGCCTCAATTAGTCTTTCGTTTTGACAAATGTCTTCTAAAGAGTCTCCAAGGTCAATTGTATTTTCTTTGGCCCAAGTTGCGATATATTCAAAGGCAGGTTGAATTAATGCAGCAGGCATTTTTTGCCCTTCACCTATAACCATGATTTGTTCTATAAAGAGGGATTGTTTCATTTGATTTTCCAACAATTGTGGAGCGATATATTTCCCTCCAGAGGTTTTGAAGAGTTGTTTTTTTCTATCGGTAATTTTTAATTGTCCATCCTCATCGATAATCCCAATGTCTCCTGTATGGAAGTAACCGTTTTTAATGACCTCTGCGGTTTTTTCAGGATCTTTATAGTAGCCTTGCATTACATTAGGCCCTTTGCATAAGATCTCTCCATCTTTGGCAATTTTGACTTCAACTTCCTCGATAGGGCGGCCAACGGTTCCAAATTTCAACCCTCTATTGGCTTCTTCCCCAACAGAGATTACTGGCGAGGTTTCGGTTAGTCCATAGCCCTCCGCGATGGTCATGCCTGCAGCCGAAAAAACCCGTGCTAAACGTGGTTGTAGGGCGGCACTTCCTGAACAGATTAACTCTAAATTTCCACCTAAGGCAGCTTTCCATTTTGAGAAAATCAGTTTTCTGGCGATGGCTAATTTTAGACCGTATATCCAGCCATTTTGACCATAAGGTTCATATTTTAATCCGAGGTCGACAGCCCAATAAAACAATTTTTGTTTGACCCCATCTAGATCTGCTCCACGAGAGTATATTTTGTCATAAACCTTTTCAAGTAATCGCGGCACTGCAGTCATGAAATAAGGATGCACCTCATTTAAATTTTCCGAGATCTTTTCGAGCGATTCAGCAAAGTGAATTTCTACTCCTTTGTGGTAATAGATATACAAAATGACACGTTCAAAAATGTGGCAAACGGGGAGAAAGCTCAAAGCTACATTCTTTTTTTCGTCTAATGGAAGGCGCTTTGAGGTGATTAAAACATTAGAGACGATATTATTATGACTAAGCATCACCCCTTTCGGGCGACCCGTGGTTCCTGAAGTATAAATGATGGTTGCTAGATCTGTTGGTTGTACTGCATTTTTTGCCGCTTCAACCTTGGCTTGAAGTGCTGGGTCATCTTCATCGAAGAGTATAGTCCAAGAATCACATCCTTTAACAGGCTCAAAAGAATAAACCCCTTCGAGGGAAGTATTGGCTTGAATAGAGTTTAGTTTTTCAAAAATATCGTTGTCAGAAATAAAACAAAGGCGACTTTCAGAATGATTGAGGACATACTCATATTCAGCCGCAGAAATGGTAGGATAAATCGGAACGGTTGTGCCTCCAAGCTGAAGGATGGCTTGGTCCATGATGCACCATTCTGTTCTGTTTTGGGTTGAAATCAAAGCGATTTTATCGCCGTGTTTGACCCCCATTTGCATTAATTTTCGGGAGGCCTGTTGAACGCTATCGTAAAAGCTTTGAGTAGAAGTGGGTGTCCATGTTCCATTGTATTTTGTATTGAGGCATTTTTCTAGAGGACGTTCGAGCTGCTGCGCTAGAAAATCAAATAATCGGGTTGGCTTCATTTTTATTTGTTATAGTTTTCAAAGAGGTCAAGATAATGAAAACTATCAGATACAACCCATTATTTTTGCAACCAATTATAGGCATTTTCAAAGGCCATCGCCCATGGGCTAAGTTCGTCTGAACGATTGACCGGATAGTGAGGCCAATTCCAAGGAAAGGTTGATCTTTCAAGATGAGGCATCATTACCAGATGCCGACCATCTTGACTAGCTAGCATGGCAGCATTATAGTCCGATCCATTAGGATTTGCGGGATATTCGGAGTAGTAGAATTTGCCAGGTATCTGATAGTCTTGCTCTTCCATTGGGAAGGAGAACTTTCCTTCACCATGAGCTGACCAAATGCCTAGGGTACTTCCTTCAAGTCCTTGTAGCATAATGGCACTACTTGGCTGAATGCTAACCGATGAAAAATGACATTCGAATTTTCCAGAGTCGTTGTGAAGCATCCGAGGGTTTTCACTGTGATCTGGAGTTAAAAGACCGAGCTCAATAAACAATTGACATCCATTGCAAACCCCCAATGAGAGCGTGTCAGGACGCTTAAAAAAGGAGGTGAGTGCTTTTTTTGCTTTAGGGTTATATTTAAAAGCCCCAGCCCAACCTTTGGCCGAGCCTAAAACGTCAGAATTAGAAAAGCCCCCAACTGCCACAAGAAATTGAATGTCTTCCAGGGTCTCTCTTCCTTCGATCAGATCAGTCATATGAACATCTCTAACCTCAAAACCGCACAAATCCATTATATATGCCATTTCGCGTTCCGAATTACTTCCTTTTTCCCGTATCACAGCAGCTTTTATCCTGTTTGTTTTCACCTCTGCCCGTTTTCCAGTAAAGGATGCTGGGAAATTGAATTTTAATGGTTGTTGTACGCTATTATGTGCTCTTACTGCCGCAAGTTTTGGTAGTGTTTGTTGAGCTTCAAGCTTCGATGATGTTCGCATCCAATGGGCTCGCATTTCTGCAACAGAAAAGGTCTGATTGTTGATGACAACTTCACTTGAGGTGTTGGTGTTACCAATCTTTACGACCTTAATCCCATGCGTAGAAAAGTAAGAAACAAGGTCTTCATTTGACTCTACAATGACCCCCACTTTTTCAGAAAATAAAAGACGTACCAAATCCTTTTCTTCAAAAGAACTCAGATCTAGGGTCATGCCAACGGAGGTTGAAGGGAAGCACATTTCGAGTAAACTGATGATTAGTCCGCCAGAGCCAATATCGTGCCCTGCTGTGATCAGACCAGATTTTATGGCCTTTTGGAGGGTGTTAAATGCTGTTTTGAAATAGGTTGCCTCTAAAACGGTAGGTGTTGCTGTTCCAATAGCATTTTGATTTTGTGCAAAAGCGGAGCCTCCAAGATGGAATTCATCCTGTGCAAAATCGATATAGTAAAGCTTGCCCTGTGATGAAGCTACCGGTGTAATTATAGTGGTGACATCAGAACACTGACCAGCAGCAGAGATGATAACTGTTCCTGGAGCAACAACATCGCCATCAGGGTATTTTTGTTTCATCGAAAGCGAGTCTTTTCCTGTGGGAATATTTACGCCAAGAGCTTTAGCAAAAGTGGAACATTCTTCAACAGCATCATAGAGCCGGGCATCCTCACCTTCATTGTTGCAGGGCCACATCCAGTTGGCCGAGAGGGAGACCGATTGAAGACCTTCCTCGAGGGGAGCCCAAACCAAATTGGTTAAAGCTTCCGCTATGGCCGTATTACTTCCTTTCTTAGGATCAATCAGGCCGCTTATTGGTGCGTGCCCGATGGCGGTGGCGACTCCCTTTCGACCGGTATAATCGAGCGCCATTACCCCACAATTGCTCAATGGGAGTTGCAATTCTCCAACACATTGTTGTTGAGCAACACGTCCAGTGACACAACGGTCGACTTTATTGGTTAGCCAATCTTTACAAGCCACTGACTCTAACTGAAGAACCTGCTCGATATAGGTCTTTAAATGGGTTTGATCGTAGTGAATTTCAGCATACTCCACCTTAGTATGTCGATCTTTCATGATGGTCTTTGGCGAGCTTCCAAAAAGTGCAGAAAGGTCTAAATCAATAGGTGTTTCGTTGTTTTTTTCTGAGTGAAATGAAAAATGATGATCATCGGTCACCTCACCCACTACATAGAATGGAGCTCGCTCTCTCGCTGCAATTTTTTCGAGCTTTTTCGCATCTTCTGGCGCTAAGATGAGCCCCATACGTTCCTGAGATTCGTTCCCAATAATTTCTTTGGCAGAGAGTGTAGGATCGCCAAGGGGCAAAGCGTCAATTTGAATGGCTCCTCCGGTATCTTCAACAAGTTCCGATAAGCAATTTAAATGTCCTCCTGCACCGTGGTCGTGAATTGAAACAATGGGGTTGTGCTCGCTCTCTACTAATGCGCGGATGGCATTGGCGACGCGTTTTTGCATTTCAGGATTTGATCGCTGAACGGCATTGAGTTCGATGGCGCTTCCAAAGGCACCCGTATCGGCTGAAGAAACTGCTGCACCGCCCATCCCGATACGATAATTGTCTCCGCCTAAAATGATAATTTTATCGCCTTTTTTGGGGATGGCTTTTTGTGCTTGTTCTTTACGGCCAAAACCAATTCCTCCGGCCAACATAATGACTTTATCATAGCCTAACCGTTGGTTTCCTTCTAAATGCTCGAAGGTGAGTATTGAGCCAGCAATAAGGGGCTGCCCAAATTTATTGCCAAAATCGGAAGCGCCATTTGACGCCTTGATTAAAACATCAATGGGCGTTTGATAGAGCCATTGGCGTGGAGGAAAATTACTTTCTTGTCGATTGTCTTGTACCCGAGAATAGGGCGTCATATAAACCGCTGTACCGGCTAAGGGCAAGGACCCCTTTCCCCCAGCAAGACGATCGCGAATTTCCCCTCCAGACCCGGTAGCGGCTCCATTAAAGGGCTCAACGGTAGTAGGAAAATTGTGTGTTTCAGCTTTTAAGGAAATAACACTATCGATGGTTGTTTTTGTGAAAGAACTAGGGCGATCGGCCTGCTGTGGGGCAAATTGTTCAATACGTGGACCCTCGATAAAGGCAACATT
This sequence comes from Flavobacteriaceae bacterium, assembly GCA_049623905.1. Lineage (GTDB taxonomy): Bacteria > Bacteroidota > Bacteroidia > Flavobacteriales > Flavobacteriaceae > Arcticimaribacter. Next base: position 5,022 of record JBMZTS010000091.1, read on the forward strand.
GTCTTTATAGGCTGAAACGATTGTATTTGGATTTTCTCTCGAAGTTTGCTTAATTAATTCAAAGAGACTGTGTTTTTTTTCGACCTGATCAATGATAAATTGACCATTAAATATTTTGTGACGACAATGCTCAGAATTGACTTGAGAGAAGCCAAAAACTTCAGAGTCGGTAAGTGGGCGTCCGAGCGATTCTGATAAAGCAACAAGATAATCTACTTCTTCTTTACTCAGCGCTAGTCCCTCTTGTTTGTTGTAAGCAGTTACATCGGTGATTTCCTTCACTTTTTCGGGAGCGATATCGACATGAAACTGCTTTTGGTTAAGCCGGTCAAACTTGGCCATAAGCATTGGATCTATGGTTCCAGCATTTTTTTCAGAAAGAAAGGTTTCGATCCGTTTAATGCCTTGAATTCCCATGTTTTGGGTAATTTCAACGGCGTTGGTACTCCATGGGGTCACCATGCTTGCACGTGGACCATAAAAAGGGCCAGAAATACTTTCAGACGAAAGAGCAGGAGCTTCTGCAAAGAGCCATTCTAATTTCTTGCGCTCGTCAACCGAAAGAGAGGTAGAACATTCAACGACATAAACCTTGGTTGTGGCATCGCCAAAAAACAGAAGCATAGGGTGTGATTTAAAGCACAAAAATAGGGCTTTTCTCTAAAAAATGACTTTAAATTTTGCCCCTTAAAACAAGAAGTTGTTGGGGAGTTATCCACAGGAATAAACACACTTACTCCGCTGGGGTTAAACGAATACTTTCTTGATATTTTTTTAGCATATTGACGTTGTCGGTTGAAGGATCGATAGCCAAAATACGAAACAATATCATTCCTTTGATTGTGGGCGAAATGATACTGGGTTCTGTCGCTGTTGGAGAGATGTCATCCTGATCGTATCTAAGGATTAGATTGAGTTCAGGCTGGTCAAACTGTTGATCATTTTTCACATAAAAGTTGATCGTGTTTGGCTGGTAGAGTGCTAACGACCAGTATGATGATTGAGGGAGTGTGCCTGTGAGCCGAAGTGGTCCCTCCGAAAGGTCGTATTTGGCAATTACATATAAAAAGTCTGGGTTGGGTTTGACTACTTTTCTCAAATCAGAATTGGGAAGATCGGTCAAGACGA
>JBMZTS010000092.1:0-6067 GCA_049623905.1 Flavobacteriaceae bacterium
CCTTTTTTTAAGCTGCAAATAATTTTTTCCTCCCGATTTTTTACAGAAAAATGGCCTTCTAACAAGAAAAAGTCTTTTCCAAACTGAATGTTTTGAACAGCAGAGGGATTAAAGTAACTTTTCCCAAAACACAGATGATAAATGGCATCGAGTATGGAGGATTTTCCCACGCCATTATTTCCGATAAAGCAATTGATGCGATCGTCAAGAGTATAGCGTGTGGCCTCAATATTTTTATAATTTGTGAGTGAGAGTGAAATTAATTTCATGTTTGCTAAGATAAGAAACCCAAAGTCTCTTTTACGATTGGAATAAAAAGTTTATTTTTGGGCACTTTAATACGCACATCATGGCAACATACAAAAAAAGAGGGGCAAAAAAATCATTGACAAAACCTGATGCGACAGAGCAGGAAATCGAAAGCACCACCGCAGAGGTGTTTGAGTCCCTAGATGTAGGTGCCTCAAAAACAGAGGCTTTTGTAGCAAAATATCAAAACATCATTTTATCTTTTATCGGTGTTGTTACTACCGTTGTTCTAGGTTATTTGGCTTTCGATTCATACATTGCCAAGCCCCAAAATGAAACCGCAGTTTCTGAATTAAATCAAGCCCAGTATTATTTTAGTTTAGCAGTAAATGGAGAAGACACCCAAGCTTTGTACAAACGGGCTATTGAAGGAGGTGATGGGAAATATGGTTTTTTAGACATTATCGATAATTATGGTGGAACATCCGCAGCTGATCTTGCAAAGTACAGTGCGGGAATGGCCTATTTAAATACAAATCAATATCAAGAAGCCATTGACTATTTGACCGATTTTAAATCCGATGATGTTTTATTATCCTCTTTAGCTAAAGGTGCTATTGGAGATGCCTATGCACAGTTAGATGAGGATAAAACTGCGCTTAGCTATTATGTCGAGGCATTTAAAGCCAGTGAAAATGATTTCACAACGCCAAAATATTTATTCAAAGCGGGACTTTTGAGTTCTCTGCTTAACCAAAATGATGCGGCCTTAAAATATTTTAAGCGCATTAAAGAGGATTATCCTAAAGCCCCTGAAGCTCAGCAGGTAGAGATACAAATTGGTCGTTTAGAAAACTAGCGATGGCCACTTCCTTGTCTAATCTTTCAGATTTTGATTCGGTTGGAGTTCCTTCTGGAGAAAACCTTAAATTCGCCCTTGTTGTTTCCGAATGGAACAATCAAATTACAGAAAACCTCTACAAAGGGGCCTATGAAACATTGCTTTCCTTTGATGTTCTTCCAAAGAACATATCTAGAACGAATGTTCCAGGTAGTTTCGAGTTGGTCTTTGGAGCCAAAAAGGCCTTAGAAGAGGATGTCGATTCTGTCATCGTTATAGGCAGTGTGATTAAAGGGCAAACCAAACACTTCGATTTTGTTTGCCAGGGGGTAACCCAGGGCATTACAATGTTAAACCTTCAGTCAAAGCAACCGGTTATTTTTTGTGTATTGACAGACGACACCTTACAACAAGCCATTGACCGGAGTGGGGGAGTTCACGGTAACAAAGGGGTAGAAGCGGCAGTTACCGCTCTAAAAATGGCTCATCTGTCCCAATCATAAGCCGTAGGCATAATGCTTTATTTGCCTGATTGATGTGAGTACTTTCTTTTAAAATAATCGTTTCAAATTATGGAGAAAAGGACGGAAAATATATCTTTGTTTAGAGCATGTTGCTTTGTTTTTAGACATTACCTCTAATTACTACACCTAAGTCAAACATCTATGTTTAAATCAAATCTTTTCAAACTGAATAAAAACAGAAGATATAACTACACTCCACGTTATTATCAAGGGAAAGAGATTGAAAACCCATATGATTTTGATTCTAAGTTTTCTAAATATCGCGAAACATACAACGCCAACGATTTTGGAAAGAAGTGGGATGTAGCGCGACAAAATAGCCGCAACCGCAATAACCGCACTTTTTCCCCACTATTATTATTAATAATTGCTCTACTTACCCTAATCTTTTTAGTCATTATTGATTTTGATTTATCCATTTTTACAGCATAATAGATGGAAGATATCATTGCCTTATTACCCGATCATGTGGCCAATCAGATTGCGGCGGGTGAAGTTGTTCAGCGGCCAGCGTCAGTTGTCAAAGAATTATTGGAAAATGCCATTGATGCAAAAGCGACGACGATTCAATTGATCGTCAAAGAGGCAGGCAAGCAATTGATTCAAGTGGTCGATAATGGAACAGGAATGAGCACGACAGATGCCCGAATGTCTTTTGAACGCCATGCCACGTCAAAGATTAACCAATCGGACGATCTTTTTGCGCTTCATACTAAAGGGTTTAGAGGAGAGGCCTTGGCTTCAATTGCTGCGGTTGCTCACGTTGAGCTACACACTAGACGGCAAAAGGACGAACTGGCGACAAAAGTAAAAATAGCCGGTGGCGAGATAAAAGATCAATCCATGGTTGTTGCTCCTTTTGGTACTTCAATGTCGGTCAACAATTTGTTTTTTAATGTGCCTGCGCGTCGAAATTTTTTAAAGTCTAATGCGGTAGAATTGCGCCATATTATTGATGAATTCCAGAGGGTTGCCATAGCACATCCAGAGATTTCTTTTTCAATGCGCCAAGGCAATTCAGAGCTTTTTGATCTTCCTCAAGGTCCTCTTCGTCGTCGATTAAAACACATCTTTGGTCGTAAGATTGAAGATAAATTAGTGCCCGTAGAGGAATCCACCACGGTGTCTTCGATCAACGGATTTGTATTGAAGCCAGATGCGGCAAAACGGACAAGAGGAATGCAGTTCTTTTTTGTTAATAATCGCTTTGTAAAAAGTTCCTTTCTTCATCATGCGGTTATGTCGGCCTATGACGGCTTATTAAACGAGCGCAGCTATCCGGGCTATTTTCTGTTTTTCAATTTGGCACCCCATACAATAGACATCAACATTCATCCGACCAAAACCGAAGTTAAGTTTGAAAATGAACAAAGTTTATTTGCAATTCTTCGGTCGGCAGTTAAGCACAGTTTAGGCATGTTTCAAGTGACCCCAACCTTGGATTTTGACCGCGATCCCAATTTAGATGTTCCTTATCGACAGAGCGATACTTCTGTGGCAACTCCTCAAATAGAAGTCGATCGCAATTTTAATCCCTTTACGGAGGCTAAACCCCGCGCTTTTTCATCTAAAATGAGTCCGCAATGGGAATCGTTATATCAAGAAGTTGGCCATACAGATTCGGGGCAAGAAAAATTGTTGTCCGATCTCAATCAATCGATAACCAATGACTCACAAAAGATTTTTCAACTCATGAATCGCTATGTGGTCAGTTCAACTGGAATGGCGTTATTGTTGATCGATCAACAACGGGCTCATGAAAGAATTTTATACGAACTGTTTTTATCTCAGATGACACAGCTAAAAACCAGTAGTCAACGTCTTTTGTTTCCCATAGAAGTGGAATTATCTCCCTCCCAAAAGGTTTTTTATCAGGAGTATTCCGCGCTTTTGACAGAAGTTGGATTTAGTCTTGCTGAAGTCCATGAGAATAAAGTAGAAATCATTGGTGTTCCTAGCCTGTGTTCCGAAAATAAAGCCCTTCAGGTTTTTGAAGATTTGTTTACTTCCCTTGAAAATGAAGTATCCGAGAGTACTTTTAGTCAAACCGATCTTTTGGCTAAATCTTTAGTCAAAACCCTAGCAATAAAACGTGGAACACAGTTAAAATTTGAGGAACAGCAACAACTGGTAAATGATTTATTTGGGTGTAAAGAGACACAACTCTCGCCATTTAATCGACAGATTTTTGTTTCTTTGACAAGAGAAGAATTAGAGAAAAAATTCAACTGATGCAGCGTATAACAGAGACCGTAAAGCACTTATTAATCATTAATGGTATTTTCTTTTTTGCGGCCAATCTATTAGGGGAAGCGTTTATTGATTTAATGGCATTGCATTTCTACAAAAACCCCTTATTTCATTTATGGCAACCATTAACGCACATGTTTATGCATGGCAATTTTCCGCACCTCTTATTCAATATGTTCGGCTTGTGGATGTTTGGTTCATTACTGGAGCAAATGTGGGGAAAGCAAAAATTTTTATTTTACTATATCTCCGCGGGTTTAGGAGCGGTTATTGTTCAAATGATCGCCTATCATTTTAGTTTTTTCAGTGTCATCGATGTTTTAACAGCCAATGATTTTTCGTATGCTGAAATAATTCAAACCATAGAGAGAGGTGATTATAGAACGAGTTGGCTTAATGTCGTATCTATGGAAAATATTAGTGCGCTTTATCAAAGTTATAATGTTTCTATGGTAGGGGCATCTGGAGCACTTTATGGAGTCTTGGTGGCATTTGCTTTTCTGTTTCCCAACACTCCGTTGTACCTCATTTTTGTTCCCATTCCAATTAAAGCAAAGTACTTTGTACCATTACTTATAGTGGGAGATTTGTTTTTTGGCTTTTCTTCGTATTCTGTTGGTCCAATTGCTCATTTTGCACATATTGGAGGAGCTATTACAGGTTTTTTAATGATGCTCTACTGGAAAAAAAATCAATTCAATCAAAATCGCTGGAATTAAGATGAGTCGCTTTAAGGATTTTATGAGCCGTTTGGATCGTTTTACGATCGCTGAAAAAATAATTTTAATCAATATTGTTTGTTTCATTATTCCCTTTTTTCTACGGACATTCTTTTTTTTATTTAATCTACCAGAGCAAGCCATGTACACATGGTTTGAGCTTTCGCCCCACGCTTCACTTTTTCTTTACCGGCCATGGACCTTATTCACTTATGCCTTTTTACACGGAAGTATTGGTCATATTCTGTGGAATATGCTATTGTTGTATTATGCGTCTCGCTTATTTTTAAATCTTTTTTCGGCGCAAAAATTCATTAATGTTTACTTTCTAGGGCTTATCACTGGCGGAGTCGTTTTTTTAATGAGTTATGCATTGTTTCCTGTTTTTAAGGGACTTTATCCTCCTTTGGTGGGTGCATCCGCAGGGGTTATGGCCATTTTGATTTTTAGCTGTACATATAGTCCACAATTAGAAATACGTCTTCTTTTTTTCAACCTTAAATTGATGTATCTCGGTATTGGCTTGGTCGTTTTAGATGTATTACAAATTCCCTCCGGAAACGCTGGAGGACACCTAGCTCATCTTGGTGGCGCAGCCCTAGGCTATTTTTATGCCAATCAATTGCAAAAAGGGAACGATATCGGTACACGTTTCGAGCTTGTATGGAAATGGATCGTTGGCTTGTTCGATTCAAAACCGAAGATGGAAAAGGTCTATAAGACGACCAAAAAAACGGCCAAGACCTCGTCTCCCGATCAAAATAAAATTGATGCTATTTTGGATAAGATTAGCATCTCTGGCTACGATAGTTTAACCAAAGAAGAAAAAGAATTTCTCTTTAAGGCAGGAAAAAATTAGCCCAAATACCACCCATGAAACTAAATTTTTTTGAACATCTCCTTTTTATTGTCAATTGCTTACTCCTTATTTTTCAGTTAATGCTAATGGGAAGTATCCCTTCTTTTTTTAATTACTCGATTTTAAATTTATTCATTCCAATAGTGGTGTTATTGAACCTACTTTTTTTTTGCTATTGGGTTTTAAAATTGAAATGGCCTTTTCTTTTGTTTATGGGTGCTTTCTTACTGGGCTATTCCGAATGGAATTTGCTGTATCAATTCCCCAACACAAGTATCAGAAAAAGCAGTTCCACTTTTTCGGTAATGAGTTATAATGTCCGTCTATTTAATAAGTATCGTTGGATCAATTCCAATACAATTTCTACAGATATTAAAGCCCTCATTGAAGAGGAAGCTCCCGATATTGTGTGCTTACAAGAGTATTCAAAAACAGACGCACCACGCTTTGAGAGCTACGAATACAAATACATTCAACCTAGTCGGTCAATGGGCAAATCTCCTTTGGCTATTTTTTCAAAATTCCCGATCCTTGATCAGGGCTATATTGACTTTGAGGCATCTACCAATAGTGGTGCTTTTATTGACATCAGCTTTAGAAATAAACCATTACGCATTTACAATTT
>JBMZTS010000093.1:0-6065 GCA_049623905.1 Flavobacteriaceae bacterium
CAATGGCTGGCATATCGATTGTATAGTTTCCAGAAGATAAAACCCCATAGGCTTTAGTGACCTCATAATCGCGATGATTCATTCTGATGAATTCTAATGCGGGGAGGATACTAAAATTGCCCGTAGGTAATTTTTGTGGGTTGATTCTCAAAAGATTCCATATGGCCTCTTCGGCTAAGGTTTTGTCGAGCTGCTTCTCTTGATCGGCCTCTCCTTCAAAGTAAGAATGCGAAATCAGGTGCATATGGTTATTTTTGTAATTGATTTGAAGATAACTCTGTCCGCACCATTCTTGAATAGAGGTTGTCGATTTAAGCATAGGGTGTCCTTTCCGCAATGAAGAAAAACTACTGTTCATAATACTGTAGGGATAAATACCGGTCAAAAAATTTTTAGTGCGATTAGATTTTAAAATGGGGAGTGTTGTCTTCGATTTTTGATTGGCCTTGACCTGCTGTTGCGGTAAAAAATCTTCAGTAACAAAAATAACAACGGCCTTGCCGTGGCGTTGTTCTCCATAGCGCGATTGATCAAGTTCATAGGAGCTAATCTCAGCATGACCATCAAACCAATGCGTTTTAAATTGTGAAGTGAGCTGTGCTTGAAGTCCAAATGAGAGAAATAATAAAAAGGGCAAGAAGTATTTCATTCATGACAAATTTGTTCCAATGTAGTCAAAACTTGCGCTACAGGCAAACCGACAACATTTGTGTAGCTTCCTTCAATTTTATCAATGCCTATTATTCCGATCCATTCTTGTATTCCGTAGCCACCTGCTTTGTCGAATGGTTTGAATTGTCTAATGTAGTACTCGATTTCTTCCTCTGTAAGAGGTTTGAAATGGACAACCGTCGTTTCATTGATGAGGGTTTGTTGTGTTTTTTGGGTAAACGCGACAGAAGTAATTACTTCATGAGATTGCCCTGAGAGTTGACGTAACATTTGTTTGGCCTCCTGTGTGTTTTTGGGTTTTCCTAAGCAAGCTCCATTACTCCAGACGATAGTATCGGCAGTGATAATGAGTTGGTTATCCGAAAGAGTTTTAAAAGGTCTTGCTTTTAATTGGACGAGGTAATTGGATATTTCTTCCTTTTTTAATTCTGGTGAAAAAATTTCTTCTACCTGATGGGTTTGTACGGTAAACGAAAGACCAATGTCTTTTAAAAATTGCTGTCTTCTTGGTGAGTTAGAAGCCAGAATAATATCTGTGGCGGAAAAGCGGCGCATAGATTTAATCGTTTTTAGCGCCCAAATCAGTACGCCATTTGCCTTGAACACGAAGGGTTTGTTCTATGATATCACGAACACATCCTTCTCCTCCTTTTTTATTTGAGATGTAGTCGGCCATTTCTTTAACATCTGTTACGGCATCATTGGGGCAAGTTCCCAAGGCCACTTTTTCCATGACGATAATATCGGGCACATCATCGCCCATGTAAAGGATTTCTTCTGGATCCAAATCATAACTATCGAGCAGGTCTTGAAAGGGTTCTTCTTTTCTGTGGGCCCCAAGATAGATGTCAAAGACTCCGAGAGTCTTTAGTCGGCTGCGTACACCTTCGTTGGTTCCTCCCGAAATAATACACACTTTATATCCCTGCTCTAAGGCGCATTTTAATGCGTAGCCATCTTTAGTATCCATTTCACGATACATCTCACCCTGAGTAGTGATCATGACTTTTCCGTTGGTAAGCACACCATCGACATCAAAAATAAAGGTTTTAATGCGGGGAAGAATTTCTTTGTAATTTTTTTTATTCATAGTGATTTTGAATGGATTTTGTGAGTGAATGATAGAGTTCTTGGGATGTTTTGTCCGAGAGCTGTTTTAAGTGTTGATCAATGGTTTTGATGTCTTGACGAAGGGCAGGACCAGTTTGAGCGAGTGTAGGTGAGAGGGCTTCAATTTTTGCGGCTGTTTCAGCTATAAGTGGCTTTAATATTGAAAATGGAATATTGTATTCTTGACATATGACTTCTCCCTTGGCGTACAGGTGATTTGTGAAATTATTAACAAACACAGCAGCGATATGTAAAGCACGTCGCTGGGTTGAATCAATTTCATGGATGGGACCACAAAGTCCTTGGGCAAAAGTCCTCAAAAGCGCAAGGGTTTTTGTACTGTTGGCCTCAATGCAAAGGGGGACCGTTTTAAAATTAATTTTCCGTTGTTTGGAAAAAGTTTGCAAAGGATAGAAAACCCCATGTTTGGGATGCTTATTTAGTATTTCCATGGGGACACTTCCAGCCGTATGTACCACAATACCATCAAAAAAGGAAAGTGTCTCGCTTATGCGTTGGAGGCTGTCGTCTGCAACCGAAATTATACAGAGGTCTGCCGCTTGAATAAGCGAAAGGTCGTCTGTAATGGAGGTTTCATTTTTAAAAGGCTCAAGAGATTTAATTGAGCGATTATACCATTGAACAACCTCTCCGGTTGAACTATTTTGAATCGCATGAAAAAGATGCGTCCCTACATTTCCCGCACCTAGAATGACAATTTTTAACATCTCTGTAAAGGTAATTTTTTTTATTTTTTCATAGATTTATAGTACCAAATCTTTTTATCATGAAAAAATTCAAAGCTTTTAAAGCTTTATACAGAGAAAACTATCTCTTGGCGGCAATCTCCTCTCTTGTCATTATTATTTTTGTTACGTTGATCAATGTGTACTATATCACTTCGCAAAAGTTAAATTTATTATGGATGTTGATTTTGATTGTGGCTCTTTTTTCACCACTTCGTTTTTTGACTTCTTTCCTTGCACAATTTCCATTTAAAAGGGTTTTTGAATCCTTTATCACAGGGATGCTAATCGAAGTGCTTATACTGCTCCTTTTTCTGTTGAATTAATCAATGATTTCATTCTTTTTTTCATCTTTGAACAATTATCTTTGCCTACGAAAAGAAGATTATTGCTAGATGAAAGATGTTTTGCTGAAGTACCTCGCCTCCAATCGTTTAATGACAGTTTTGTTTTTTGTTTTCCCGACCGCTATGGGTTTGGGCACCTTCATAGAAAGCTGGTATTCCACTGAAACAGCAAAAATATGGATTTACAACGCTTGGTGGTTTGAACTCATCATGGCACTTTTTACTTTGAATTTTGCAGGAAATATTATTAAATACCGATTACTGAGAAAAGAAAAATGGGCCATTCTTGCAATACATCTTTCCTTTATTTTGATTCTCTTGGGTGCTTTGGTCACTCGGTATCACGGCTATGAAGGGGTTATGCCCATACGAGAAGGTGAGGCTACCAGTACTTTTTTATCAGAAAAAACCTATTTAACAATTTTGGTTGATGGAGAATTTGAAGGGCAGGCGCTGAGAAAACCGCTGAAAAAAGAACTTCTTCTTTCGGAACATGTGAATAATTCCTTTACAATAAAGGAGACTTTTAAAGACCAAAAATTCAACATTAACTATGTTGATTTTATGGAAAACGCTACCGAAGGATTGGTGCTCGATCCCGACGGGCAGCGCTATATTAAAATCGTCGAGGCCAGTGATGGCAATCGCCACGAACACTTTATAAAAGAAGGAGAGGTCTCCAATATTCACAACTTACTGTTTACCCTTGACAACCCTATTAGAGGGGCCATTAATATTGAGGTCGATAAGGGCGAATATTTCATTACTAGTCCTTTTGCTGGTTCATATATGCGGATGGCCGATCAATTCCAAGGCGAACTGACGAGCGAAGAAAGACAACCGCTACAATTGCGATCACTCTACTCTTTGCCCAATTTTCAATTTGTTATTCCCGAACCCGTTTTACGTGGAAAATTCGATATTGTCCAGACCGAAGATCAGGGGAATGCTCGTCAGGATGCCCTTCGCCTCGAGATTTCAACCGATTCTGGAAGTGAATATGTTTCTCTTCTTGGTGGGAAAGGATATAGTAATGACCCTAAAAAAGTCAGTATTGGTGGACTTGATTTTTATTTGACTTACGGCTCTTTACCCTTAGAGCTTCCGTTTGAAATCAAGCTTAACGATTTTATCGCTGAAAAATATCCTGGAACAGAAAAGAGTTATGCCTCTTTTGAAAGTAAGGTTACCGTTTTAGATACAGAATCATTTGATTATGACATCTACATGAATCACGTTCTGGACCATAGGGGATATCGCTTTTTCCAGTCCTCTTTTGATCCAGACGAAAAAGGAACCGTCTTGTCGGTTAACCACGATTGGTGGGGAACCTATATTACCTATACAGGATATATACTCTTGTATTTGAGTATGATGGCTATCTTTTTTATCGGAAAAACCAGGTTTAAAGATTTAGCCAAAACAATTGATAAGATTAAAGCTAAAAAAGCGGCATTGAGTCTATTGGTTTTGTTGGGTGTCAATTTCAGTACTGCGCAAGAGTATTTAATGGCTAATCGCTCGAAAATTGATTTTGATTCTATTGTTTTAGCCGATGCTTTTCCCAAAGCGCAAGCGGCTAAATTTGGTGAGTTGGTCATTCAAGATTTGGGCGGACGAATGAAACCCGCCAATACGTTCTCATCTGAATTGTTGCGAAAAGTGAGTAAATATGACACCTACAAAGGGCTGAACTCTGACCAAGTATTGTTGTCTATCCTCAACGGACCTGCTATTTGGTACAATATTCCTATCATATCACTCAAACGTGGCAACGACTCCATACGAAAGATTACTGGAGTAGGAAAAAAAGCGAAGTATGCTCCACTTATTTCATTCTTCGATCAGCAAGGAAATTACAAAATAGCAACGCAATTAGAAGACGCCTATCGAGCAGGTATTCCCAATCAATTTCAAAAAGATTTTATTGAAGTTGATAAACGTGTCAACCTTCTTTATTCGGCTTTGGAGGGAAAGGTTTTACGTGTTTTTCCAATTCCCGATGATGACAACAATACTTGGGTTTCTTTTCCTGAACTAGAAGACACCAACTTTTCTGGAACCGATTCCCTGTATGTTCACAATGTATTGCCCCTCTACTTTAAATCTATGCGATTGGCTAAAACCAATGGAGATTATAGCGAAGCCGATGAACTGCTTGAAAGCCTTAAAGGGTTTCAACAGCGTTATGGACAAAACGTCCTCCCTAGTCCAGAAAAAATCAAGGCTGAAATTTCCTACAACAGATATGACATCTTTAAAAAATTGTTCAGCTGGTATCTCTATGTCGGTTTTCTCTTTTTCGTTGTCTTATTAGTTCAAATATTTAGAGACGGAAAGCGAATCAGAGCCCTTATAAACTTTTTTAAAGGCTTAACGTATATTCTTTTTGCCTTGCATTCGCTTGGGTTGGCTGCACGATGGTTTATCTCGGGCCATGCCCCTTGGAGCGATGCTTACGAGTCGATGATATATGTCGCTTGGGCGACACTTCTATTCGGTCTGCTCTTCGGGCGAAAATCAAACTTAACTTTAGCTGCAACGACTTTTGTGGCTTCGATGATTCTAATGATCGCTCATTGGAACTGGATGGATCCTGCAATCGCTAACTTACAGCCTGTTTTGGATAGCTATTGGCTGATGATTCATGTCGCTGTGATTGTAGGCAGCTATGGCCCTTTTGCTTTAAGTATGATCATTGGTGTGGTGGCTTTACTTTTAATTCTTATAACCACCCAAAAGAATAAAGCGCGTATGGATTTAAATATTAAAGAATTGACCATTATCAATGAATTGTCTTTAACCGTGGGACTTATCATGTTAACCATTGGGAATTTCTTGGGGGGTATGTGGGCCAATGAAAGTTGGGGACGCTATTGGGGTTGGGATCCTAAAGAGACGTGGGCCTTGATTAGTATTATGATTTATGCCTTTGTAATCCACATGCGATTAATTCCAGGTTTGCGCGGTCGTTGGCTGTTTAATCTATCAAGTATTGTAGCTTTTGCAAGTATTTTGATGACTTATTTTGGTGTCAATTTCTACCTAGTTGGTTTGCACTCTTATGCGAGTGGGGATAAAATTATAACGCCAAATTTTGTTTACTATGCGGCTTTATTCGTCACAATCTTAGGCTTGAGTTCATACTTTTCATATAAGCGACACTACCAGAAATAGCTTATTACTTAAA
>JBMZTS010000094.1:0-6059 GCA_049623905.1 Flavobacteriaceae bacterium
GCAAGGTCTGAAGGAATGATAAATGTTGCCTTCGCCCCTTTATTGAGCAGTGCAATCCCTTCATCCCACCCAGGGATAACTTGGCCGACACCGAGACTAAATTCGATGGGCTGTTGGCGTTTAAAAGAAGAATCGAAAACAGTACCGTCGAGTAATTCGCCTTTGTAATGAACTTTAACGCTATTGCCCTTTCCTGGTTGATCTCCACTACCAGAAGATTCAATTTTATAAAATAAACCACTAGAGGTTTGGGTAAATCCTTCGGTGATTTTGGCTAATGCCATAGCTTGAGCAGCCTTTTGTTCTTCGATGTGTTTTAACCGATTGGCTTCAAAATCAGTGAAAGCCGATGAAGCATCAAAAGCCTCAGCCGCTGATCCCACACGAATAATTTCTAACGATTCTATGGCATCGCCTTGGCTTATCGCATCAACCACCTCTTGCCCTTCGGTCACAAAGCCAAAAACGGTGTGTTTATCGTCTAGCCACGGAGTCGCAAGGTGTGTAATGAAAAACTGACTCCCATTGGTTCCTGGGCCAGCATTGGCCATTGAAAGCACTCCTGGTTTATCGTGGCGCAATTCAGAATGAAATTCATCTTCAAATTGATATCCTGGGCCACCCATGCCAGACCCTTGTGGACATCCGCCCTGAATCATAAAGTCTGGAATGACCCGATGGAAATTTAACCCATCGTAGTAGGGTGTTCCTTCTGATTTTTCTTTGTTTTGCTTTGTTCCCTCAGCTAAACCAACAAAATTACCCACAGTTCCTGGGGTTTTGTCGTAGGTGAGTGAAATAAGTATTTCTCCTTTAGGGGTTGAAAATTTTGCGTATAATCCTTCTTGCATAGTGAATTTTTAAAGCGCAAATATACAGGAATCAAAAGAAATAAATAGAAATTAATTTGCGACTTCATTCATGAATTTAATTCGGTAAAGCCGAATCTCTTCTTCATCGTAATCGCCATCAAACTCTTCAATGGCTTGCGAAATATCGTCACTCTCGGCTTCCATGAAATACGCATAGAGCTCTTCTTGTTGGTCTTCATCCAAAAGTTCATCAATCCAATAACTGATATCTAATTTTGTCCCGGCAAACATAATGGTTTCCATTTCATTGATGAAGTCATTCATGCTCATTCCTTTGGCAGAGGCAATATCATCTAGGGGTAATTTTCGGTCAACACTTTGAATCATGTAAAGCTTTAAAGAAGAGTTGGCGCCTGTACTTTTTACAATCAAATCATCTGGTCGCGTAATTTCATTTTCATCAACATAAGCTTGGATTCGGCTTAAAAATTCTTTCCCATAGCGTTTGGCCTTCCCCTCTCCTACTCCGTGAATATTCACTAACTCTTCGTGCGAAATAGGATATTTCAATGTCATGTCATTTATCGAATTTTCTTGAAATACGGTATAGGGTGGAACCGCATTGCGATTGGCTATTGTTTTACGCAATTCTAAAAGGATTTTTTTAAGGCGCTTATCGTTGACCACATCTTTAGGAGGACCAACAGACGGACGACCCATCGACTTATAAGAATGGTCCTCGGTCATCATAAACGATTGTGGAGAGGTCAGATAAGCTTTACCATTTGAGGTTAATCGAATAATGCCATAGGTTTCAATGTCTTTCTTTAAAAACCCAGCTACATTAGCTTGACGAATCAGCGCCATCCAATAGGCTTTGTTTTTATTCTGGCCCTTCCCAAAAATATCGAGTGAAGCGGTATGGTGACTGTTGATGATGGCATTTTGTTCGCCCACTAGTGTTTTGACCACTTCTTTGGCCTTAAATTGTTCCCGTGTTTCTTTGATGGCTGTTAATAATAGGGTTAATTCTGTCTGAGCTTCTGTTTTGGGTTTAGGAAAGCGAATGTTATCATCCATTTTTTGCAAATCACTTTTTTCAGAATCAAACTCTTCACCAAAGTAGTGCAGAATAAATTTTCTCCTCGAGATAGATGTTTCAGCATAGGCCACCATTTCTTTGAGTAAAGCCACTCCAATTTCTTGTTCAGCGACAGGTTTTCCAGACATAAATTTTTCCAATTTTTCAATGTCTTTATAGGCATAAAAGGCCAGGCAGTGGCCCTCTCCTCCATCTCGACCAGCACGGCCCGTTTCTTGATAATAGCTCTCAATACTTTTGGGAATGTCGTGATGAAGAACAAAACGCACATCGGGTTTATCAATCCCCATTCCAAAGGCAATGGTTGCGACGACCACGTCGCATTCTTCCTTTAAAAATGCGTCTTGATTTTTTGCACGGGTTTTGGCATCAAGACCAGCATGATAGGGAATTGCTTTAATGGCATTGACTTGAAGAATTTGGGCCAATTCTTCTACTTTTTTTCGAGAAAGACAATAGATAATCCCCGACTTTCCTTTGCGCTCCTTAATAAACTTGATAATCTCAAACTCAACCTGATCGGTTTTGGGACGCACCTCGTAATACAGGTTTGGGCGGTTAAAAGAGGCTTTAAAGATTTGTGCGTTGGTGATTTGAAGATTCTTCATAATATCCTCTTGCACCTTGGGCGTCGCTGTTGCGGTCAGGGCAATGACCGGAAGACTTCGGTCAATTTGTTCTAGCATAAAGCGCAGATTTCTGTAATCTGGACGAAAATCGTGGCCCCACTCAGAAATACAATGGGCTTCGTCTATCGCAAGAAAAGAAATTTTTGATTGCTTTAAAAACTCAAGATTTCCTTGTTTGGTCAACGATTCGGGGGCTACAAACAAAAGTTTTGTAATTCCCTCTCTTATGTCCTTCTTAACTTTTTCTATGGCAGTTTTAGACAAAGAGGAGTTGAGCACATGAGCCACTCCATCGTCTTGTGAAATCCCCCGAATGGCGTCTACTTGATTTTTCATTAGGGCAATCAAAGGAGACACTACAATAGCAGTGCCCTCACTCATCAAACCAGGAAGCTGATAGCACAGTGATTTCCCGCCCCCAGTGGGCATCAGAACGAAAGAGTTCTTTCGCGCAAGGACATTTTTAATAACCTCTTCTTGTAACCCCTTAAAATGAGAGAAACCAAAATATTTTTTAAGTTCTTCTGTTAATTGCATTGAAGACATGAAGTGCTTTGAATCAAATATTTTACATTTGCACTACTAAATATAACATTTAGTTGAGAATTTTCCGCAAAAACACGTGAAGAATTGAAAGACAGAAAAAAAATACTTCAAGAAGCCAAAAATACGCTATTAATAGAATCCAAAGCAATTGAGGGGCTAATCGATCAACTCGACGATAATTTTCCAAAAGTAGTAGAGCTCATTCAACATTCTAAAGGAAGACTAATCATCACAGGAATAGGTAAAAGCGGGGTTATAGCTATGAAAATTGTTTCTACACTAAATTCTACAGGAACCCCAGCCGTTTTTATGCACGCGGCAGATGCCATACATGGCGACCTGGGGATAGTTCAGAAAGACGACATTGTCATGTGCTTGTCTAAAAGTGGGACTTCACCAGAAATCAAAGATTTAGTCCCTCATATAAAAAATCGGGGGAATGTTTTGATTGGGATCACAGCAAATAAACAAGGAGATTTAGCTAATGCGTCAGATTACGTCTTGCTTACTGCGATAGAAAAAGAGGCTTGTCCAAATAACCTTGCGCCAACCTCGAGCACAACCGCTCAATTGGCCATGGGTGATGCGCTTGCTGTTTGTCTTCTAAAGCTGAAAGATTTTGGGGCCACAGATTTTGCAAAACACCATCCTGGTGGGGCTTTAGGAAAACGACTCTATCTCACTGTAGGCCAAATTGCGTCAAAAAATCAATGCCCAAAAGTTAAGCTCAATACTCCCGTTGAAGAAGTGATTGATGAAATAACCACCAAACGATTAGGGACAACCGTGGTGATGGATCACAACAATATTGTAGGAATTGTCACCGATGGTGACATCCGTCGGATGTTAAAAAACAAAACCAGTATTACCGGTTTGAGTGCACAAGATATCATGAGTCCCTCTCCCATCCTCATTAAGGAAAATATGTTGGCGACGAAGGCTATGAGTTTATTGGAAGCAAATGCCATTAGTCATTTAGTTGTGGTCGATCAGTCAGGAAATTACCAAGGAATACTTCATATTCTAGACATCATCAAAGAAGGGATTAGCGCATGAACAGATTAAATGAGATGTCCTTCTTAGAGCATTTAGAAGAGTTGCGTTGGCATCTCATCCGATCCTCTTTAGCTGTTGTTTTGGTTGGCGTGGCGGCATTTATTGCGAAAGACTTTGTTTTTGACACCCTAATTTTTGGCCCAAAAAAAACAGACTTTTTCACTTATGAACTTTTCTGTAATATTTCCAAATGGATGGGACAAGGCGACAATTTTTGCCTTCAAGAAATGCCCTTTCGCATACAAAGCAGGGCGGTTTCTGGGCAGTTTTCGGCACATTTGTGGACATCAATAACAGCAGGCTTCATCCTTGCCTTTCCTTACGTTTTATATGAATTTTGGCGATTTATTAGCCCGGGCTTGTTGGCCAATGAACGAAAAAACGCCCGAGGTTTTATCTTTATTGCCTCTGTCCTTTTTTTTATAGGAGTCTTATTTGGCTATTATATCGTTACTCCGTTATCCATCAATTTTTTAGGAAGTTATACGGTGAGCAACGAAGTCTTTAATGATTTCGATTTAGACAGTTACATCAGTTTATTGCGGGCAGCAGTCTTATCCTCTGGATTTATTTTTGAATTGCCCATTCTGATGTATTTTTTCACTAAAATCGGCTTAGTCACTCCCGATTTTTTACGCCGAAATAGAAAATTTGCTATTGTGATAGTCTTAAGCATTTCCGCCATCATTACCCCTCCCGACATCGCCAGCCAAATTATTGTGACGATCCCCATTCTCATATTATATGAGGTCAGTATTTTAATCTCAAAGATCGTATTAAAAAGACAATTAAAAACCCATGAGTAATTTGGTTAATGAGTTTAACGCCTATCGTTCAAAAATGAACGACAAACTTTTGAACGAAGATTCAAAAATGATCAAGCGCTTATTCAATTTGGATGCCAACACCTATCAATCGGGAACACTAGACAAAGCCACAAAAGAACTATTGGGCTTGGTCGCCTCGACCGTTTTGCGCTGTGACGATTGTGTCCGTTATCATCTGGAAGAATGTTATAACAATAAAGTCTCTAAGGCTGCCGTGATAGAAAGCCTTGAAATTGCTACATTAGTAGGCGGTACAATTGTTAT
The DNA here is from genome assembly GCA_049623905.1 of Flavobacteriaceae bacterium. Taxonomy (GTDB): domain Bacteria; phylum Bacteroidota; class Bacteroidia; order Flavobacteriales; family Flavobacteriaceae; genus Arcticimaribacter. The sequence goes on from JBMZTS010000094.1 coordinate 5,237, forward strand.
TCCGCATTTGAGAAGAGCCTTTGAATATTGGGAAGCTTTAGAACAAAACCATAAAACCCTATGAAGTTACGCGCTTTAAATATTGAAAAATCTTACCGCGGCAGAAAAGTCGTTAACGGTATTTCGCTAGAGGTCAATCAGGGAGAAATTGTTGGTTTATTGGGCCCCAATGGTGCAGGTAAAACAACCTCCTTCTACATGATTGTTGGCTTGGTTAAGCCCAATAAAGGTAAAATCTATTTAGATGACGAAGAGATTACACGTTTCCCGATGTATAAAAGAGCACAAAATGGCATTGGCTATCTTGCACAAGAAGCTTCTGTTTTTAGGAAATTGAGTGTTGAAGACAACATCTTAAGTGTACTCCAGTTAACCTCATTAAGCAAGAAAGAACAAGTTGAAAAAATGGAAGCTTTATTGGAAGAATTTAGTTTGACACACATTCGAAAAAATAGAGGCGACTTACTCTCGGGAGGCGAACGGCGAAGAACCGAGATTGCACGTGCACTGGCTACGAATCCTAAATTTGTATTGCTCGACGAGCCCTTTGCTGGTGTCGACCCTGTGGCGGTAGAAGATATTCAGCGCATTGTTGCACATCTTAAAAATAAAAACATTGGTATTCTCATTACCGATCACAATGTTCAAGAAACATTAGCCATTACCGATAAAACCTATTTAATGTTTGAAGGGAATATTCTCAAAGCGGGGAATCCTGAGGAATTGGCAAAAGATGAAATGGTAAGAAAAGTCTATCTCGGACAAAATTTCGAGCTGCGCAAAAAGAAGATTATTTTTTAAGCACGTATTTTACAGAGCTCAG